>NZ_AJLT01000010.1 GCF_000258765.1 Gillisia marina
GTTTCAGGTTTCAGGTTTTTAGAAGTATTTAAATTATAATAGTAAATGAAAAAGTTTGTTTTTATTTTAAGTTGCCTTTTACTGCTCAGTTTTCAATCCTGTGGCTTATACTCTTTTACCGGTGCCGATACCGGTGCAGCTAAAACTTTTCAAGTAAACTATTTCCAGAATACTGCAGATAGAGTTGAACCGGGAATTGACAGAACCTTTACATTACAGCTTCAAGATCTTATTCAGAATCAAACTAATTTAAGCTTAACAAATGAAGGAGGAGATCTTATTTATGAAGGTGAAATAATAGATTATTATGTTGCACCAATTACGGCAACTGCACAAAACACTGCTGCTCAAAATAGGCTAACCATTTCGGTGAATCTTAGATATTATAATACCTTACAACCAGAGAAGGATCTAGAAAGGAGATTTTCTTTTTATTATGATTATGGAGCAAATGACCAATTAATAGGCGCCATTCTAGACACTGCCCTGGAAGAGATTTATACCAGAATTACTCAGGATATTTTTAATGCAACGCTTACAAATTGGTAATGAATTCTAAAGAATTAACTTCCTTATTTGAAAATTCTGCTTCTGTAAAATCGTCAGAAATAGCCGAGTTGGAATCTATTTTAGAGAGATTTCCATTTTTTCAGGCTGCAAGAGCGACTTATCTTAAGGGTCTACATTCTATGGATAGTCCTAAATACAACTCTGAACTTAGAAGAACAGCTGCGCATACTTTAGATAGGAGTGTTTTATTCGATTTTATTACTTCAGCAAATTTTCTTCAAGATAAAGTTGCGCTGCAAATCAAGAATCAGGAAGAAAATTTAAGAAATATCACGGTTTTTGAACCTGAAGAAGTTTTCGGAACTAAAAGCCTTGCTATAAATGAAGCTATAAAAATGAAGCAAATAGAATCGGATCAGGTAATGGATCCTTTCTTATTTGAAAAATTAGAAGCTGCACCTGAAGTTGTAATAAAAGAAAATAAGGCTTCTGAAGAATCTCCAATAAGCATTGGAAAGCCTTTAGAATTTAATGCGAAGGAATCACATTCTTTTTCAGAGTGGCTTAGTTTAACCAGAGCAACTCCTATTGAGCGCAACATTTCTAATCAAAAAAAGAAGCCCTCATTAAAATCCAGAAAATCGCAGCTTATAGATAATTTTATTTCGAAAAGCCCAAAGATAAAACCAATTAAACCTGCTACAAATTCCAATATAGCATTAGACAGAACCGTGCCTCCGGAGGCCCTAATGACAGAAACTTTGGCGAGGGTTTATTTGGAACAAAAAAACTATAAAAAAGCAATTCAAGCTTTCAAGATTTTAAGTTTGAAAAATCCCGAAAAAAGTGGTTTCTTTGCAGACCAAATTCGGGCAATTAAGAAATTACAAGAAAATAATACAGGAAAAGAATGAGCACATTCACAATTTTTTTTAGCGTTGATAATCATTGTAGCATTTTTGCTAGTAGTAGTAATTATGGTACAAAACCCTAAAGGGGGCGGACTTTCATCTTCATTTGGAGGTGGCGGAGGTCAACAAATAGGAGGAGTAAAGAAAACTGGAGACTTTTTAGATAAAAGTACTTGGACTCTTGCTACTTTAATGTTGGCTTTAATCCTACTTTCTAACATTACAGTTATGGATGGAAGTGGCATTTCTGAGTCTAGAGTTATCGATAACGATGGGACAATTAAAAATACAGTTCCAGAAGCTACTCAAACTCCAATTCAAACTGAACAAGAGCCAGAGCAGGAATAATAAACTTTTCCTTATAATATACAATGCCAGCTTGTCATAAGCTGGCATTTTTTTGTTTCATAATGTCAGTATAATTGGCGTGGCATAATTTTGGTCAATTAGGCTCTGTACAAATTAAATTAATTAACTAAAATACATTTCATAATGGCTTTAAAAATTAAACCTCTTTCAGACAGAGTACTTATCGAGCCTGCTGCTGCCGAGACTCAAACAGCATCTGGTATTTATATTCCTGAAACCGCAAAAGAAAAACCACAAAAAGGTAAAGTAGTTGCAGTTGGAAAAGGGACCAAAAAACATGACATGACCGTTAAGGTTGGTGATGAAGTACTTTATGGTAAATATTCTGGTACCGAACTAAAATTGGAAGGGAAAGATTATCTTATCATGAGAGAAGATGATATTCTTGCAATAGTGTAAACCCTTACACATTTAAAATGCCTTCTGCATTTTGAAATTAGAATCTATAATTTATTAACTAAAATAAAATTTCGCTTTTATGCCTAGCATAAATACAAGCTGAAGTTTTCAAAAAACTAAAAACAATGGCAAAAGATATTAAATTTAATCTTGAAGCCGCGACGGAATAAAGCGCGGAGTAGATGCATTAGCAAATGCTGTAAAAGTTACTTTAGGACCTAAAGGTCGTAACGTAATTATTGGAAAATCTTTTGGTGCCCCTGTGGTTACAAAAGATGGTGTTAGCGTTGCTAAAGAAATAGAATTAGAGGACACGCTTGAGAATATGGGAGCTCAAATGGTGAAGGAAGTTGCTTCTAAAACCAATGATCTTGCCGGTGATGGTACTACTACAGCAACTGTGTTGGCTCAGGCTATCGTAGCAGAAGGTCTTAAGAACGTTGCTGCAGGTGCAAACCCGATGGATCTTAAAAGAGGTATAGATAAAGCTGTGGAATCAATTACAGCAGATCTTACCAAACAAGCGAAAGAAGTTGGAAACTCTTCAGAAAAAATAAAGCAAGTAGCATCTATCTCTGCTAATAATGATGACCATATTGGTGAATTAATAGCTCAAGCCTTCCAAAAAGTTGGAAAAGATGGTGTAATTACTGTTGAAGAAGCTAAAGGAACTGAGACTCATGTAGATGTTGTTGAAGGGATGCAATTCGATAGAGGATACCTTTCTCCATATTTTGTTACTAATAGCGAGAAAATGACTTCAGATCTTGAAGATCCATATATCTTGTTATATGACAAAAAGATCTCTTCTATGAAAGACCTACTTCCAATCTTGGAACCGGTTGCTCAATCAGGAAAACCTTTATTGATTATCGCTGAAGATGTAGATGGTGAAGCACTTGCTACTTTAGTAGTAAACAAACTTCGTGGATCTTTAAAAATTGCTGCAGTGAAAGCTCCAGGATTTGGAGACAGAAGAAAAGCAATGTTGGAAGATATCGCAATTCTTACCGGAGGTACTGTAATTTCTGAAGAAAGAGGTTTCTCTTTAGAAAATGCTACTTTAGATATGTTAGGAACTGCTGAAAAAGTTGCTATTGATAAAGACAATACAACCTTAGTAAACGGAGCTGGAGATAATAAAGTTATCAAAGAGCGTGTTCAACAAATTAAAGCTCAAATAGAATCTACTACTTCAGATTACGATAAAGAAAAACTTCAAGAGCGTCTAGCTAAATTAGCTGGTGGTGTTGCTGTACTTTATGTAGGTGCTGCTTCAGAGGTTGAAATGAAAGAAAAGAAAGACCGTGTGGACGATGCATTAAATGCAACTCGTGCGGCTATTGAAGAAGGTATTGTTGCCGGTGGTGGTGTTGCATTGGTTAGAGCCAAGAAAGTTCTTGAGAGCTTAAAAGGTGAAAATGCAGACCAAATGACTGGTATCCAAATCGTGAATAAAGCGATAGAATCTCCTTTACGTACTATTGTTGAAAATGCTGGTGGTGAAGGTGCCGTGGTAATCAACAAAGTACTGGAAGGTAAAAAAGATTTTGGTTACGATGCTAAAACCGATACTTATGTAGATATGCTAAAAGCAGGTATTATAGATCCTAAGAAAGTAACAAGAATTGCATTAGAAAATGCTGCTTCTGTTGCCGGAATGATCTTAACTACAGAATGCGCTTTAATAGATATTAAAGAAGATAGCGCTGGTGGCGGAATGCCAGGCGGAATGGTGGAGGTATGCCCGGAATGATGTAATGGTAATGGCGCAGCATATTAAATATTAAAACCCGTTTCAAAATTTGAAACGGGTTTTTTTTATTGATTTTTCAAATAATAAACTTCATCGCTTTTGTCTGTTCGAGCGCAGTCGAGAACTTTTCAATTTAAAAGGGAGGTTTCGCCCGAAGTTTCGGGGCTTTCAATCTGACAACTGTTATAAATTAATGTAGGGCAAAAGACTCTAAAAAAACTAAATTAAATTATAACTCTTTCGCTTAAAAAGCAGAAAATAATCCTTCTTTAAAATGTTCCCAATCTGATAGAATCTGACTTACAACTAAAAAAAACCACAACGAATATCAAGATCATTTTCCAATTCCATTGTTTGCTCTTTGATTCTTCCATCATTTGAAATTTTAAAAATTAAAGATATTAAAAAAGCCATCTGTAAATACTACAGATGGCTTTTTAAAAAATCTAATCTCCGTTTAAGAAACCGCTTTCAGCTTGCTTATGGTAGATTTATTTAATTTGTCTTCTGCATATTCTTTTGTCACGATAAGTTCTTTTTCTTCACCTTCCGGCATTTCGAACATCGCATCGGTTAAAATTGCCTCACACAAAGATCGTAATCCTCTTGCTCCCAATTTATATTCTACAGCTTTTCCAACTATATAGTTAAGTGCATCTTCAGTAATTTCAAAAGAAATGTCATCCATTTCAAACAACTTCTTGTATTGTTTAATAATGGCATTTTTAGGCTCTGTTAGAATTGCTCTTAACGTATCCTTATCTAATGGATCCATATACGTAAGAGCTGGTAGACGTCCAATGATTTCAGGAATCAACCCATAATCTTTTAAATCCTTCGGAATAATATATTTCAGAAGATTGGTGCGCTCTATTTTATCTTCACTCTGGGAAGCGCTAAATCCAACAGCCTGCATGTTTAAACGCTTACTGATGTTTCTTTCGATACCATCAAAAGCTCCACCTGCAATGAATAAAATATTTTCAGTATCAACTTCTATAAATTTTTGATCTGGATGCTTTCTTCCTCCCTTTGGCGGAACATTTACAGTAGTTCCTTCCAACAACTTCAATAATGCCTGTTGAACTCCTTCTCCGGAAACATCTCGGGTAATTGAAGGATTATCGCTTTTACGAGCAATCTTATCTATTTCATCTATAAAAACAATACCGCGTTGGGCTTTATCTACATTGTAATCTGCAGCCTGTAAAAGCTTCGTAAGAATTCCTTCTACATCTTCTCCTACATAACCAGCTTCCGTTAAAACTGTAGCATCTACAATAGCCAAAGGAACATTTAACATCTTAGAGATTGTTTTTGCCATGAGGGTTTTTCCAGTTCCGGTCTCCCCTACCATAACGATATTACTCTTTTGAATTTCAATATCGTCTTCGCTTTTAGGTTGCAATAATCTTTTATAGTGATTATAAACCGCCACAGACATTACTTTTTTTAGTAGCTTCCTGTCCTATAATGTATTCATCTAAAAAGGCTTTTATTACCTTCGGCTTACTAAGCATCAAATCTGATAACAACTCTTTGGCACCTCCTTGTTTTGATTCCTCCAAAACAATCCCATGAGCCTGTTCGATACATTTATCACAAATGTGTGCATCTAAACCTGCAATCAGGAGATCTGTTTCTGGTTTTTTCCTTCCACAAAAGGAACACTCTAAATCATCTTTCGCCATTTCTTTCAATTTCAATATTTTAAATACTGCTTCCAGAATATATGAAATATACCGGCAGTATCCTAAATCATTCTATTTGTCGCGGGTTAGGATTTCATCTATCATCCCATACTCTTTCGCACGATCTGCTTTCATCCAGAAGTCTCTATCGCTATCCTCTTCAATTTTGTCGTAAGATTGACCACTGTGCTTTGCAATAATATCATACAATTCCTTTTTCAAGCTAAGGATCTCACGTGCAGTAATTTCTATATCACTCGCTTGTCCTTGTGCGCCACCTAAAGGCTGATGAATCATAACTCTAGAATGTGGCAATCCACTACGTTTTCCTTTTTCTCCTGCACATAACAATACCGCTCCCATAGAAGCTGCCATTCCCGTACAGATTGTTGCCACGTCCGGTTTAATAAACTGCATCGTATCGTAGATTCCAAGACCTGCATACACACTTCCGCCCGGAGAGTTAATGTAAATTTGGATGTCCTTAGCAGCATCTGTACTTTCTAAAAACAAAAGTTGCGCTTGAATAATATTAGCGATTTGGTCGTTGATGCCCGTACCTAAAAAGATAATTCTGTCCATCATTAACCGTGAAAAAACGTCCATTGCCACAGCATTCATTTGGCGTTCTTCAATAATATTTGGGGTCATCCCCATTGGGTTCATACTCGTGATAATTTTATCGTAATAATTCCCGTTGATGCCATGATCTTTTATGGCGTATTTTTCGAATTCTTTTCCGTAATTCATAGCTGTTTATATTCTCTATTTAAGTAAATAAGGCGTTATAACCATTGGTTTAACGCCTTAAAGATATGTATAAATTTCAAGAAAGTCTACTTGTAGATTTCTTTAACAAAGTCTTCGTAAGTAACCTCTTTTTGTTTTAAACTGATGTTTTCTTTATAGAATCCTAACAGCTTTTCGTTCATCAATTGCTCAGATAAACGTTTGATCTCGTCTTGGTTTGAAAGTACACGCGCAGCGATATCATCCAGTTCTTTTTCTGAAGGATTCATTTGCCCGAATTGAGCCATTTGCTCCTTGATTCTAGCCGTTGTGAATTCTTTAAGATCTTCAAATTTTACTTCCAAATTGTTCTCACGGATCAATTTCCCTTCGATTAATTGAAATCTTAAACCTTGCTCACTCTTTACAAATTCTTCTTTAGCTTCTTCTTCTGTTAATGGCTTCTCACCTGCTGTGCGGATCCATTTCTGAAGAAATTCTTTTGGAAGATCAAATTTGTTGTTTTCTATTAAAGCTTCAGTGACATCATTCAATAATTGCTGATCGCTTTGTTGCTGAAATTGTTTTGAAGCATCTTCTTTGATCTTTTCTTTAAGATCTTCTACATTTTTCACTTCTGAATTTGGGAAAAGCTTGTCAAACAATTCTTGATTCAACTCTGCAGATTCCTGATGATTAATTTCAGTTACGGTAAGAGTCACCTCAACATCTAAATCATGAATTCTATCATGTTCTACATTAAGAACTTTTTCTAATTGGTGATCATCTTCAAAAAGGCCTTTAGTTTTCAATTTGATAACATCCCCTTTTTTAGCTCCAACTAATTTATTTAGATTCTTCTTTCCTTTTAATTGGTCTAAAGTAATAGTCCCTAAATTATCTATATTCTCGTCTTCATTTACGAAAGTTCCTGCTACGATATCTCCTTCTTCAGCTACCTCTTTAGAAACCAACTTCCCATATTGCTTCTGGATATGAGTGATCTGATTTTTGATCATCTCTTCACCTGCCACAATATTGTAATGAGTGATAGGCTTTTTAGTCTTCAAATTCACGTCGAATTGTGGAGTTAAACCTAATTCGAATTCAAAAGAATAATTATCCTGATCCCAGTTAAAATTATCTTGCTCTTTTGGTAACGGATTACCAAGAACATCTAATTTTTCTTCAGTTAAATATTTATTTAAAGCGTCTTGCAATAATTTATTCACCTCATCTACCAATACAGCTTTCCCGTATTGCTTCTTCACCATTCCCATAGGAACATGACCTTTCCTAAATCCAGGAATATTCGCATTCTTCTTATAATCCTTTAAGATTTTATCTACTTTTTCAGTATAGTCGTCTTTCGCGATATCTACTTTTACTATCGCATTCAATTCATCAATATTCTCTCTGGTAATATTCATTGTAACGTGTTATAAAAATTGGTGTGCAAAAGTACACATTTTTCGCTTGTTCGCAAAGTTTCAAAACGCTGAATTTCAGCACTCTTCTAATCGGATCCTAGTATGGAATATAATATTGTTTGCAAAAGCGATAGCAACAAACTAAATATAAGGGCTATCAAGAATCCATCGACTCCAAATCCGCTTACAAAAGCATCTGCCAGCAAGATTATAACCGCATTAATAACTAACAAAAACAAACCTAAAGTAACAATGGTAACCGGTAAAGTTAAAATAACCAGAATTGGCTTCACTATAAGATTAAGAATAGCCAAGACAATCGCCACAATAATCGCAGTGACGTAACCGGCAACTGTTACGCCAGGTAAAAATTTCGCCAGTAAAACTACAGCTACGGCGGTTAAAAGAATGCGTATTAGAAACTTCATATTTTAGTTTTTTTTGATTGATTATCTCACAAAAATGCAAAAAAAACGCCGGAATAAATCCGACGTTTTAGTTTTTTATGATATAATTATTAGCATCCAAAAATTTAATTAGTTGAATACTATCAAGAAATATTATTGAACATCATTACTTAAAGTAACCGTACCATAAGCTCCGATATTTACTTTTGGAACTGTGGAGTTGTAAGTTGCATTAATCGCATCTATAATTGTGTTTGCAACCAAGGCATACCCTCTTGGAGTTGGGTGTACTCCATCTAGAGAAAACCCACCTCCTGTTACGAACTGAGAAGTCACAACACCTCCATCAAATGGGATTCCACCATTAGCAACTTGTGCTAATGTAGCTCTAGCATCTACAAATGCCAATCCATTAGCTTGCGCCAAGGCTTTTATAGTTGCATTATAACTAGCCTGAGCTGTAGAAATTGCAGACAACTCATCTTTATCCAAAGCATCTTTATCGTCTACCCCGCTTACCGCAGCTAATACTAACTGAGCTTGTTCTGGAGTTGGCTGTCCTCCTGTTTGTAAGATCCCCAATACCTGTAAAACTTCAGGAGTTAAAACCACAGAACCATAACCTTGAGCTAAGGCTGCCTGATCTATAGTAAGAACTAATAATTCATCTTCTGTCATTTGTCTAAACCCTAAAGGATTTGTTTGAGAAACCGGCACATCTATTAAAAATCTATTTGGACCTGCACTAAATGTAAGTGCATACTGAGCAGCTAAAGCTTGAGCTACTGCAGGATCTACACCTTGTTGGATTGCTCCTTGTGCAAATATCCCTGCTACTGCTTGGAAGAAACCTGTTAGGTTTGCTGCCGTTGCTGCATCTAAAACCAATGCATTATTTGGAACTGTAGTAAAAAATGGAATAGAAGTTACATCCGGTAAATTCACCAAAGCACCATCTGCCCCTGTTCCAACCATTGTATTTACTATCGTTGAATAAACTGAAGCAAAAACCTGTGGATCCGTAATATCATTCATTCCATACGTACTTGGATCTAAATTTCCTGTTTGATCTACTCCAACTCCACCAGAAGTCGCAAAACTCAACACATCGTTATTCCCTATAAATACAGAAAAGAAGCTTGGGTTTTGAGCGGCAGCATCAGCTAAAATAGTTGAGCTAGGGCTTGTAGCAAACCTTACAAAATATGGATTTGCAGTTCCAACTGGAACTCCAGAAACATCACCATAACCTGGAGTTACCAAATGGAAACTTTTTGCTCCCGGCACACCCATGTTGCTAAATGGTCCAGATAATACATTTGCAATATCTGTAGTAGGCTGCATTCCTGTATAAATTTGAGGACGCGGACTTCCATTCGCACCAACAGCCAATACAAATCTATTAGCAGTAATTTGATTTCCTGCCAGTAATAATCCTCCAGCATTGTCATTTACTAATGGCTGAGTAAACAATTGAGTTTCCTGAACTTTAGCAAATTGCTGTGCCATAATATTAGGATACGAATTTTCTTGCCCAGTTATGTAAAGGGCACCATCTGCATATCCCGCAGTTAGTGAATTCCCTAAAGCTACAAAATTGGAAAAGTCTGTTTCTCCATTAGAATAAAATCCGACTTCATCTACGGGATTGTCTAGTTCCGGCTCACAAGAAATAACTCCTAATGCCAGAAATGGTAAATATTTTATATAATTTTTCATTTTTTAATATCTGGTTTAAACTATTATAATTTATAAGTTATTCCTATTCCCGGTACAAATGCACTAGACTTGTAGGTTCCTGAAAATGGAACTGCTTGTCCGTTTTCGAAATAAAAATCGTAAGACGCGTCTATTTCTTTAAACCTAGAATATAAGAAAGAGGCATCTATAGCAAAACGCTCATTTACATTAACTGAAAGTCCAGCAGTAAAGTTGTTGGAATCGTTACGAGGCGTTTCAGGAGCAAAATACCCATCTTGCACTGGAGACTCATCAAAGTAATATCCAGCTCTTAAGGTGAACATGTCGTTAGTTTCATATTGAAGACCGAACCTATAGATAGAAGAGTCTTCATACATTCTAGCATTTTGAGAGTCTGGAATGTTAGGATTAGCAAAATCTAAATCCAAAGATTCGTAAACACTCCAAAAAGTCATATTATAGTCGAATGCAAATAACCATTTATCGCAAAATTCATAAGAAAAACCTACAGCAAGTTCAGCCGGCAAAGGTAATTCTGCATCAAATTGAGTATCCTCGAATGGAGTTAAAGGAGAGTTTGGAATATTCTCAAAATCTGCATCCCCATCTTTCGCTTCCAAAATGATTTCAGATCTATAGTTAAAACCAATTCTTAAATCTTCGGTTGGAGAAAACATTGCACTAGCAGACCATCCCCAGTTAGAAACACCAGAGGCATCTACTGTTACTTCCGCTCTATTTCCATCGATATCAGTTAAAGTTCTATTTAGATTTCTATTGAAATTTACACTTCCAGTCACATATATTGGTCCACCCCCAACGCTAAAATATTCGTTTAACTTTAAAGACAATAAAGGTTGAATGTAAATTGCAGCAAGATCTATATTATTTACAAGATGTGAACCTGCCCAGTCGTCTTCCCATTCCACAGAACTTCCGTAAGGAGTATAAACACTTAAGCCTGCCGTAAGCCAATCTGTAACTTTATAGGAAGCATACAAATACAAGGGTGTTCCTACACCGCTATCTGTTCTAGCAAAATCTCCAGTTTCTACATTTTGATAAACAACATCTGAAAACACTCCAAACCCACCAACAGATACGTTTAACTTATTCTCTAAATACACTAATCCAGCAGGGTTAAAAAACCCAAGTTCTGCACTGTTTACGACTGCCACTCCGGTATGTCCCATTGCCAAAGCCCGCTGCCCCTGCAAACTCACACGATACCCTCCGGCATAGGTTACTGCGGTAGTCAACGCGAAAACCGCTAGAAATAATAGTTTTTTCATAATTAAATTTAGAGTTAATATGTTTTTTTATGGATGCCTCAAAATTAGCATAAATTATAAATTACGCAAGGAAATGAATAAATTTATTATGCGTACATAATAAATTTAACAGAAAACTACAGAAACGATAATACTAGTCGATAAAATTCATTCATTTTCTCAGCATGTATCCAATGCCCAGCATTTTCTATAGTTTTGATTTCGGAATTTGTGAAGTGCTTATGTATTAAAGTATTATCTTCTTCAGTGATATACCCCGAATTTCCTCCCCGAATAAATAAAGTAGGTTTAGAAAAAATGATTTTTTCTGAAAGTGCAGCGCCAATATCTTCTCCAGAATTGCTCAATACTTCCAAGTTCAATCTAAGAGAAAGTTTTTCTTTGGTTTTCCAGTATAAATTCTTCAGAAGAAAAAGCCGGGTTCCTTTATCCGGAACAAATTTGGCTAAGAAATCTTCAGCATCTCCTCTGGAGGTGATCGTTTCATTATCTAAAGCTTCTAGACCTTTTAATATTTCATGATGATGAGGCGGATAATATTTTGGAGAAATATCTACAACGATAAGTTTTTGTAACAATTCCGGAAAATCTCCCGCTACCTGCATAGCCACTTTCCCACCCATAGAATGCCCAAGCAGCACAATATTCTTTAAATTGTTTTCTTCGCAGTAATGTTTAATGTCCTGAGCCATTACCTTATAATTCATTTCTGAAGTATGAGGACTTCTACCATGATTGCGCTGATCTAATAAATGAACCTGAAACCCATTTTCCGAAAACTTACTGCCGAGGGTTTTCCAGTTATCACTCATCCCTAAAAACCCATGAAGGATTAAGAATGGAATACCTTCCCCTATGACGGTCGCATTTAATTTTATCATCCTTTCAGTAATTTTAAATACCTCTTAATTGTTGTTTCTAAACCAAAATAAAGAGATTCCGTAATTAAGGCATGTCCAATAGAAACCTCTAGCAATCCAGGAACTTCTTGCTTAAAATATTGAATATTTTGCAAGGAAAGATCATGACCCGCATTTAAACCCAGATCCATTTCAATAGCCATTTTAGCACAATCTGTATATATCTTTACAGCGTCTTTATTTCCTTTTCCAAATTCTTCCGCATAACCTTCAGTATACAATTCTATTCTATCTGTACCAGTTTTTGCCGCATGCTCCACCATCTTCACATTTGGATCTACAAAAATGGAAGTTCTAATGTTATTCCTCTTAAATTCTGAAATAACTTCTTTTAAAAAATTTTTATGCTGAATGGTATCCCAACCCGCATTGGAGGTGATAGCATCCACAGCATCCGGCACCAAGGTTACTTGAGTAGGTTTTGCTTTCAAAACCAAATCGATAAACTTAGGGATTGGATTCCCTTCAATATTAAATTCAGTTTTTACCACTGGCTTAAGATCAAAAACGTCCTGATATCTAATATGGCGCTCGTCCGGCCTGGGATGAACCGTGATTCCTTCAGCCCCAAAAGATTCTATATCCTTCGTAAATTGAACTAAATCTGGAACATTACCACCTCTAGCATTTCTTAGTGTGGCAATTTTATTGATATTTACACTTAAATGAGTCATTTTATTTGGCTTTGAATTAACAAAAATACAAAGATGCAGATGCCTTATTGAATATAATTTTAATTAATTTGCATTAAAATGAAGAGGAATTATGAGTATTGAGAGTTATATAATAAACGACATGGAGATCTGTCAGGTTACCGATAAAATAGGTGATCTAAAGGAAAAGTTCAATGAGCTCACCTATTCTCATTTGCCTGTCGGGAAAGAAGATGTTTATTTGGGATGTATTTCTGAAAATGATGTGCGATGTTTTAATTCAGAAAAAACAATTTCCGATTATCAATACGCTCTGGAAGGCTTTTATGCACGATTATCTGACAATTGGTTGGAAACCTTAGAAACATTTGCCCAACAGCAAACCAATATTTTACCAGTTTTAGGATTAGAAAATCAATATCTTGGCTATTTAGAGCTTAGTGATATTCTGCATCAATTTAACGAAACGCCGTTTCTTAATGAAGCTGGAGGAATAGTTGTTCTAGAGAAAGGGAGTTTAGATTATTCATTTAGCGAAATAGGCCAGATTATAGAATCCCAAAATGCCCGGATTTCCGGAATGTTTGTTTCTTTACAGGAAAATGACCTTACACAAATCACTGTAAAAGTAAATGCCTCGGGTTTAAATGAAATTTTACAAACACTTAGAAGGTATGGCTATACCATAATTTCTGAACATCAAGAGGACCTTTATAGCAAGAATTTAAAAGAACGCTCCAGATATTTGGATAAGTACCTTAATATATAAAGATGAAAATAGGGATTTACGGTCAATTTTATCACAAAGATTCTGGTATTTATATAAAGGAGCTTTTTGATATACTAAATCAAGAAAATATTGAGGTATTTGTTGAAAAAAATTTCCTTCAACTCATTCATGAGCATAAAATACTAAGCAAAGAGTATAATCATTTTAGCACTTTTAAAGAGCTAGACAATTCTTATGACCTTTTTTTTTAGCATCGGTGGAGATGGTACTATTTTAAAATCCATCAACTATATACAGGATCTTAACATTCCTATTTTAGGGATTAATACTGGAAGACTCGGTTTTCTTGCCACTATTCAAAAGGAAGAGATTAAGAAGAGTATTTCTTCTATCCTTCAAAAAAAGTATGAGATTTCAGAAAGAACAGTTTTGTGCATAGAGACAAGTCCAAAAAGCGAAGAAATTGGAGAGACAAATTATGCACTGAATGAAATAGCGGTGAGCAGAAAAAATACAACTTCCATGATCACCGTGGAAACCTGGTTAAACGATAAATATTTAACGTCTTATTGGGCAGATGGCTTAATAGTTTCTACCCCTACTGGCTCTACAGGTTATTCTCTAAGTTGTGGTGGCCCGGTAATCGTTCCAGACACAAAAGCCTTGGTCATAACTCCAATTGCTCCTCATAATTTGAACGCAAGACCCTTAGTAATAAAGGATGACACTAAAATTAGTCTTAAAGTATCGGGAAGAGAGGACTTTTTTCTAGTTTCTATGGATTCTCGCATTGCAACCCTTAGCAATGACACCAAGATCAACATTAAAATTGCTCCCTTCACAATTAGTATGGTAGAGATCGAAAAAGATAGTTTTCTTGGGACCCTTAGAAAAAAACTTTTATGGGGCGAAGACAAACGCAACTAAACAATAAAACCCTGCATTATTTGTTTATAGACATATACAAAAACGCCTAAATTATTGCAGGGCAAACAATATTGTTATATTTGCAAACTTTTGAAAACCTATGAGGCACCTGATATTACTAATTATTTTGTTTGCTTTCTCTAAATCTACTGTTGCTCAAACCTTTGAATTAGGTCCATTTATTGGAGGTGCAAACTATATAGGAGATGTAGGAAAATCTTCCTATATAAATCCCAGTACGCTTGTAGGTGGTGCTTTAGTTAAATGGAATAGAAGCGATAGACATAGCTTTAGATTTAGTTTACTATATGCTGAAATTCAGGCAGACGACACTAAATCTAATGAAGTACGTAGGCAGCAAAGAGCTTATAGTTTTACAAACCATATTGCAGAAGCTTCATTAGGACTGGAGTTCAATTTTTACGCTTTCGATCTTCATGATGCTGTACAGCAAGGCACACCATACCTTTATACAGGAATCACCTATTTTAACACAAATCATCATTATTTAAGTGCGGATCGCCCAAACTCAGGGATGTTAGAACCTCAAGGAGACAACTGGAGTTTTGCAATTCCATTGATTTTTGGATATAAGCAAACAATAACTCCAAAAATCATAGGCGCTCTAGAAATTGGGGTAAGATATACCTTTACCGACAATATCGATGGTAGTAATCCTCAAGAATTATTAGGGCGAAGAGACCCCCCAAGAGAATTTGGGAACACAAATACTAAAGACTGGTATGTATTTTCAGGTGTAAGCTTTACCTTTACGTTCGGAAAAAAACCATGTTACTGTAATATATAAAATGTTCAAAGAAAAAATCAACCTAAAAAGTTTACCAAAACATATTTCCATTATTATGGATGGTAATGGTAGATGGGCAAAGCAAAAAGGATTTTTACGTGCATTTGGACATGAAGAAGGCACGAAAGCCGTTCGCGACGTTGTAGAAGGTTCTGCGGAGTTAGGCATCGAAAATCTTACTTTATATGCTTTTTCTACAGAAAATTGGAATCGCCCAAAATTGGAAGTAGATACGCTAATGCGATTATTGGTCACTTCACTGAAAAAAGAAATAAAAACACTTATCAAAAATGACATTAAGCTAAATGCCATAGGAAATCTTGATACATTACCTAAAAAAGCGCAAAAAGAGCTTAAAGAAGTTATAGATAAGACGAAAAATAACAATAGAATGACCCTTACTTTAGCTTTAAGCTATGGTTCTAGGGAAGAATTGATTCATGCAGTTAAGGATATTAGCCAAAAAGTAAAAAATGAGGAATTATCCTTAGATGCTATTGATGAATCAATTATAAATCAGCATCTTTACACCCAAAATTTACCGGACGTAGATTTACTTATTCGAACCAGTGGCGAACAACGGATAAGTAACTTTCTATTATGGCAAATAGCATACGCAGAATTATATTTTAGCAAGATTTTATGGCCTGATTTTCGTAGAGAAGATTTGTACGAAGCCATTTATAATTATCAAACGAGAGAACGAAGATTTGGAAAAACCAGTGAGCAGATTAGTTAAAGCAAGCATGTCAAAAAAGTTTTTAAGCCTTTTGGCATTTTGTTTTTTGTATACCCTATCATTTCAGGCACAAGATTTACCGCTAGGTGGAGGAAGTAAATATACAATAGGAAAGATTGAAGTAACAGGAACAGTTAGTTATAATGAGCAGACTGTCATAGCCTATACAGGCTTAAAAACTGGTGATGAAATCTTTATTCCGGGAGATAAATTAAGTAAGGTTATAAAGAAGCTTTGGGACCTTGGTCTTTTTAGCGACATTAATTTTTACGTTAGCAATATAGATGGTAACGTTGCAGATCTTGAACTTGAAATTCAGGAAGTTCCGGAGTTGGCAGAAGTTAGAATTCAAGGAATCAAGAAAAAGACTGCTCAAGAGGAACTCATAAAAGAGAACTCTTTAACTCCTGGTTCCAAGGTAACAGAAAATCTCACAACTACTACCAAAAATTATATAGAAGACAAGTATAAAAAAGATGGCTACTTTAATACAAAAGTATCTATCAATACGACTCCAGTTGTAGATACTACAGGTGCCAGTAAGGTAAACATGGTAGTAAATGTAGATCGTGGAGAAAAGGTAAAAGTGAGCGATATTGAATTCATTGGTAATGAAGAGTTGAGTGATGCTAAGCTTAAAAGTGCCATGAGCAACACTAAAGAGAAGAATTTCTTTAGAGTTTGGAAGCGATCAAAATTTAATTATGATGATTTTGAAGCAGATAAAGTTGAAATTGTAAATAAGTATAAAGAAAAAGGATTTAGAGATGCACGGATAGTATCTGATACCTTGATCATAGAAAATCCTGAAACAGTTGCATTGCAACTTCAAGTAGAAGAAGGAAATAGACATTATATTGGAAACATAGATTTCATAGGAAATGTGGTTTATTCTGATGACTTACTAAAGAGAGCTTTAGGAATAAGTAAAGGGGATGTGTATAATGGAGTACTATTAGAGAAACGTATCTCAGATCAGTCCAAGCCAGATTCTCAGGATATTGCCAACCTTTACAAAAACAACGGGTACCTTTTTGCTCAAATAAACACGGTTGAAACCAAGGTATATAATGACACTATAGATTTTGAGATCAGAATTGTGGAAGGTAAGGAAGCTTATTTCAACAAAATTAGTATAGTTGGAAATACCAAGACCAAAGATCACGTTGTATATCGTGAACTACGTACGAAGCCAGGCCAAAAATACAGTCAGGAAAATGTTGTAAGAACTATTAGAGAAATAGGTCAGCTTGGATTTTTTGATGCAGAGAATGTGCAGCCAAATTTCCAAAACGTAGATCCAAATAGCGGAACGCTAGATATGGAATATGCCGTAACAGAAGCTGGAGCTAGCCAGATAGAGCTACAAGGTGGTTATGGTGGTGGTGGTTTCATTGGGACCTTAGGATTATCTTTTAATAACTTCTCACTTGCAGGTATTTTTGATAAAGAGGCCTATAAGCCAATTCCAATGGGAGACGGTCAAAAACTATCTTTGAGAGCACAAGCAAGTATCTATTACCAAACCTATAGTCTTTCTTTTGTAGAACCATGGTTAGGTGGAAAAAAACCTAAAAGTTTATCTACTTCCTTTTCTTATACAAGACAATTCTTATTTGACCCACAAACTAGAAGAGCAGATAAATCTAGAAGTTTCGATATTTTAGGAGTAAATGTTGGTTTAGCGAAGAGATTACAATGGCCAGACGATTATTTCACCTTATCTCAAGCAGTAGGTTTCCAGAGATACGATTTAAATAATTATAACACAGGACTATTTACTTTTGGGGATGGATTCTCTAATAACCTTACCTACACATTAGGACTTAGCAGAAACAGTAAAGGGTTAAACCCAATTTTTCCAACAGTAGGATCTGAATTTAATTTTATAGCAAAATTTACGCCTCCGTACTCTTTATGGAACGGTGTAGATTATAATGATCTTGAAAACCAAAGAGAATTCCAACTTGAAGATGCAGATGGAAATCTTTTAAATTCAGATGGCTTAAGACTACGACCAGGTGATACACCGGTAGGAGATCAAGCTAAAATAGATCAGGAAAAATTTAAATGGTTAGAATTTTATAAAATAAAATTTGACGCTGCATGGTTTACGACCTTATTTAATATAGGGCCTAAAGGACCTCTAGTTTTAAAAACAGGTGTAGAATATGGATTCCTTGGAGCTTATAATAATGATCGTGGGATTCCTCCTTTTGAGCGTTTCTATTTAGGTGGAGATGGACTAGGGGCTTTCAGCTTAGATGGAAGAGAAAGTATTGCATTAAGGGGATATCCAAACCAATCTTTAGTACCTTTAGATAGAACAAGTTTTAGTCAGGCTACCAATCAAGATGGAGCCGTGATCTATAACAAATACTCGCTGGAATTAAGGTATCCTATCACGCTTAAACCAGCAGCATCTATTTACGCATTAATGTTTATGGAAGGTGGAGCATCTTATGACAATTTTAGAGACTTTAATCCGTTTCAGTTAAACAGGTCTGCAGGTGCCGGATTGAGAATTTTTATGCCTCAATTTGGGTTGCTAGGAATAGACTTTGGTTATGGTTTTGATCCTATCCCTGGAGGAACATCACCAAATGGTTGGGAAACTCACTTTATAATCGGGCAGCAATTCTAGGTTTGGCACGATTATTTCTAATAGCAATACTATGAAACGTCAAGTTTTTATTCTACTAATTTTTTTAGCAGGATTTCAGCCATTAGTTCAGGCTCAGAAACCAAACAGGATCGCTTATATAGATATGGAATTTATCTTGGCAAATGTTCCTGAATATAAAGAGGCTTCGGCGCAATTAGAAGAGCGAGTGCAGCAGTGGAAGATGGAGTTGGATAGAGATTTGAAGAAAGTGGAAGCAATGCAAATTGCTCTGGAACAAGAAAGACCTTTATTAACAAAGGAACTTATTGAAGAAAGAGAAGCAACGATCGCTTTCGAAGAATCTAAAATAGCAGAATATCAGCAGAAACGTTTCGGTTCTAATGGAGATTTTTTACTTCAGAAGAAACAATTAATAAAGCCAATTCAGGATCAGGTTTTTAATGCGATTCAGGAAATTGGAGCTCAAAGAAATTACGATTATATTTTTGACAGAACCTCTAATGTGGGAATGGTTTTTTCAGCAGAAAAACATAACATTAGCGATCAAGTTTTAAGGATCATTACAAGAGCATCTAAAAGAGAACAGTTAAGTTCTAGAGACGAGATTGCTGAAATGGAAATTGAAGAGAATCGTACTGTAGAGGAAGATGAAGAAATTGCTGAAAAGCAACAAGCTGTGAAAGCCGTGCAAGATGAAAGAGAAGCTCTTTTAGAAGCTAGAAAGCAAGAAAAAGACTCGATTAGAGAGGTTAAAAAAAGAGAGTTTGAAGAGCGCAGGCAAAAATATTAGCAGATAGACAACGTAAAAAGGACTCGATAGATGCCGCTAGAAAGCAAAAAATTGAGGACATGAAAAAGAAAGATAACGATTAATAAATAACGCAAACCTTTAACACTTAACAATTAATACATTAAAAATGAAACAATTTAGAACCCTTTTTATAGCAGTAGCTTTAATGATTGGAGCAACAGCTTTTACTAATGCACAATCGAAAGTTGCTCATATTGCGTCTCAAGAATTAGTTGAAACTATGCCTTCTTACAAAGAAGCTATGGGACAATTAGAAAAATTACAAAAGACCTACGATGCTGAGATCAGAGATATGATGACTGAAGCTCAAAAAACAATGCAACGTTACGAATCTGAGGCTGCTACAAAGACAGATGAAGAAAATGCAAAAAGAGCTCAAGAATTACAAGGAACTCAAAGAAGAATTCAAGAACACGGACAAAAGGCACAACAAGATCTTCAGAAAAAAGAACTTGATCTTTTAAAGCCAGTTTACGAAAAAGCTAGAGTTGCAATCCAAAAAGTTGCAAGAGCTAAAGGATACGATTACGTATTAGACTCTTCTAATGGAGCTGGAGTGATCATGGCAGATGGTTATAATTTAATGCCTGACGTAAAGAAAGAATTAGGAATGTAATATTTTCTAAATAATATTTCATAAAACTGCGCTTCATTGAGGCGCAGTTTTTATTTTTGTACCAATGAGCAACTCAAGCCCCATTGGTTTTTTTGATTCTGGCGTAGGCGGCACTTCTATTTGGAAGGAAGTGATCCAGCTATTACCTAGAGAACATAGCATTTATCTTTCCGATAGTAAGAATGCTCCTTATGGGGAAAAACCTATCGAGGAAATTATAGCTTTAAGTAAAAAAAATACTGAAAAGCTTCTAGCTATGGGTTGCAAAATTATCGTAGTAGCGTGTAATACGGCTACCACCAATGCTATTCAAATTTTAAGAGACACCTACCCTCTACCAATTATTGGGATAGAACCTGCAATTAAACCGGCAGCATTAAAATCTCAAACAAAATCTATTGGGATTCTAGCCACCAAAGGGACACTTTCCAGTAAACTGTTCTCCAAGACTTCCGAACTATATTCAGAAAATATCAATATTATAGAAGTAGTAGGAAACGGTTTGGTAAGTCTTATCGAGCAAGGAAGACAAAATTCCACCGAGATTAAGGAGCTATTATCCAAACTTCTAAAACCAATGCTCGATGCAAGGATCGATTATCTGGTTTTGGGATGTAGCCACTATCCCTATTTACTTCCTGTCTTAAAAGAAATTTTACCTGCAGATGTAACCATTATAGACTCCGGGGAAGCAGTTGCGAGACAAACCAAGAAAGTGCTTTTGGAAAACGAGTTAATGAATACTTCTGCAAATAACTCAAAGCACATTCTTTACAGCAATGCCGATCCTGATATTCTAGCAAAATTAGTAGCTGCTGAAGAAAATAACCTAGAAGTTACTTATTTAGATTTCTAATTGATCGCAGGACACTTACAATCGTATCTTCCACGATCCTCTCCAAAATTGTAGCCTAAGGTAATTTGATGAAAACCATTATTACTAAGCACTATAGAGTTTATTTGATGCGAATACGTATACGCAAAAAGGAATCTCTTGTATTCTAAGCCAATAAAGGGAGTTACATATTGCAATTGCTGATTTTCGATCTTTGTTCCATCAGTAGTATATTCTGCACCCTCAAAACTCCTTCTATAAGAAACACCTCCAAAAATATCTCCAAGTTCTAAAGTTCTGTACGCCTTTAGGTTTCCATCTATAGATTTTTCTGAAGTTTGATCTCTTAACTGAAATAAAATTGAAGGTTCAAAACTCCAATCGCTGTTTGCTTTGGTATAAACATAGCCCGTAGAGAATAAATACTTTCGCTGATTATTAGGCACAGCATCTGAATAGAATAATTCTCTTCTAATTGGAAGAATATTCTTAGCCGTTGCATGTGCGAAAAAATCTAAATAATAATAAGACATCCCAACATCCATATTTGCGTAGATATCTGATGGATTTCCGCCTCCAATTAGCGGATCGAAATCTGTAAAGCCGGATTGATCTAAACTATGTTGTATAACCCCTAGACTTATCCCAAACGAAAATTGATTGAGATCTAGTTCACTTCTGGAAAGCAATAAATGATATGCCATTGTAGCATACACACCTTGTTTAGAATAGTTTCCATTTTGGTCATTAAAAACGATACCTCCAACCCCAATCTTTTCACCTAATCGGCCATTTACACTTAAAGTTTGTAAACTAGGTGCCTCTTTCACGTCGAACCACTGCTGCCTCGCAGTAAGTCTAATTTTATTGAAATTTGCTGCACCCGCCATAGAAGGATGCAATAAATATAAATTATCAGTTAAATAGTCTGAATAGGTAGGTATTACTTCTTGAGCTTCAGAAGTCGAAGTCGTTAAAAAGCATAGCGCAAGAATGACAAAAAAATATAATTTCATTAAATGACAAATCATTTGAAAAATACCAAGGCCCTTTTTAAATTCAGAATAATTCCAAGATAAGTTTAACCTATCAAGGCAAGTGGAATAACAATTGTAAATATATAGATTACCGCACTTTGTTTTAGTAATTTTGCAACAAAATATTGAAGATGAACACATATACCATAAATATAGAGCCAACCTCTAATCCGGCGATTGTAAAATTTGAAACAAATCAGTTTTTAACAAGACATGAAAGTTTTGAATTCGGAAATATAGAGGAAGCTCAAAAATCCCCTTTAGCACAGCAATTATTTCACTTACCATTTGTAAAAACTGTTTTTATAGCTCAGAATTTTATAGCTATAGAAAAGTACAATATAATAGAATGGGCAGATGTGCAGGAAGAGGTTTCAGAACAATTATTGGAGTACTTAAATAATCATGGAGTTATTATAAAAGCAGATGACAGTACTGCGACCCCTTCCAAAAAAGTGCCTGTTACTGTTTATGCAGAAACTACTCCCAACCCATCTGTAATGAAATTTGTGGCCAACAAGAAATTGGTGATCGCAGCAGCTGAGTTTAAAAATATAGATGCTACTCAAAATGCTCCTTTAGCAAGAGCCTTATTCAACTTTTCTTATGTGAAGGAAATATTTATCGATGAGAATTATATTTCTATTAATAAATACGATATCGCAAACTGGGAGGAGATTGCCATGGAATTACGTGAATTTATCACCAAATACATTCAGGATGGGAAAGACATCGTTTTAAAAGAAACGCTTAAAAAAGAGCAAGAAAATAAAGCTGTTGCTACTGGAGATAAGAAACCGGAAAATTTGGATCCTGTTTCTACTCAAGTTATCGAGATCTTAGAAGAATACATAAAACCCGCTGTTGCAAGTGATGGAGGAAATATCATTTTTGACTCCTACAATGAAGAAACCAAAACTGTGAAAGTTATCTTACAGGGAGCTTGTAGTGGTTGCCCATCTTCTACCGCTACCTTAAAAAATGGGATCGAAGCCATGATGCGAGATATGCTGCAAGGGAAAGTAGAACATGTAGAAGCTGCAAACGGATAGTATTATTTTACAAATGCTAAGGATTAGCCATTTAACATAGCTTTATAAACAAGGCCTTTATAATTCACTAACTTAGATAGGTAATTAATAATAACCAATTTAAAAGAAATATTATGGCAGTAATTAAAGTAATTGAAGTAATGGCAACCTCTAGTAAAGGTTGGGAAGACGCAGCTAAAAATGCTGTAGTACACGCAGCTAAAACGATAAAGAACATCAAATCTGTTTACATAAAAGACCAAAGTGCACGAGTACAAGGTGAAAATTTAACCGAGTATCGTGTAAACGTAAAAATCTCTTTTGAAGTAAGCTAAAATTTTCTTCAGAAAAATTAGTAAAAGCTAATAGCAAGTAATTTAATAGTCTTACAGACTGAAATACTTGTTATTAGCTTTTTCGCTTTAAATGATTCTTTTATTTTTTTATATTATTATTTATGAAATCTGAAAAGCATACAAATTCTCTAATCAACGAAAGCAGCCCCTATCTTTTACAGCATGCTCACAATCCTGTAAATTGGTATCCTTGGGGATCTGATATTCTAGAGAAAGCTGTTGCAGATAATAAGCTGATTATTATTAGCGTAGGTTACGCCGCTTGCCATTGGTGCCACGTAATGGAACATGAAAGTTTTGAAGATGAAGATGTGGCAGAAATCATGAACACCCATTATTATAATATAAAAGTAGATCGGGAGGAGCGACCAGATGTAGATATGGTATATATGAGTGCCGTACAAATAATGACAGGAAGCGGTGGATGGCCAATGAATATAGTTGCCTTACCAGATGGTCGCCCGGTTTGGGGCGGTACTTACTTTAGGAAAGAAGACTGGAAAAATTCGTTGTTACAAATTGCCAAACTCTATAAAGAAAACCCTGAAAAGTTATATGAATACGCCGATAAATTAAATGAAGGACTTAAAAATATTCAATTGATTGCAAGTTCGAAATCTGAAAACGATATCGATCTCAATCTTATCTCTGAAAAATTAGAAAAGAATTTCGATTGGCAATATGGGGGAACTAAACAAACTCCCAAGTTTGTGATCCCTTCTAATTTTGAATTTTTACTGAAGTATTCACAGTTATACAATCATAAAAACATTAAAGATTTTGTAAAACTGAGTCTAACTAAGATTTCCTTTGGTGGCATTTACGATCATATTGAAGGAGGATTCTCAAGATATTCTGTAGACGAAAAATGGCACATTCCGCATTTTGAGAAAATGCTGTATGACAACGCCCAAATGGTGAGTCTATATAGCAAAGCCTATGCTGTAACAAAAATAGGTTGGTATAGAGAAGTGGTAGAACAAACCTTGGAATTTATAGAAAACAACCTTAAAACCAAAGAAGGCTCATTTTACTCTTCGCTAGATGCAGACAGCATCGATAAAAACGGCAAACTTAGAGAAGGAGCTTTTTATACTTGGGAAGTAGACGAATTGAAAGAGCTCTTAAAAGATGAGTTTTCCCTTTTTAAGGAATATTACAATGTGAATTCTTATGGAAAATGGGAGGACAATGAGTACGTTTTAATTCGAACCGAAGATGAAGCTTCATTTTTAAACAAGAATCAATTAGATTCAATGGAATTTAAAGCGATAAAAGCTCATTGGTTAGAGGTACTTTCTTCAGAAGAAAGAAATAAAAGAGAAAAGCCAAGATTAGACGATAAACAACTAACCTCTTGGAACGCCTTGATGCTATCCGGTTATGTAGATGCTTATAAGATTACTCAAAACAAAGATTATTTAGCTACCGCCCTTCAAAATGCTACCTTTATACAAGAACACTTATATAAATCTGAAGGAAATCTTCATCGCTCCTTTAAAAATGGAATAAGTTCCATTAACGGCTATTTAGAAGACTATGCTTTTACAATTGAAGCCTTTATTAAATTGTATGAGATTACCTTAGATTTTGAATGGCTTCATTTTTCAAAGAAATTGATGGATTATAGCATCCAAATTTTCTATGAGCCGGAAACAGGACTATTTTATTTTACATCTAAGCAAGACAAGCCACTTATTACTCGGAATTACGAACTTTCAGACAATGTAATCCCTGCATCAAATTCTGTGATGGCTCAAAATCTATTCAAACTTTCAAAATATTTTGAAGAGGGGACTTTTTTAAATATTTCAGAAGAAATGATAAATGCGGTAACCCCTCAACTTGAGGATTATCCACAAGGCTATTCCAACTGGCTAAGTCTTCACCTTAATTTTAACCACAGTTTTTATGAAGTTGTAATTATGGGGCCAAATGCAAAAAAAAATACTGCAAGAGCTTAACACCCAGTATCTTCCTAATGTTTTAATTGCAGGTTCAGAAGTAGAAAGTGAAAATTCCCCCCTTTTTCAACATAGATTTAAAGAAGGTCAAGATCTCATTTACGTTTGCACCAATGGAGCATGCCAGCTTCCTGTAACAACAATAAAAGCAGCTTTAGAGTTAATAAAATAGATTTAACAATACTTAAACAGCAAAAATTATCAATTCCGCAATAAATATCTTTTTTTTGCGAAAAATTAAAATCAATGAAATACTTAGACAATTGGGAAGAATACGCAAAAGAATATACAGACAAGTTTATAGACTTTCTTCCTAGTCTTCTTTACGCTCTATTTTTATTAATATTTGGACTTTGGCTTATTAAAATTGTAGTAGGCTATATTCGAAGATATTTTGACAAAGCAGATTTTGATGTAACTCTCGAAAATTTTATAGTTAACATCACCAACTACACGCTTAAAATCATCTTATTTATATTGGTGATTACAAAACTAGGTGTGGAAACCACCTCTCTAGTAGCAATTATTGGTGCTGCAGGTTTGGCAATTGGTTTAGCCTTACAAGGTTCACTCTCTAATTTTGCCGGAGGAGTTCTAATTATTGTATTGAAACCCTTTAAAGTGGAGATTTTATTGAAGCTCAAGGTGTTTCCGGAACGGTGAAGGAAACCTCTTTATTTTATACTAAATTAACAACCTTTGGAAATCAGTTGGCGGTAATTCCTAATGGTCAGTTAACAAACGATAATATTATAAATTATACCGTTGAAGGTAAGAGAAAAGATGCAATTACTATAGGAATCTCTTACGATAGTGATATTAAGCTAGCGAAAGATATTCTTGTAAATCTTATGGCAGAGCAAGAGAAAATCTTTAAAGACCCTGCGCCTCAAGTAGTTGTTACAGAATTAGCAGATAGTGCAGTAAATCTATCTCTAAGATTTTGGGCTTTAAATGAAGATTTCTGGGATTGCCACTGGTATACAATTGAAGAAGCAAAAACGAGATTAGAAGCTGCCGGAGTAGGAATTCCTTTCCCACAAAGAGATGTGCATTTTTATAATCATTCAGATAAAAAAGAAGGGATTAGTTAATTTATCCCACCATAAAATCTTTTAAATAATAAGGTTCAAAATAAGCGACATCCTCAAAGTCGCTTTTTTTGTGCTTTGTAGTTGCCAATGTTATCATTTGCGCTGCAGATGGCAATATATTTACTATATATCGAGCGTTCGGGTGTTCACAGATCTTCTGAAGTTTTTCTACGCCACTCCCTATAAAATAAACAATGTGCTCATCTAAATAGTTCTTATAAGATGTTGCATCAAGAATTTTAGCAGAGGTTTCTTCAATTTGATTTCCATCCTTATCGAATATTGCCGTGTAAACTTCCATTCTTCTAGCGTCCATCATAGGTATAGCTAAGCCTTCTTCGCTTCCTTTAACCTGCATGGCTAAAGAAGTTAGTGTAGGCACGGAAATAAGAGGAATGTCTAATGAAAAACATAAACCTTTAGCTGCAGACACGCCGATGCGCAAGCCGGTATAAGATCCCGGACCTTTACTTACCGCAATAGCGTCCAGATCTGAAAGTTCTAAGTTGTTTTCAGCAAGTATTTCTTGAATGAATATATGCAATCTTTCCGCATGCGAATAGTTGGAATCGTAATCTTCTTTTAAGGCGAGCAACTTTCCATTCACACCAATCGCCACAGAGCAATTGGTGGAAGCGGTTTCTATACAAAGTATTGTGAACACTATTCTTTTATTTATTCACTAGGCTTTTCCTCTTTCAATAAGGTTACCTCATCTCCAGATTTTAAAGATTTTGTAACTGTATTATAAGGCCCAGTAATTACTACTTCTCCTGGTTTTAAACCCGAAAGAATTTCGATATTTCTATCGTCTTGAATTCCGGTTTTAACAACGCGCAATTTAGCCTTATCTCCGTCCTTTACAAAAACAGTCTCAAATTTTTGTTCTTTATTTTCATTAGCTTCGTCCTTCTTTCCTTTAGATTTTGTGGTAGTGGTGTCATTTTTAATAACAATGGCGCTAATTGGCACACCTATCACATTGCTTTTTCTTCTAGTAATAATATCTACAGTAGCAGTCATTCCTGGTCTGAAGGGAGAATAATTTTCCTTTTTCCCTTCCAAAAGATCTTGATAAGAAGACTCTAATATTCTAACCTTTACTTTAAAATTCGTTACCTGATCTGCTGTTAAGCCTTGGATCGCAGAGTTCGAAATTTCTGTAACCACCCCTTTAAATTCTCTTTTTAAGTAAGCATCCACTTCTACTTTCGTGCTATCTCCTACGGATACCTTTACAATATCATTTTCATTTACATCTACTTCCACTTCCATTTTAGAAAGATTGGCAACACGCATAATTTCTGTTCCAGCCATTTGCTGAGTTCCAACAACACGTTCCCCCAACTCTACATCCAGCTTAGAAATCGTTCCGCGCATTGGAGCGTAAATAGTTGTTCTTGCTAAGTTATCTGTTGCTTCGGTGACTGTTGCTGCCGCACTTTGCATACTGTAGTAACTTGCATTTTTAGAAGCTTCAGATCGCTCGTAAGCCGCTACTATTTGGTCCCATTCTGCTTTAGAAATTATTCCTTTATCAAATAAGGTTTTATTTCTCTCATAATTAGATTTTGCTTCCTTTAAGCTTGCTTCAGATTGTGCAAAGTTCGCACGTACATTCTGAAGACCTGCTCTTGATCTCTGTAAACTAGACTGATAAATATCAGGATTAATTCGAACTAAAAGATCTCCTTTTTCTACCATCTGGCCTTCCACAATTGGAAGATCTATAATTTCTCCGGAAACTTCAGAAGATAGTTTCACTTCGATCTCCGGCTGAATTTTTCCAGTAGCAGATACCGTTTCAATTATTTCTAAAGGCTCAATTTTAGTAATCTCTACTTCTTTAAAGTTTCCTGAAGCTCCAAACCAACCGGCTTTTTTTCCTACCACAAGGACAACTATTAATAAAACTGCAATGACACCAATGATAATAAGTGTTTTTTTCTTCATGATTTAAAATTTAAGATCGGTTGCCGGGATTCCAAAATATAACTCGATCACCTTTAATTTGAATATATAATCGTACTTAGTTCGCAATAATTCTGTTTGTGCATTTTCCAATCTCACTTTAGACTGACTGAAATCGAAGGCATTGGTTAAACCAACATCAAAACGCTCTGTAGCATACAAATAGGCCTGATCTTGTGCATCTAAAGCCGACTGTGCTGCTTCGTAAGCTTTTAATGCTCCTTGGGCATCTACATAGGCTTGGTATACATTTGCCTCCAAATCCAACTCTGCCTGCTCCAAACGATATTCTGCTCGCTCTACGTTGATTTTGCTGCGTTTTACCTGATTTCTAGTGGCAAAGCCATTCAAAATAGGAATATTCATTTGCAATCCATAAGATACCCCGTCATTCTCATATAATTGGCGTGTGAAATCCCTGCCAAAATTATCGTTATCCGCATATCGAGTATTATAATCGAAGAAAGCAGAAAGCGTGGGATAATAAGCTCCTTTTGCTATTTGCACATCCTTTTCTGCTATCGCTTTTTGCTCTTCAGCAATTTTAATCTCATAACGCTCTTCCTTAGCTTTTTCTATAAGCTCGTAGGGTGAATTCGCTAACATTTCATTCCCAACAATATTATAATCCCCTTCTACAATGTCAAAATTTTCGTAATCTTTAATCAACAATAGTTGAGCAAGACTAATTAAAGAGATTTTAATGTTGTTTTCTGCTACTATAATTCGTTGCTGCTCATTGGCTGCTGTAGCTTCAATTTCTAAAAGGTCACCTTTTGGTAACACCCCTGCATCTACTAAGTCCTGAGTTCTTTTTAATTGGTCGATAGTAATTGTATTTTGAGATCTAAGTACTTCTGCGTTTTGTTTATTGAATAACACTTGCAAATACGAGTTAGCCACAAAAAGTGCAATATCGTCTTTCATTTGTTCCAAGGAATATTGACTGGCCAACTTTGAAAGTTTAGCGCGCTCTAATTGCCTTAAATTCCGAAGCCCATCAAACAAGGCTAAACTGGAAGAAAAACCACCTGAAAATGATGTGAAACGAGTGTTCTCAAATTGGTTGCTTGTTGGATTAATACTTAAACCTCCACTACTCGTTAAAGAACCACGACCATTTAAGGAGGGGATAAAATTCCCAACAGCATCTAAGCGTTCGATCTCCGCCGATTCAATATCCAATGCCGATTGTTTAACAGAGATATTATTTTCTAATGCATAGGCTACGCATTCTTGCAGGCTCCATTTTTTAGTTTGCGCAGTCACCACTGCAGAAATTAAAAATAGGCAAGCTAGTAATATTGTTTTTTTCATAATTAAGATTGTGAAGGATTGGTCTAAGAAATTAGGAAGTTGTTACACAAAAGTTGAAACTAGTTATTATTCATGGCTTGAGCCGGTTTTACTTGATTCCAGATTTTAATCTTATCTCCTTCTGAAACTCCACTTAAAACCTGTACAAAAATCCCATCGCTCACCCCTAATTCAACCTCTTTTTTCGTGAATTCCTGATCGCCGGTCATTACTTCTACAAATGGTTTTTGTGTCTTAGGATCAAATTGAATTAAAGCCTCTTTTAATGCCAAGGCATTATCTACTTTAGCCAATATAATTGAAGCATTTGCACTAAGGCCTGCTCTAATAAAGGTAGTGTCCGCTTTATTTAATGTTCCTTTAATATTGAATTGGATTGCCCCATTCTCACTGATTCCTTTTGGAGCGATATAATCTAAAATCGCATCAAACTTTTTATTCTCAATGGCACCAACGGTTATTTCTAAAGGAAGGTTTTCCTTTATTTTCCCTACTTCACTTTCATCTACCTTTCCTTCAAAGATCATGTTATTCACATCTGCCAGCGTGGCTAAGGTAGTTCCATCATTAAAGTTGTTACTTTCAATTACTTGGTTTCCTTCTTTCACAGGAACATCCAATACCATCCCGTCTATTGTAGATCTTATTAAAGTATTCGCTGAGCTTCCAAGACCACTAGTAGTTCCAGTTTTAATAATCTCATAATTCTGTTGTGCAGATTTATAATTCTGAAGCGACCTCTGGTATGCAACTTGGGCATTATCCCAATCGTTTGCAGAGATTACACCTTTATCAAAAAGTGATTTTTGCCGGTCGTATAATTTCTTTTCGGTATCTAAATTGATCTTAGCCGTTGCAACCGCATCTTTCCCACTTTGTAAGGAAGACACATTAGGGATTACCCTAATTTTCGCAATAAGATCACCAGACTTAATTGCATCTCCAGCTTCGATATAAATCTCATCTATAATTCCTGAAATATTTGGTTTTATAAGTACTTCTTCTTTTGGAACTATGCTTCCAGTAGCAACCGTCTTCTTCACGATAGATTGGCGCGATGGAGTTTCGGTCTCATACACTATTGGATCTTCTTGATTCTTTTGAAACAAATAATACAAAGCCCCCACAAAGGTGATGGCGATAAGTACAAGAATTATTACTGTAAATACTTTTTTCATTTTTCTTATTATTAGTCTAAATTGTCTTTTATTCTGTTCTGAGTGCGTCTACGGGTTGAATTTTAATGGCATTCTGTGCAGGAATTAAACCTGCCAATAAACCTGAAATTATTAAGATACTCAAAGCCACAAATACAACCCCAAGATCTACGCTAGGATTTGCAAACATCATAGTGGATGTATCTACTCCCTCTAATTGCATATTTACCAAGGCGATAACTCCTGTAGCGAGTACAATACCAGCCATTCCGGATATAATTGTTAAAAATATAGATTCCATTAATATCTGGCCTCTAATGTTCCAAGGAGTAGCTCCAAGTGCTCTACGAACACCAATTTCATTGGTTCTCTCTTTCACTACTATGAGCATAATATTAGAAATACCAATAATTCCCGATAGTAACACCAAAATTCCTACGAAATAAGCCACTGCTTTCAAGGCCACGAATAATCCGTTTATTTTGCTGAATTCTTCATATAAGTCAAAATTCCCTATAGCCCGATCGTCTTCGGGATGTAATGAGTGTCTGGATTTTATAACATCGAAAACTTGAGTTTTTAAACTGGTAATAGAAGAACCATCTTCCGCAGTAATCGCCATCCAACCTACATTATCTGCCATATTAAAAGCCTGTGAAAAAGCTGTGAAGGGAACAAAAATTTGTTTCTGATTTTCTTCCGGATTCCCATTATTACCCTTCTTTTTATAAGAGCCAATAACCATAAAGTTCACACCATTGATTTTTATATAAGAACCTATGATATCCTCTCCGGGATCATACATATCTTTAATAACGCCTTCTCCTATAATGGCTACTTTTCGGTTGTCTTCTATATCTGAATAATTTATAAATCTTCCGGACGTAATATCCATAGGCTCTTGCTGAATTACTTCAGGATAATCACCATACACATTAAATGCTCCGGTTTTAAGACCGCGAACCACATTATTCGCTCCTCCAAAACCACCTAATTGATTCCTAGGAGAAACAAAACGAAGATTAGGAACATTTTGTTTGATCGCTTCTACATCCCCAGTCTTAAAATTATAACGTCTTCCTTTAGGCAAACCTTTATAAGGTTTTGAGGGAGTTTGCGCCCACATGAACATAGAGTTGGTAGCCATGCCACCAAAACCTTGCTTTACACCATTTTCCAAACCTTTCCCTGCAGCTAATAAGATTACCAATATAAAGATCCCCCAAAGTACTCCAAAGGCGGTTAGTACAGTTCTAAACCAATTGGAAGTTAAGGCTTCTATTATTTCGCTCCAGTTATCCTTGCTAAACATACTATTCGTCTCTTAAAGCGATTATTGGTTTAATTCTGGCGGCTCGCCAAGCAGGAAAAAAGCCTGCAATGGCTCCTGCTAAAACTAAAATAAACACTGTGATTAATGCCACATTAAAGTTCACCGAAGGGTTTGCTATATATTCTGTTTCTATTAAAGGCCCAACAAATTCGAGCAACGCCAAACTAAAAATAAGCCCTACAAAACCAGCAATAGTGGTTACAAAAATAGATTCGTGAAGAATCATACCGATAATGCTTAATGGTTGTGCGCCAAGGGCTTTACGGATTCCAATTTCTTTGGTTCGCTCCTTCACTATAATTAACATGATGTTACTAACTCCAACGATCCCGGCAATGATGGTACAAATACCAACACCCCAGAAAAAGAATCGTATCATATCCATTAAGTCATAGAATCTTTTTGCATTCTCCAAGGAGTTGTTAATTCGGATAGCTCTTTCGTCATCTGGTGCTACAGTGTGTCTTTCTTTTAAAAAAGTTTCAAGTTCTTCTGAAAATTTTTCAGAAGAAGCTAGAGCAGCTTCGAAATTCTCTTCTTTTTGTAGCGTAAAAGACATGAAATTAATATCGTTCCCCGCATTAAATGCTTTTTGAGATGTTGAAATAGGTATAAAAACTCTAGACTCTTCACGCTCCCCTCCCGGATCTGTATAAACCCCTATAACCTTAAAATTGATATCTTTTATTTGAACATACTCTCCTATAGGATCCTTTCCATTCTTAAAAAGATCGTTTTTTACCTTATTCCCAAGTACTACGACTTTTTCGAAGCTATTGTTATCATTCGGATTAATAAATCTTCCGTGGGTCATCGAAGCATTTTCAAGAAATTGAAAATCGGGATACACCCCTTCTACCCTATACGAGCCAGATTCTTTTTCGTAATTTATTAAACCACCCCAAATTCTATAAACAGATGATTTATATTCTAATTGATCTTCGTTTTTAGCAACTGTGGTATTATAATCATCATTTTTCATGGTGATCCGTCGCCCGGGATTAAGGCCCTTGTATTCTTTAGATGTAGCTCCAGTGAATATAAATAAAATATTGGCAGCGTCATTCTCGAATTCGCTAGATATCCCATTTTGCATTCCTTGTCCAATTCCCAATAAAATAACCAATATAAAGATCCCAGAAGCTACAGAAAGCCCGGTTAGAAACGTTCGCATTTTATTCTTGCTAATGGTTTCAAAGATCTCTTGCCATCTTTCTAAATCAAACATTGCTTAATGCTCTTACTTGATTAACTTTAGAATCGTCTATAATAACCCCATCCTTTAAGTTCACAATTCTTCTGGTCATCTCTGCAATATCGTGCTCATGAGTTACAATAAGAATTGTTCTTCCTTCATCATTTATTCCTTGGATTAGGTCCATCACTTCATACGAAGTTTTGGTATCTAATGCTCCGGTAGGTTCATCGGCCAATAATACTTTTGGATTAGACGCTAAGGCTCTTGCAATTGCTACTCGCTGTTTTTGTCCTCCAGAAAGTTCGTTTGGCAAATGTCCAGCCCAGTCTGCCAATCCAACTTTTTCAAGATAGCTCATGGCAACATCCAAACGCTCTTTGCTCTTTACTCCTTGATAATATAATGGCAGTGCCACATTATCTAAGGCACTTTTATAAGATATTAAGTTGAAAGATTGAAATATAAAACCTAGAAATTTATTGCGGTATCGAGCTGCAATTTTTTCATTTAAATTTTTGATAGGAAGACCATCCAGGGTATAAGAACCAGAATCGGCTTCATCAAGCATTCCTAAAATATTTAGTAGTGTAGATTTCCCGGATCCCGAAGAGCCCATTATTGAAACTAACTCTCCTTCTTGAACATTAAAATTTATCCCTTTAAGAACATGGAGTGAATTACTCCCCATTTTATAGGATTTATGCAAGTCTTTAATTTCAATCATATTTCCAGAATTAGAACCAGCCTACAGAACTTGAGTGTTCAATTTTTAGGTATATGCATAAGACTAAGACTAAGAAGAATTGTTACAGTCTTGTTTGTTACAAAACTGTTAAATTTTAACTGAAATTTAAGAAACTAAGCAGCAGTTTTCTTATTCCGTAGCGATCTATAAATAAAGAAGCCTATTCCTCCTATAAGGATATATGGGAAAATCATTAAATAAACGATCCCGTCATTTATACCTTTGGCAGCAGCCTCAGAGCCTTCGCTTTCCAATACTGCTCTACACATAGCGCATTGTGCTTCAGCAAAAGTTGGCAGTAGCACAAATAATAACAATATTAGGATTAACTTAATTTTCATTTCGATTCTTTCAGAATTAATTCATCAAACCTCGACTATAAATTTAATAAAAATTAATAGTAAGGCCACATAAAGACATACACTAAAACCCCAGTTACTGCGACATATAGCCAAATTGGAAATGTCCATCGAGCAACTTTAGTATGTTTATCGTACTGCCCAGTGAGTCCGCGATACATTGCAAACAAGACCAAGGGAACTATAATTGCCGAAAGGATTATATGGGTTATTAAAATAAAGAAATAAATATAACGCAACATCCCTTCTCCGCCATAGGGCACCGGCTCGTTACTGATTTTTGAGATCACGTAACTTACAAGAAATACTGAGGATAGCACAAATGCCATAATCATCACATTTCTGTGCCATTTATACTCTTTAATGCTCATTAAAAAATAACCAACAGTAAGCAAAATTGCTGTACTACCATTTAAGACAGCATGGAAAAATGGAAAAGTTCCAGATTGAGTTCCAAAAACATTATACCGCTCCGGTAAATACATTAAAATTATAACTACGATAGGAATAAGGATGGAAAGTGCAATGATTATTGGCACTGCAATTCTATCGGAACTTATTTTTGCCATTTATAAAAGTTTTTTAAGGTCTTCTATTAATATCTCTATTTGAGGCTCTTCTTCCCCTTCTAAAACAGATATCCCACGCTCTATGGAGCCCTTGTAATAAATAATAGGGTTTCCAAATTGATCTGTTCTAGAACGGATATACCCTTCTCTATCTACAAGTGCAAACATCCCAGAATGAGCAAAACCTCCAGGAACATTTTCATCTGGATTGGCAAAAATACCAAACCCCTTATTTGCTAGTGTATAAATAGCTTCTCTATCCCCGGTTAAAAAGTTCCAATTTGGATTAGTTATTCCATAATTCTCAGCATATTGCTTTAAGACCTCTGGAGTGTCATGAGCCGGATCTATAGAAATAGATACAATCCCAAAATCTTTATTTTCACCTACCTCCTTTTCAACCCCTACCAAGTTCTTATTCATAATCGGACAAATAGATGGACAAGTGGTAAAGAAAAATTCTATCAAGTATACTTTTCCCATATAATCTTTATTGGATATAGTGTCACCATTTTGATTTACAAATTGAAAATCTGGTACTTTTTTATTTTCACCGTATAATTCGATATAAGAAAGCTCATCAGTTTTAGTAAGCCCCTTCCCAATATTCATTCGGTCATTTTCTACGACCTCATTATTGGAGATTCTATCAATTATTTTAGGAATAAAAATGATTCCAAAAACCAATATCACTAAGGATATACCTATATAAGATTTGTTGTTCATTACTTCTTAGTTAATTTGGAGTTATATTTTTTTAATGCCAGTCTATATTCTGCCAGAATCACTTTAATATCATCATTCATCTTGTTTCCAAGTTCCGAAACAGATCTGGAATCATATCCATACAGCAAGCCCTCGTCGTCATCATCTCGGCCCCTTAAATTAGAATCCTTATCTACTATAAATACATAAGGAGTTTGCAGCTTAGAATCCAGTTCTAAATTTGTTTTAAAACTTTTGAAAATATCTTCAATTTCGTTTGGTTCTCCATAAACGAAGCTCCAGTAGTTAGAGTTTGTAATGTTATTAAACTCTGAAACAAATTCATCTGCTTGCGCTTTGGCTGATTTTGGAAGAATGATTACAAATTGAAAATCATCGAATTCGTAAAATTTTTCGAGAATCTTCTTATCTAAATTGAATGTATTTCCTTTTAGAGCATCTAGATCATTCCCAAAGAAAGCAACGATACTAATCTTATTTTGAAAACTAACTATGGAATCCCTGTTGTTCTCTAAATCCCTAATGTCTTTTACATTCTCTGTAAGCACAGGAAGTTTAGCGAAATTATTTATTCCAGAAGAAAAGAATAAATAGGCAACGATTGGCAATAAGAATAAAACGCCAAGTATTAGAAATTTCTTCATAAATCCGTGTTATTACGGGTTACAAAAATAAAAAGACGGTTTTAAATAACCGTCTTTTCTTATGCTTTTAACTTATAGTTGGAGATTAAAAATCCCAAGCTACGTGGTTACTCTTATAAACATCGAAGATATAATCTCCTTCGGTTAATAGAATAAACATTAAGTAACTTATTAGAAAGATCGCAGTCCAAACAACAGATCTTCTCATGCCTTTAGTTTCACCTTCCAGGTGCATAAATGCCCATGCAATATAATAAGCTTTATAAATTGTAAGAATTATAAAGATCCAGTTAAGCAGACTCATCGCAAGGAAATGCGTATCTACTAAGAAATCTGGTTTTATAATCCCTAAAACTACCTCGACTATTGTAACAACAGAAAGCAAGGCAAAAACAAACCAAATTCTTTTGGTATTAGACTCGTGATGATGTGTAGTACTATGTGCCATTTTTATTTATTTCAGAATTAAACCAGGTAAAAGAATGTAAATACAAATACCCAAACTAAATCTACAAAGTGCCAGTATAAACCAACCTTTTCAACCATTTCATAACTTCCGCGACGCTCGTATGTTCCTAAGATCACGTTGAAGAAGATAATAATATTTATAATTACCCCAGATAATACGTGGAAACCGTGGAATCCAGTAATAAAAAAGAAGAAATCTGCAAATAATGGTGGGCCATACTCATTTTCAACAAGATTGGCTCCATGAACCACTCCTATAGCTTCAGTGTTTAATTTGCTTAAAGATTCCTCTCTGGAAAGAATGGTCTTTTCACCATTCTCATCGATTATTTTAGTTCGAACAAAAATATTGTCATTCGCTAAAAAACCAGCTTTTACTTCTTCAATAGTAAAGTCAGATAAAGTTTCGTTTTCAGAAAACCAAATCCCGCTGTTTCTTTGATTAGCTACTCGGGTTACAGGTAGTTCTGCTGCGAAGTCTGCAAGTGCAACTCGCTCACCTTCACCATCTACAAACTGAAGAACATTTCCTCCTCTGGTTGTTACCGCACCATATTCACCTTTTATAAAATTCTTCCATTCCCAAGCTTGAGACCCTACGAATATCGCTCCACCAATAATGGTTAAAAACATATACAAGGTCACTTTTCCCTTTTTCATATGATGCCCGGCATCTACTGCCAATACCATCGTTACAGATGAAAAAATAAGAATGAACGTCATTAACGCCACATAATACATAGGAGCATCTAATCCATGTAAAAATGGGAAGTGATTAAACACTTCATCGGCAATTGGCCAAGAATCTATGAATTTAAATCTCGAAAAACCGTAAGCAGCTAAGAATCCGGAAAATGTAAGTGCATCAGAAACGATGAAGAACCACATCATCATTTTACCGTAACTAGCCCTTAATGGGTCATTTCCACCGCCCCAGGTTTTACCTTCGGTACCTGTTCTAATAACAGTAGCTTCCATATGAAGAATTTGATTTTATATGATGGGCAAAAATACGCAAATTTATTATCTAAAGAAATATAAAAACACAAACAGGTAAACCCATAATGCATCGAGGAAGTGCCAAAACGTGACACCTAGCTCAATTCCAAGCATTTGACCCTTTTTGTAGCGTTGTTTAAAATGGTTATAAATTACTACCAAAAGCACTATCAGCCTGCCGCGAGGTGGGCAAGGTGTAGTAAAACCACCACATATATAAACGAAGTAGTAATTGTACTTTCACTTCCGGTAAAATAATAACCGGATGATATAATTTCTGAAAAACTTCGGAATTGCAAATCAACAAACCCAATCCCTAAAGCTAGGGTAGTTAACAACAGTACCGTTGCTTGCGAACGATTTTCCTTTAGAATTGCTCTTTTCGCCAGCATAAATGTGACGCTACTTATTAGAATAACCAATGTGCTCCAATACAAGGTTTCCGGTAGCACAAAATCAGAGATCCAATCTGGTCTATTTTTACTTACAACATAAGCACTGGTAATCCCCGCAAACATCATTACCATACTGGCAATACCAAACCATAACATCATTTTCTTGGCTCTGCCAATTTTATACTGTCTGGTTTCTTGTGTTATATCCATTCTCTTAAAAATTTATCCAATACATAAACAATTTGCAACAGTGTAATATAGGATACACTTGCAAACATTAATTTTTTAGCTGAAATAGCATCACGATTCTTATATAATTTGAAGGCATAATATAGCATCCCTAAGCCTAGCACTAAAATAATTGCTCCCGCATACGGCGTAAGGAACAATCTTCCCGTAACTCCAAAAACCGGAATCAAAGACACCATAATAGTCCAAACCGTGTACAATATCACTTGTATTGCCGTACCCTTATCCCTCTTCCCGGTAGGCAGCATAAAAAATCCACCTTTCTTATAATCATCGAACAACCACCAACCAATAGCCCAAAAGTGAGGAAACTGCCAGAAGAACTGAATCATAAAAAGTGTTCCCGGTTCAATACTAAATTCATTGGTAGCTGCTACCCATCCCAACATAAACGGAATAGCACCCGGAAACGCACCAACAAATACAGATAATGGTGTTCTAGTTTTAAGCGGAGTATAAACACTTACATATAAAAAGATGCTAATAGCCCCAAACATAGCTGTTTTAGGGTTGATGATATAAAGCACTATCAAACCAATGACAGTTAGCGTGCTCGCTATTATAAAAGCAGCATTAACAGACATTCTTCCCGCAGGAATAGGCCTATCCTTAGTACGATCCATCAAAACGTCAAGATCCCGCTCAATTATTTGATTGTAGGCATTAGAAGCCCCAACCATGCAATAACCTCCTATTGCCAATAGCAAAACGGTAACAAAATTCACTACCTCCGCCCCTAAAAAGTATCCTGCTACAGAAGAAAACACCACACTAATGGCTAATCGCATTTTTGTGATCTCTTTAAAATCTGAAAGTATTGATATAGAAGGGGTATGTACGCTTGTATTACTCAAAAAAGCAATTTTATATTTGGCGCAAAGATACTTCTTAATTGTGTTTTAACAAGAATGTAAAAAAGTTAATTTTCAGGATAGGTTCCATATAAAAAAATTAAACTTTTAGGGCTTATTGAATTTTAAGACAAGAACAAATAAGCTCACAGAGTTTTTGTGATAATCCTTGATAACTAATAAGATAAACTAACAGAATTGCTTCATATTTTTTAATAGAGCTTAATAACTGTTAATATTCGTAATACCAGTTAAAGATATCGGTTCGTATTCCAACATTAAACCAAACCGTATTTTCCTTTAATATAAGATCTGTATTTACTTGTGGATTAAAATCTCTATAGATAAGACTTCCAAAAACTTTAAGATTGGTTATAGGATTTATAATATATCCTGCTTCCACTTCAGAAAACAAGGTTGTAGTAGTATTACCCTGCCCAATTTTCACTCCATCTTCAAAAGCGCGGTCGCGCTCGCTGCGGTAAATATTTCCGCCATAATATCTATCGTCACTCCCGTCATCAAAATCGAATCCTCGTTTACCATAGATTACCTTTGCACTTCCAAAAATTCGATCTCTCCTATATCTTGCAATTCCTATGATCTCCCTAAAGTTTGCTCCCCATAAGTGAGCTAAAGATTGGTTGTTATGCCCATAGTTTAATACTATTGAATTATGGGAATACGTATAAGGTCTCACCTGATTATATTCTGCCTGCAAATAAAAATCGGGCACATTAAAAGCATCAAAATATTTTACCCCTAACTGATAGCCTAATTTATTTTTCCAACTCTGATTGCCCCCAAAGATCTTTTCCGTAGAAAATTCATCTATAATCCATTGTCCATAAAGATTGATTTGGTCGCTCCATTTATACTTTCCTGTGATCCCAATGATGGCATTTCCACCCCTCGCTCCAGTTGAAAACTCGATGGATCTATAAAAAATAACCGGATTCAAATAATTAACATCAAAGCCACGGCCATTATCATTTTGCCAGATCACCGATTCGAATAAACCAAGATTAAACCTCTTTGTTAAATTCAAACTCAAGTAATGATTGGCCATATATTTTGTTCTATAAGAACCTTCTGCCGCAACCTCTTCCCTTACATCACGTAAAGACATAAATGTATTGGTGTATTTTAACTTCCAAAAGCTCGTGTTTAGTTTAAAGTAAGGATACGGACTGGCAATATCACTCATCAATAAAGAGCGATACCCATCTCCAATAAAATTTTTCCCATGCCCAAATTGGACATTGAAAAAATCTGAAACTTTATAAGACAAATAACCTTCAGCTACAGGGAAATCATACCCGTCTTCTAAAAACTCTTTAGCAATACCCCTACCTGGAACAATCGCCGGATTTCCGCCAAATGGGCCAATACTCTCCGCATATCTATTAAAATAATCGGCAAAGCGACCTTGGCTTTCAAAAACTACCGTGTAAAAATTAAAATTCTCTCCCAAGCCTCCCTGAAAAATGGCACCACGAGTATTGTTATAAGTAAATTCAACATCACTTTGGAAATCCTTCCCAATTTGAAGATCTAGAACCACATCTCCCGTAAACCAGTAGTTTTCACCTTGAAAAGTAACTAAATGTTCGTCCCATATTTTTCTTCCCACCCAAGAACTCCGTGTTTTCCCTTGTTCGAATTCAGCATCGAAATTGTAATATTTGGAAACATCGTTATATAAATAGGGTTTAGTAGCGGTATGGCTATTATTTCCAATCCTATTCATTTCTGCATCAAAGCGGTTATATCTCTCATGAGAAAGCGGCACAAACAAATTGCTAGAATTTATTTTGCTCACAAATGGTTTGGATACAATACTGTCGTATTCGGTAAGTGTATTTTTCTTCTGAACAGATCTAGCTTCCTTTGCAATAGCAGCTTCAGATGAAGAAGAAATCATTTCAGTATATCCCAATGGAATTTTTAACGGTAATCGGAATTGAGCATATGCAGGTTTTCCATTGTATGTTGCCGGAGAGATTGTTGGCAAATCATCGAAAACACGCTGTATCTCATTTTTTAATTCAGAATAAATAGCATCTACATAAAGCACCTTGAAATCCCCTTCTTTTGTTACCTCAAAAAGAATGATGACTTCACCTGTATAATTTTCTTCGGAAACTTTAGCAGGTAACTGAAAATTATCAGTCAGCATTTTCATTAAAGTATTTTTGAAACAAGCTTCTTCTCCATTAAATTCTACTTCTGAACATTCAGAGAACGTCGGATAGGTTTCAAATTCAGAAAATTCGTCTTGCGAAAATGCATTATAGGAAATAAAGCAGAGAAGTAGGAATCCAATATATTTCATAAAAGGAGCACAGATGTTATAGCGTGAAACAGCCGAAAGATACCAAAATTTTTATTCTTGCATACAAAACCTTTATAAACGAAAAATTCCCAAACTGCTAAGCAATTTGGGAATTTATATAATTTTTAAACTGTTTTAATCCTGTACTTGAAATACAATTGGTAAAGAGTACATAACTCCTACTGGTTTACCTCTCTGTCTTCCTGGTTGCATTTTAGGTAATGCATTTATAACCCTCGCAGCTTCTTGCTCCAATCTTGGGTGTGGCGCACGAGAACGAACATCTGTAATATTACCATTCTTGTCTATCTTAAACTGAACGATTACACGGTTAACCCCTGTTAATCCTAATTGACTACCAAGATCTGTATTAAATTTTTTCTGTACAAATTCTTGTACTTTCTCACTCATACATTTCTTACGCTGATCGTTGTTAGCTAATTTTTCACAACCCGGGAAAATTGGCACATTTTCAATTACTGCAAATGGAACATCTGCAATTACTTCTTCAACAGGTGCTTCAATAACCTCTTTTACCTCAACAATCTCGTCTTGATTAGTTTCTGTAGATTCAATGATATCTTCCTCTACCTCTTCCTCATCTTCAACAACCTCGATAATTTCCGGTGCTGGTGGTGGTGGTGGTGGAGGTGGTGGAGTGTTAAGAATTTCCGTGATTGGAATTTCTTCATCATCTAAATCACCAAGGTCTAATTGACCAAGATCTACATTGCTTTTATCGTATGTTTTCCATTCTATACCTTGCCAAGCAAGAAATAAGACTAAAATAAGTCCTAACTGAAGAAAGAGAACGCTACGTTTTGTTAAATCGGCTTTCGGATTTTTCTTGGGTTTCATAATTCGATACTAATTAATAAGGGTTGCTAAAGTAAAATATTTTTTCATAAAAATGAATTAATCTTATGTTTTAAGCGTTTAAAGAATTTTAATAATCCTAGACATATGCCCAACGCCAATAAAACTCCGATACTATTTGCCAGTATATCAGCCCAATCCGGGTCTCGATAATCTGTAAGTGCTCCTTGTAAAACCTCAATTAACATACCAAATAGTATAATTATAATTGAAATGTTAAAAAAAGCCTTCCTTTTAATACTTCCATCCTCGTTTTTAAACAAATAGTAAAAAAACCAAACAAAGCCCAACACAAAATATGCACCTAAATGCATCATTTTATCTGTAGGGTTAAAACTTCCAAGTGAAATTTTCCCTAATTGCATTAAGGACAAAGAAGTAATTAATAGGGTGTACAGTACTGCAAGTACAAGTAATAGTCTAGCCGCCAATAAGATCTTTATATTCTTCCGGACTCATTAAACCAGTGATTTCATCTTCATCTGTAATCTGAATCTTCACCATCCATCCGTCTCCATAAGGATCTGTATTCACTTTTTCCGGAGTGTCTTCAAGGCTTTCATTAAATTCGATGATCTCTCCGGCAAGAGGTAAAAATAGGTCTGAAACAGTTTTTACGGCTTCTACAGTCCCAAAAACTTCTTCACGCTCCATAGTTTCACCAACGGTTTCCACCTCAACATAAACTATATCACCAAGTTCTCCTTGTGCGAAATCTGTAACGCCAATTGTGGCAATGTTCCCATCAATTTTCACCCATTCGTGATCTTTGGTGTACTTTAATTCTTGTGGTATATTCATAAAAATATTTTTTTCTAGGTGCACAAAGTTAATTTATTCTTGGGTTTGTTCAAATAGCTACCAATTAATTTCCAAAATTATATCTCAAGGTGATCCCAGATCGAATTGTTGTTTGCGGGAACGCAGTAGAAATGGCATATTCCGAGAATGTATGATCGTAATATACTAAAGCCGTTAAATTTTTGGAAATCGCATAATCTGCTACAAAATTTATAGCCCACAGATCTTGCCCGGCAATCACCTGACTATTATCAAGATCCAGATATCTAATGATATTTATATTTTTTCTATAAGCAACATCCGCTTTAAAATTAAGGTCACTGCTTAAAACGCGTTGTTTCCCCCCAAGGTTGGTAACAATCTTAAAATCTTTTATTCTATACCCCAAGCCTAAGATATATTCATTTCCTTTTACCTCTGTAAGCAAGTTGTTATCGAAACTCAAAGACATGGTTCTATCTTTCTTAATTTCGGCCAAAATCCTAATGGCTTCATTTGTTTCCATATCTACTCTAACCAACGGACTAAATAGCTCAGTTAAATTGATATTTGCGAACAATAGCTCATTTTTAAAATTGTTAGCCTGATTAAATTCAAAAGGATTATTAGGATTATAATCTAAGTTAGATTGAAATTGATTAATTGTATATCCTGCTCGATATCCATGACTTAAAGAGAACCTTCTAAAATTCTTTTTAAACCACTCCAATCGCATTAAGCCGGTATATTTAATATCCCAGTTAGGAATGGGCACATTTCTAAAAGCTCCTAATTTTACAGAAGATGCATTTTGTCCCATATACGCAGCAAGAAATGCCGGCAACAAAACAGCCTGATTGGTTTTTCCGTAACCTACCGGAAAACCATCTGCATCCACATCATTAGGATCGCGTCCGTTTTCTGATGCCAATCGTTGTGCAACTTCCAGTCGATTCTCTCTAAAGGTCTGAAAGGTTTCAGAAAATTCCTGATCATTCCTTTCAAAAGCGCTCTTAATAAGAACTGTTGAAATATTGAAATTTCCAAAATTATAAGGGCTCAAAGATTGATACTCTAAACTAGTAGGACTAATTCTATAGTTTTCATTATAGGTTTCCGAATAGATTCTGCTTGCGTTTAAATCTATCGTAAGATCTGGAATAAAACTCAACGAAGCCTGCATGTCCAATTGCTTGTTTTGAACCGAAGTGTACTGCTGATTGAATTCCTGATACAAGGTTAACCAGCCATTTCTTGCTGCAATACCTCTAACATCGCTTTGACTTCCCAAGGTAAAGCCTGTTGTAGGTCTTAGCGTTCCTAAAAACCCTATACTAGGCGTATATCCGGGTAAAAAGATCCCTCTATTTTCTCGATATGTTACTTGCACTCGCTTAAGAGCAGTGACAAAACCTAACACAGTATTATAAGCCTTATCAGATTTCGGCTGTGTTGCCTTTTCTTCTTCCTTAGTCTCATTCGGAGATTTTGGGACACCGGCACTTCGGGCTTTTATGGAGTTCGCAGTAGACTTTCTAGGAACAAGATTTAGATACTTATACAAACCTTGCATATCCATATTAGCATTGATCTGATGGATACTGGAGTTTTGTACTGAATTTCCTAAATCCGGCACCCCTTCTAATTGATCAAAAATTTGAGATCCGCGCTGCCATTGAAAATCTCCAGTATAGGAATACGTGGTTTTAATAAATTCTAAGATCGGGATTTTAGCAAATGGCAGTTCATAATTCACCTGTAAAGATTGAAAATGCTGATTTGGAGTTCCTATGTTAAAAAAGTCGTCCCAAATCCCAATGCTGTTATCTACAAAATTATCTTCGGTAAAATAATTTCTTACTAATCTGTTATTAGTCGCACTAAAACTAAATTGAAGCGATTTCGTTAAATTATAATTTATCCGATATTGCCAATCGAACATAAAATTTCGTTGGTACAAAGTTGGGATTCCTATATCATTTTCATTTAAAGATAACTCTCTGAATTTTTGCTCGTTATACTGTCTAAATATATTTGAACCTAAAGAAATATTAGTAGGCAGTAAATTCACATTAAAATCTTTCACTAAAGAATAATAATCACTGCTATCTAATGCCTTTATATTTTTGAAAGGCTCCAAGGTTAAGGGCAAGAATCCATAATCGTAGGTTGCTCCAACCCGCACATTTTGACTCAATGCATCTTCAATTTCAAAATCACGATGATCTACTTGATTGTAAGAACTAGAAAATGCAAAATTCTCGATGTCGTAAGGCATAGGTTTTTTATCTCCTACCCGTTCTTTTCGCAAACCAATAACATTTACACTTTGCCTTTTCGTGTAAGATTCAGATTGCTCCCTTACTAAGTCTCGTTCTGCAGGATCTGCAATATCATCTAATCTGGTTTGAAGTTCCAGATCTAAGAATTCCTGATCGTATTTAGGAGTGATTAGCTCTTCTCCTCTGCTATAATTAAATGGAATTTGAACCCCCCATTTTTGTGGCAATAACTGCCCTGCATTTATATTGGTGACAACATCATACTGCTGAAAATCTTCTCTACTTCTTTGATTTGGTCCTTCCTCTAAAGCCCCAAATCCAATGGTGCTTTTTCTTCCAGTTGCAGATACCGTAGCAAAATCGGCAATGTTGGTATCCATATTTACAATCGCTGCCCAACCTCCTTGGTTATCCAAATCGGACAATCGCAATTCGTTGAACCAAACTTCCCCGCAAATATCTGATGCAGAATTCTCAGGACTTCCGTTTTTCACCCCAAGCATTAATAGCCTTACATTTCCAAAGCTTGGATTTCCTTTAATCCCTATTCTAAGCTGCCCAACTTCATATGGATCGTTAGAATTAACAAGACTTAGATCCTCATTAAAATAATTCAATTCGGTAGGAATCAAGGATGGCTCTCCTAAAGCCCTTGTTTTTACCTGTTGTAATAAATCCAATTGCAATAAAAGCCTGTTCGCTTCCGGCCAGATCTCTTCAGCAGAAGTTGCACCGGGTAAGGTTGCAGTTAATGGTATTTCAATTTGATAATAGTTATCTGTAAAATCGGTTCCTATTCTTACAAAAGCAATTAGTTGCCCATCTTTTAAAGCGATCTCATTCACAAAAGATTCAGCATGCAAGAACATTTCCAGATTCTTATACTGGCGCATATCCACTTGAAAATTCTTATAAACTGCACGCGCATCCTGAGGTTCTAATTCGCAAGTTCTAATAGACAGCGATTGCTCATTCTGGCGGATATTTGTATTGTTATTGAACAATTCCTCGCGATTTACCCCCGGAGGTAATACGTAAGGAATCGGCTCACGATTTTCATTTTCTTCAATATTTACTGCAGAAACCTCGAACAGAGTTCCTTCTTCTACAGGCTGTCCGGGTGTATCCGGATCTAAACTTTGATTGTATCTTCTATAATCCCCACGAACCAAATCCATAGTTCCGAATCTCAAAACGGTCTCCTGTTGAAAGTCTGATAAGAAAAGTCGCATAAATCGGATCGATCTAAAATCGGCAATTCCACCTTTGGTATCAGTTGGCTCAAAAATTGGAACTTTAAATTGAATCCATCGTACCGGTAAATCTTGACCATTAGGAAGCGGCGCATCCAATTCTCTAACATCTGTAACATATGGGCTATTAGCAGCGTTCATTCCAGGAAAGATCTTTACATCATACTGGAAATAACTATTAATAGTGTTCATCGTATTATCTCTATTGAGATCCTCGGTGGTTGGCAAAGTTGTATTTCCCCTATTCGTATCTGTTAACTCTGTTGGAGAGTTTCCTTGAGTACCATTATAATTTCTATAACGATCTATAATACTTCCCGTCCTATTCAGAAAATACTCATAGTTATCTGCAGATGGATCTGGCAGGTTTCCAAATGCTGAAAATTTTATGGCTTCTTCTGCATCTCCTAAACCATCAAATCCTACATCTTGATTAATTCGTTCCTGACCTTGCGTATCAAAAGCATAAATCAAAGATTGATCTGCAGGCACTTTTGCAAATGCCGTAATTACCGTATTTTGAACCCCACCATCCTGCGGAAGCCCATTTTCATATTGTTTTCTACCATCCCGAAGTACATCTTCAGAAATATTACCTAAGTTAAAAGTGATGGTCCCTCCTGGATTTCCTGCGTTTTCTGAATAAATAAAAGGATCCATCATCCAGAATTCGATAAATTCTACATTGGTTTGCTCAAAATTGGTAGAGGTGATGGCTCTTGAAATACCTGCAAAATTTTCCTTAGGATTATTCAATATGTTTCCTCCTGCCGCCGATGGGTTGAAATTGTATGGTCCACGAGTAGTTGGAGAAAAGGCAAGGTCCATCGTATAAATTACCTGCGGTTGCCCTTGAATCACATCGGTATTCGGAAATATTTCATTTAGAAAAACCCTTCTTGTAGCAAAATTAGAAAGATCGGCATCTGTGATTCCGTCCGGCCTTCTACTACTATAAAAAATAGGATCTATCGTATACCAAGATAGATTAGCCCTTTTATATCCTGAAGCCAAATCTCCATTATTTAATTCTCCTCCAAAATCCAGAGGCACACTGGAAAGCTCCCAACTTAATGGATTATTGATTGAGATAGAAGTTTGAGAAGCTTCAAAATCGTCTATATACGTTGTTGCTTTTTGGTCGAAATCATTAACCTGCGGTGCTCCGGGTTGTAAATAAGCAAACTCTCCTCTAATAGAAAAATTAGAAGGAACATCGGTATCTATATTTGGCAGTTTATTTACCAATCTGGTTAAAAATGGCACTTCTGTACTATACGTAGCATTTAAGCCATAAATCGTATTGTTTACAGGCTCGTAACTATAATTGGCTTTTTGTGTAAGCGGACGTTCTTTTAGGTTCAGAAATGTTCCACCAACCAATAATTTTTCATTGAACTGATGTTCGATATTTATCCCTGTAAACCTTTTAGATTGCTGCCCGAATAAGGCATTGTTCTCTGTAGAAACCTGAATCGGAATATTAGAAGCCAACAAAGAATCGTCTATAATTTGCACTCTTCCTAACTGATAATTCACGACATAATCTACCCCTTCCTGTAAAACTCTTCCTCCCGCGGTAACGGTTACCGAGCCTTGTGGTAAATTAAAACCAACCGGAATTCCATCTACTTGAGAAGATTTATACCTTCCTTTTAACTGAAATTTATTTTTATCGGCATCTTCTTGCTCTGCCTGAATCTTGGTTGTTCGATATAATGATCTAAATACATATTCCCGCTGATTGTCATTATAAGATTGTGGAATATTGTAATCTTCACCTCCACCATTTGGGGTGTTATCCAGTTTATTAAATAAGTATTCTCCAAAAGGCTCTACTGTAGTAAAAATCACCAATCCGTTTTGCGGATTTATAGTAATTCCCGGTACATAATCGAAAAACCCATCTCCTCCATTTATGGGATCGTTGTTCGTGTTTAATTTATCGAGGTTAAACACCCGTAGTAAGGTAGTTTCAGCAACATCTTCCGGCAAAGGCACACCAGATCCCGGAGCTGGAGATAAATAATTTTGTGGCTGTGGATCTGTATATAAAATATTTAATCTGAAGTCATCTTCCTCTAATTGAAAAGCACCTAAAGCATAGATATTCTTCATCATTAAATCCCAAATTGGCTCACTCACATTGGTAACAGTACTTTTCAATAACTTAACCACCAGGTTCTGATTAATTCTAGCACCATCTCCATCTGCTTGAGTATTCGCATCTACTCCATCATTGGCAAATTCCCCAACCTGATACACTTGGCCATTCACCGTATATTGAAAGGCAACACCCAAAACCTCATCATTACTCAATCTTTGGTTCAGACTTATATACCCCAATCTCTGATCGAATGTAAATTCATTAGGCTTTAATTGTCTGGCATTTTCTAATTTCGCATAATCTTGTCCTTCAGAAACAACAACTCCACCAAAACCACTTTGTACGGTAGAAATATCTCTAATCGCAGGAGTTAAAATAGACTCTCCGGGCCCTGTAATTCCAAAAGGATTAAAATCGTTATTTGCGTTATTTGGAAATGCTCCCGCTGGCGTATTAAAAAATCCACCAGGTGGATTCTCTAAACCGATATTTCCGGGAATATTAGTTTCCCCAAGATCTTGTATGGCAACAATGTTTCGGGTATCATTTAAATTTTGAATATTATTTGTTCGGTTGGTTACCCAAACCTGAATACGCTGAATTTGAATATTACTATTGATAAATGGATAATTCTGAAGCGATTGATTATAGGTGTCCCTAAAATAATGTGCTAAGAAAAAGTGCCGATCTTGATCGTAATCTATGGCAAATTTCTCGAATTCTTCAACTGTAGCACCACCTTCTACATTCACAGTTCTACGTTCTGATTTTTGTTCAGAAAAAACTCCGGTAACCCGAGTTTTCCCAAATTGTAATTCAGTTTTAAATCCAAATAAACTTTGGGCTCCTTGAATAAGAGCACTATTTAGTGGCATATTTACATTACCAACCTCTATCTTTTGTATGATATCGTCTTCATTGGGAGTGTATTCCAGTTTCAACTGATTCTGAAAATCGAAAGTAGATTCGGTATCGTAATTTGCGAGTACTTTTAGTTTTGTCCCAACGTTTCCAAGCAAACTAAGTTGAATCCTTTGATCGAAATCGAAGGTTAAATTGCTTCTGTTCCTTGGAGAAAAAGATGGATTGTCCTGTTTAGTATAGAGCAGTCCAAGATCCATGGCAACGCTACCTTGTGGCACTACTTCTATTTCTTTTCCACCAAAAATGCTTTCAAAAAAACCAGAATTCACATAATAACTTGGTAAAAGATCTTGTTGAGCTTCAGGATCTCCTTCTCTATTTTCAGAAATCGCATTGTTTTTTTCTTTAAAATAATTACGAATCTCTTCCTGAATAACCAATTGCTGGTATTCCTCCGGAGTAAGAATTAAAGGAATGGATAAGTTATAAGTTCCTAACTTTTCAGAATAAATATATCTATTGAGAATTGGATCGTACTCATAACCTGCTACGATGCTGGCGGGATTAGGCAAAGACAGCGTCCCGGTTGCATAACCAGTACGGATTGAATCCTGAGCTACCAGTGTATCTTGCGCATATAAACTAGGTGAAGAGACAAATAACCAGAAAATCCCAAACAGAGATGTTAATTGCAGTTTCAAGTAATTATTCCTCAAAATTAGTTAGTGTGAAATTATAAATTCTTTAATGCTAATTTTATTATAGTTTCTACGGTAGGGTCTTCTGTAGCACCTTTCATAATGCGATCTACCACCTTTTCGGCAGATTTTCTCGCAAAACCTAAAGTTTCTAATGCAGATAACGCTTCTTCCTTGTTTGTATTGCTCTGAGAAACGAAAATCTCCCCTTCTCCAAAGACTTTTAAAACTTTATCCTTTAAATCCAAAATCACTCGCTGCGAAGTTTTTGCGCCAATACCTTTAATACTTTGGATTGTCGCCACATTACCAGATGCAATAGCATCCATGATTTGTTTAGGGTCTAAAGAAGACAACATGGTACGTGCAATACTGGCGCCAATACCGGAAACAGAGATTAGCAACCTAAACAGTTCCCTCTCAGATTTCTCCATAAATCCAAATAGGGTATGGGAGTCTTCTTTAACTTGTAAATGTGTATAGAGACTTATCGCCTCTGAGGAATTTTTGAGTAATGCAAATGTGTGCAAAGAAATATGTAAAAAATATCCTACGCCATTGCAATCTATTACAACATACGTAGGATTTTTTTCTATTAACTGCCCCTTGAGGTGGTGGATCATGCTATTAAAAAAATGTTAATATTCAAATGTACTAAAATAATACAGAGCTCCAAGTCTTAAAAAGACTTGAAAACACAGCTATTTTGCCGTTTTTGCTCTTTTTTCTTTTTCTTGAGCATCAACCACCGCTACAGCTGCCATATTTACTATTTCTTCTACACTAGCTCCTAATTGTAAAATATGAACCGGCTTTCTCATTCCCATCATAATAGGACCAATTGAGTCGGCATTATTCATTTCTTTCAGAAGTTTATAAGTACCATTAGCCGACTCTAAATTAGGGTATATCAAGGTATTCACCTTTTTTCCTACCAATTTAGAGAATGGAAATTTACTTTGAAGCATTTCCTTATTCAGGGCGAAATCTGTTTGTATTTCTCCATCTATAATAAGTTCGGGATGAGATCTATGTAGAATGGAAACCGCCTCTTTTACCTTTCGAGCTCTTTCATTTTTGGAAGATCCAAAATTGGCATAAGAGATCATAGCTACCACCGGCTCCATTCCAAATAATTTTACAGTCCGCGCTGTCATCATCGCAATCTTAGCAAGGTCTTTTGCTGAAGGATCTATGTTAATAGAAGTATCACTAATAAAAAGTGGCCCTCTTGAAGTATTCATTAAATTGGTTGCAGCAATCCTATCTACGCCTTTCGCCATTCCAATTAATTCCAACATTGGCTTTACAACCGAAGGATACGCTCTAGAATATCCGGATAAAAGAGCATCTGCATCTCCTTCATTCACCATCATCGCCGCAAAATAGTTGCGCTCGCGCATTAAATTATTTGCATCATATTTAGTTACTCCACTTCTATAGCGAGTCTTCCAATACACATCGGCATAGCGTTCTCTACGAACTTTTTCCTCGTCGGATTTTGGGTCTATAATGGAAACTAACTCCTCATCAAAATCTATTTCATTCATCAACTCCAAAATCACTTCTTTTCTTCCCAAAAGTATTGGAATAGCAATTCCTTCTTCTTGAGTGATCTGTGCCGCCTTCAAAACATCTAACTGATCTGCTTCGGCAAAAACCACTCTTTTAGGATCTGTTTTTGCGCGATTCATCAAGAGACGAGAAACTTTATTATCGTTCCCCATTCTATTCAGCAGCTCTTCTTCATAACGCTCCCAATCTAAAATCGGGCTTTTCGCCACGCCACTTTCCATAGCAGCTTGCGCTACTGCTGGAGGAACCTTAGCGATTAATCTAGGATCGAAAGGTTTTGGAATAATATATTCAGGCCCAAAATTCAATTTAGTCTCGCCATAGGCGATATTCACTTGCTCAGGCACCGGTTCTTTGGCTAAATCGGCTAAAGCCTTCACTGCTGCCATTTTCATGGCTTCGTTAATTTTTGTTGCTCTAACATCCAAGGCCCCTCTAAATATGAAAGGAAAACCAAGCACGTTATTCACCTGATTAGGATGATCGCTTCTTCCTGTTGCCATAATTAGATCTTTTCTTGCTGAAACGGCAAGATTATATTCGATCTCCGGGTCCGGATTAGCCATTGCAAAAACTATTGGCCGCTTGGCCATACTTTTCAACATCTCAGGTGATACAATATTAGCGATAGAAAGACCCACAAATACATCGGCATCTTTCATCGCTTCTTTAAGGGTGTCTATTTTTCTTTTAGTAGCAAATTCAAGCTTCTCCACAGTTAGGTTAGGTCTATCTGCACGAATAACTCCTTTGCTATCCAACATTATAATGTTCTCTGCTTTTACACCGAAAGCTTTGTACAATTTAGTACATGAAACTGCTGCTGCTCCAGCTCCACTTATTACTATTTTAACCTTTTCAATTTTCTTTTTTGCTATTTCTAAAGAATTAAGCAATGCTGCTGCCGAGATAATAGCAGTTCCATGCTGATCGTCGTGCATTACGGGAATATCCAATTCCTCTTTCAATCTGCGTTCAATTTCAAAAGCTTCCGGAGCCTTAATATCTTCCAGATTAATCCCTCCAAAAGTAGGAGCGATATTTTTTACTGTTTGAATAAAAGCTTCTACATCTTTGGTATCCACTTCTATATCGAACACATCGATATCTGCAAAAATCTTAAATAATAAGCCTTTTCCTTCCATCACCGGTTTTGAAGCTTCCGGGCCAATGTCACCAAGCCCTAGCACTGCAGTTCCATTGGAGATCACAGCTACAAGATTTCCCTTAGATGTGTATTTATAGGCATTCTCTTTATTTTTTTCTATCTCTAAACAAGGGATGGCCACACCCGGAGAATATGCCAAAGAAAGATCTCTCTGGGTTGCATATTTCTTTGTTGGTACAACTTCTATTTTACCAGGTTTTGGTTTGGCGTGATATACCAAAGCTTCTCTCCTTTTACTATCCTTACTCATAATCTTAATTTTTGGCGGAACTACAAATGTAACAAGCTAATGTTGCTTGAAGAAAATTATTTTAACTTAAAAAATAATTTCATATATATAAAGGTCAACCAATGATATCCTCATATATTGTAAAAAAAAAATAGACTATGAAAGTATTTCTGATATATATAATTCTTACACCTTTTTGTTTACTAAATACAAATGCTCAACCTAAAATTTATACATCATTAGAAGTGGATGATCTCCCTGTAATTGAAAATTGCCAAGAAGAAAATCCAAATTGTTTCCAAGAATCTCTTAAAATTTACATACAGCAAAACATTAATATTAAAAGCCTTACTAAATACGCTTCTGCTAAAGCTTATGCCCAGTTTGTAGTAATGGAATCAGGAGAGATAAAAGACATAAAAATAAGAACTACAAATCAAGATCTGAAAAAGGAGGCATATAAATTATTGAATAAGCTAGATGTTAAATCCCCAGCTATGCTAAATGGTGCTCCCGTTAGAATGATCTACACTACTCCAATAAGCTTTAGTAGCATGAGTATAAATACAGGGACTTATAACCCTAAAAATGACCTTACAAACAACCCGAGGCCAAGTCTCGCATCGGAAGATGCAGCTATACTTCCTTTATATAATGAATGTAAATCTAGTAGCACTGATACTTGTTTTGAGGATATTACTACTAAACGAATCTTAAGCTTTCTAAATTTTTCTAAAAAAAATGAAAATGGAATTAGAAAACATTATGGAACTAAAAATTTATTTTGAAATTCAAATAAATGGTCAGTTTACTAATGCGATGGTGGTTTGCGGAAGCAATAAGATCATGAAAGAGCTTCCTGCTTTTATAAATAACATGAAGGTTTCAGAAGCGGCTAAAGACACAAACAATAATTATGTATCCACTTTTTTTTCGAAAACTATAACCTTATAAAACCTACTCTTTCAAAAAATCAATATTTCGTTTTAAACCCTCAAATTTCGTGCGTTTTACTGCTGATTTTTTAAAGATCTCATTAAAAGTTTCTTTGGTAAGCTCTTCCCAGTCTTTTCTAGAATTATTTAATAGCTGCGGATTCGGATCGAATAACGGCTCATTATGAGATTTTGAAAATTTATTCCACGGGCACACATCCTGGCACACATCACAGCCAAACATCCAATCGTCGAACTGATTCTTATAGGAGTTTGGTAACTCATTTTTTAATTCTATCGTGAAGTAAGAAATGCATTTACTACCATCTACTTTATAAGGCTCTACAATGGCTTGCGTTGGGCAAGCATCTATGCAGGCGGTACAACTTCCACAATGATCCGTTACCGGCATATCATATTCCAATTCCAGATCTATAATAAGTTCTGCGATGAAATAAAAGGAACCCACTTGCTTGGTTAAAAGGTTTGAATGTTTCCCTATCCATCCCAATCCGCTTTTCGCTGCCCATGCTTTATCTAAAACAGGTGCAGAATCTACAAAAGCTCTTCCCTCCACTTCTCCTATTTCCTGCTGAATAAATTGAAGTAACTGCTTTAGCTTCTCTTTGATCACAAAGTGATAGTCTGCACCGTATGCATATTTACTGATTTTATAAGAATCGTCTCGCTGAAATTCTGAAGGATAATAATTAAGCAAGAGAGAAATGACGCTTTTGGAGCCGTCTACTAATTTTGTTGGATCGAGCCGCTTATCGAAATGATTCTCCATATAGCTCATTTCCCCGTGCATATTCTGGTTCAGCCAATTTTCTAGTCTTGGTGCTTCGGCTTCTAAAAATTCAGCTTTGGAAATTCCGCAAGACATAAAGCCGAGGCGTTTGGCTTCAGATTTTATCTGATCAGAATATTTTGCTTTGGGCAACATGAATGCTATCTCTTTTGAAACCTTAAAATAGCATTTTTTGGCTTCAAAGTAATTAAAGGAAGGATTTCTATTGGAGTTGTCTTTGGAGAGATTTTATATTTTTCCACCAATTCTGCAATTGCGATCATCATTTCGAACATTGCAAAGTTATTGCCAATACATTTTCTTGGTCCTGCCCCAAAAGGAGCATAAAATGGAGTGTGCAAATAAGGATCTGTTTCAGAAAAACGTTCCGGATCGAATTTTTCAGGATCTTTCCAATGCGATTTATGTTTATGGATCTCATGAAAAGAAAACAATAAATTAGAGCCTTTGGGGATTTTCATACCTTCAAATTCATCATCCTCTTTATTAATTCGGTCTATAAAATAGGCAGGCGGATACAAACGCATAGTTTCTTCGATCATCTTTTTTGTATAGCTGCAGGATTGAATAAATTCCATTAAAGAATTGGTTTCCTGCTTTGCTTTAACAACCTCCTGAAAAATCTTTTCTTGAGACTCCGGGTTTCTTGCTAATAATTCGGCTGAAAATGTAAGTGCATTCGATGTTGTTTCGTGACCGGCGGTAAACAGAATTAAGATCTCATCTATCAACTGCTCTTCATCCATTTCATTTCCATCCTCATATCGCGCATCGAGGAGCATATCCAAGAGATCGTCCTCTCTTTTTCCACTATCTTTTCTTTCCTTCACCAATTTTTTAAGAATGTCTCTGGCTTCATCGGTAAGATCTGTATGCTTTTTAATTTCCCCTCCATACTTAAACCATAGGCTTAAAAAGGGTTGCCGAAGCTCTCTAACCAACATTTTTTGAGCAGCTTCGGTAATATATTGCAGTCTTGCGATGTCCTTATCTCCAACTGCACTGCTGAACAAAGATTTTACAACCGTTTGAAAAGCCAGATCATTAAAAATTGGAAATATATCTACCTCCTTATCTGTTTCAATTTTATTGAGTTCAGTAAGAATTGCCTTGTGAATACTCTCTAATAATAAGGTAAGTTGTTTTTTATGAAATGCCGGCTGAATTAATTTTCGTTGTTTTTTCCAATGTCCCCCTTCTGCAGTTAATAAGCCACGACCAACATATTTAGCCAGATCTTTGGTTTGGATAGGTGATTTAGCGTAGTTCTTCTGATTTTTTTGAAGTACATATTCTGCCAGATAGGCATCTCTCGAAAAGATAACAGACTTCCCGGGACCAATAATCAAACGAAAAGTATCTCCCTTTTCTTCAAAATTCTTATGGTGAAATGGCAATGGATTTTTAAGAATATTCCGGGCATGCCCCAAAAATTTTAAAAATGAAACTTGGGGAATATTCTTATTACTCATATTATATTATTCTAGAAAATAATTCAATTATGGACTTTACACGAAAACCATCATATATTTACACCGCCTTCTTTTCTTCATGCTGAACTTGTTTCAGCATCCCAGTAAGCCCGGTGATGTCCCTGAAACCATCCAGAAAGCCTTCGGGACAGGGTGACAAGATGATTAAATATTATTTCATACCATTTAGCCTTCAACTGCGCTCAGACTGACAATTGAATTAAATTTTAAAAAAGCCCACCTTGGGAAGCGCCTTTAATCCTTCCTAAATGTTTGTAAGCTGCTTCAGTTACTTCCCGACCTCTTGGAGTTCTAAAAATAAAACCTTGCTGAATCAAAAAAGGCTCATACACTTCTTCAATAGTTTCAGCATTTTCGCTTACAGCGGTCGCCAAGGTGGAAATTCCAACAGGTCCGCCCTTAAATTTATCTATAATGGTGGTCAAGATCTTGTTATCCATTTCATCTAACCCATGAGCATCCACATTCAAGGCTTTCAAACTATATTTAGCCATCTCTATGTCTATCTTACCATTCCCTTTAATCTGAGCAAAATCCCGTACTCTACGTAAAAGAGCATTTGCTATCCTAGGTGTTCCCCTACTTCTCCCGGCAATTTCAATTGCAGCATCCAATGATATTGGTACATTTAAAATATCTGCACTTCGTTGGAGGATAGTAGACAATAATTCTGTGGTGTAATATTGAAGTCGGCTGGAAATTCCAAATCTCGCTCTCATTGGCGAAGTAAGCAAACCGGAACGCGTGGTGGCTCCAATTAGGGTAAACGGATTCAGGTTAATCTGAACGGTACGGGCATTTGGGCCCGTTTCTATCATGATATCTATCTTATAATCTTCCATTGCAGAATACAAATATTCCTCTACAATCGGGCTCAATCTATGGATCTCATCTATAAAAAGCACATCTCGTTCTTCCAGATTTGTTAGCAATCCCGCTAGATCTCCGGGTTTATCTATAACCGGCCCTGAGGTGACCTTGATTCCAACTTGCAACTCATTAGCCAGAATATGTGCCAAGGTGGTCTTACCAAGTCCCGGAGGGCCATGAAACAATGTATGATCTAATGCTTCCCCACGTTGGTTCGCAGCTTCAACAAAGATCTTAAGATTTTCCAATACCTGATCCTGACCTGCAAAATCGTCGAAACTGAGAGGGCGTAAGGCTCTGTCTATATCTAATTCTTCTGAAGAAAAATTCTCACCGGTTGGGTCTAGATGCTCGTTCATGAGATATACTAAATTCTAATGTTGATAGTTTCAGCCAAGCTGATGCAAACAAAGATAAAAGAAAAAAGCCTCTTCATATGAAAAGGCTTTTTATTTAATATTGTTAGGTCTTGCTTAATGATTCATTTCTTCTTCGCCTTCTTGAAGTGGAACGTGCTGCGGAACAAAATCTTGTCCCGGAATTGGGTATTCCCCATTTTCATTCACTTTGCTATAATCATAAGGCCATCTGTATACTGAAGGAATTTCACCATACCAGTTTCCGTGGATATGTTCTACCGGAGCAGTCCATTCTAAAGTAGTTGCATTCCAAGGATTCATTGGAGCTTTCTTTCCGAAGAAAATAGAGCTAAAGAAGTTCCATAAGAATACTAATTGTACACCCGCAGTAATGATAGCAAATACTGTAATAACTACATTCACATCTGCTAGATCATCAAAATATGGAAACGCTGTGTTCGTATAATATCTTCTTGGTAATCCTGCCATCCCGATAAAGTGCATTGGGAAGAACACTCCATAAGCTCCAATTGCAGTTACCCAGAAGTGAACAAAACCAAGGTTCTTATTCATCATTCTTCCAAACATCTTAGGGAACCAGTGGTAAACCCCGGCTAACAATCCGTAAAGTGCAGAGATCCCCATTACTAAGTGGAAGTGAGCAATTACAAAATATGTATCGTGAACGTTAATATCTAAGGTACTATCTCCTAAAATAATTCCTGTTAAACCACCAGTAATAAAGGTAGAAACGAAACCGATAGAAAATAACATCGCAGGATTCATTTGTAGATTCCCTTTCCAGAGCGTTGTGATCCAGTTAAATGCTTTTACTGCAGATGGAATTGCAATTAACAAAGTTGTAAAAGTAAACACAGACCCTAGGAATGGATTCATCCCTGAGATAAACATGTGGTGACCCCAAACAATAGTAGATAAAAATGCAATTGCCAAAATAGAAGCAATCATCGCTCTGTATCCAAAAATTGGTTTACGAGAGTTTGTTGCCATAATTTCTGAAACCAGACCCATTGCAGGTAAGATTACAATATATACTTCCGGGTGTCCTAAGAACCAGAATAAGTGCTCGAATAATACGGGTGATCCACCTTGATGGGCTAATACTTCCCCTTGAATAAAAATATCACTTAAAAAGAATGAAGTTCCAAAACTTCTATCCATGATAAGTAAAAGCGCAGCAGAAAGTAAAACCGGGAAAGAAACCACCCCGATAATGGCTGTTACAAAGAATGCCCAAATTGTTAAAGGCAATCTCGTCATAGACATTCCAACAGTTCTAAGATTGATTACAGTTACTATATAATTCAAAGATCCCATTAAGGAAGATGCAATAAATATTGCCATAGATGATAACCAAAGTGTCATACCCATTCCTGATCCACCAATTGCTTGTGGCAAGGCACTTAAAGGAGGATAAATTGTCCATCCTGCAGATGCCGGTCCTGCTTCAACAAATAAAGAACTCAACATTACTACACTGGATAAAAAGAATAACCAGTAAGAGATCATGTTCAAAAATCCAGATGCCATATCTCGTGCACCAATTTGCAATGGAATTAAGAGGTTACTAAAGGTACCACTCAAGCCTGCGGTAAGTACAAAAAATACCATGATCGTACCGTGAATGGTAACTAATGCCAAATAAATTTCAGGTGTCATAACTCCGTCCGGAGCCCATTTTCCAAGCAATGCTTCGAAAATCCAAAAGGATTCTTCTGGCCAAGCCAATTGCATTCTAAATAGAACCGACATAGCGATTCCAACGATTCCCATTAATAGACCCGTAATAAGATATTGCTTAGCAATCATCTTATGATCTGTACTAAAAATGTATTTTGTTATAAAGGTTTGCTCATGATGATGGTCATGTCCATGGTCATCATGTGCGTGAGCTACCGTTGCGTGTCCTACTGCTGACATATCTCTTAATCTTTACTTTTAATTGTTCTTGTTTTCTACTACTGCCACTTCTGCATCTTCCTCTGTTTCCATTGGAGCTTCTTCTAACTCTACAGGAACATCCTGCTTTGTTTTTTGCTGTGCTGCCATGGTTTCACCAAAGGTTTGTTGTTCTTTCATCCAAGCGTTATAATCTTCTTCGCTTTCAACAACTATCTTCATTTGCATGTTATAGTGACCTTGACCACATATTTTATTACATAGCAAGTAATATTCAAATTCATATGAATCTAAAGGCACTTCTCCAGATGCCGCTAATTCTTTAGATTTTTCTTTTCTAATTGCATTAATTCTTGCAACTTTTTCCACCATATATTCAGTTTCTCTAATCTCTTCTGAAGTGATTGTTGGAGTGAAACCAAATTGAGTGATCATTCCGGGAACAACGTTCATTTGAGCTCTAAAGTGTGGGAAATATGCAGAGTGCAATACATCCTGAGATCTAAATTTAAACAATACCGGTCTTCCAACTGGTAAATGCAATTCATTTATAATAACATCATCGTCACCATAAGAATCACTTTCATCTACTCCAAGTTGATTTACACCTTGAATAAAACGAACGTTGGCTTTTCCAAGTGTATTATCTTCACCCGAATAACGAGCTCTCCAGTCAAACTGATATGCATAGATTTCGATAACTAGAGGATCTTCTTCTTCGTTGATATTCATAATATCAGACCACGTGAATAATCCGTAGATAATTAATCCAGATAATACTATTACAGGAATAATTGTCCAGATAAATTCAAGCTTATCATTATCCGCAAAGAACAATGCTTTCTTGCCTTTTTCGCCTCGATACTTATATGCAAACCAGTGCAGCAATCCTTGAGTGATTACTTGCACAAACATAATAAGTGCGATAGAGATAAACATTAAAGTATCTACTTCACTACCATGTTCAGACGAAGCTTCCGGCAAATAAAACTTGCTATAGTGCCAGAAACAGTAAATAGAAATAACATATAGAAAGATCACAAACATGAGCATTAAATACCCATTTATTTTATTGTCTCTTTCATTTGCAACTTGTGAAGAATCTGTAAGACTGCCACGAGATAAGTCAAATATCTTGGACATTTGCCATACAGTTACGGCAAAAAGTGCTATTACAATGATTACTAAAAATACAGTCATTTTTTTATTTCTTCTTTAAACAATCTTTTATTAATAATGAAAATGCTTGCTCTCCTTAATAAACGGATTTCGTTTTGGTAATAAAGGAGCTTTTGTTAGGCCACTAAACACTACGAATACGAACAATCCTGCAAACAGCAATAAAGCACTTATTTCAGGTATTCCTATAAACCATGACTCTCCAACTGTAGCCGGCATGATCATTACAAAAATATCCATATAATGGCCACAAAGGATAATAATTCCGGCCATAATTACAAACAAATTAATACGCTTGTAATCACTATTCATAAGTAACAATACCGGGAACACAAAGTTCATTACTACCATTCCGAAGAACGGTAAGGTATAGTCATCTATTCTTGTAATAAAGTATGTTACCTCTTCCGGGATATTCGAATACCAGATCAACATAAACTGAGAGAACCAAAGGTATGTCCAGAAGATACTGAAACCGAACATGAACTTAGCTAGATCATGAATATGAGAATCGTTTACATATTCTAAGAACCCTCTAGATTTAAGGTAAATAGTAACTAATGCAATTACAGTAACTGCAGAAACAATCATACTTGCAAACACGTACCATCCAAATAATGTACTAAACCAGTGCGGATCTACACTCATAATCCAGTCCCAAGACATCATAGATTCTGAAACTAGGAAGAACACTAAAAATCCTGCCGCTAGTTTAAAGTTTGTTTTGTGTAGTCTATCGTCTGTAGCTTCATCCAATCTCAAAGAATTTCTTCTTAATAGATATCTGAAGATGTTCCATCCAGCGATGTAGATAGCCGCTCTTATTAATAAAAATGGCACATTTAAGTAAGCTGTTTTATTCTGAATGATTTCATCATGAGCTACAACCTCTGGGTCCATCCAAATGAATAAATGATTGAAATGAAAGCCAGATAGCGCAAGAAGAACAAACATAATAATACTTCCCGGTAATAAGTAAGCTGTAATTCCTTCCATTACTCTAAAAAGTACCGGAGACCATCCTGCCTGAGCAGCTTGTTGAATTGCATAAAATGCCATTGTTCCAAGAGCGATCATAAAAAAGAAGAATGCAGCAATATATACCGCAGCCCAAGGTTTGTTCTGCAATTGGTGTAATAAGTGTTCGTAATGCTCATTATCGTGACCTGCTTCATCTCCATGAGTTGTTTCTCCATGAGCTTCTTCACCTTCGTGATCTTCAGCTATTATATGCTCATCTTCGGAATGCTCAGGGTTTGCTAAATGAACATCATTTTCTACAACTGCAACCTCTTCGGAACCATGGTGCGCATCTGCAGCCATCATTTCCTTTACATCTTCTATAGTATCTGGGGCAGCGATAAAGGCATAAACAAGGCCTATAGCTCCTACAATCATAAAAATGATTGCAGTTAATTTTAATCTACTTGATAGCGTGTACATATTAATATATCTAAGTGCAGTTATTTTTAGTTTGTACTTTCTTGGTCTAATTCCGTATTTGCTTCAGCTCCTAAAATAGTAGCATCGGCATTTACAGCAGGAACTAAATTCTTCTTAACGGTAGCTGTATCGCTTTGCATTGCTCTTTCCGGCTTACCTTCTAAAGTTCCCTTCAATTTCATTACATAGTGATCTATTTGCCAACGCTCCTCGATTGTTGTTTGAGATGCATAAGAACCCATAGAGTTTAACCCGTAATACATTACATGGTAAACACTACCTTCTGTAATTGCTCTTCCAGCATCATCGTAACTTGGTACTCCTAATATTTTTTCACGCTCTACCAAGATTCCTTTTCCATCTCCTTGATCTCCGTGACATACTGCACAATAAATAGTATACAATTGTTGCCCTGCAGCAATATTTTTTTCAGAATAAGGCAACGGATTTGTTAATTGCGCTTTAGACTGCTCGTAACCTTCGTTTGTGTTTTCGAAACCATAAGGTGTCCATCCTCTTGGAATAGTTCCTTCTACTGGCAATTTAGCTTCCTGCCCATTGGAAAATACATCGTATTCCCCATAGGTCTCATAAGGAACCGGCTCGTACATGTCCGGGAAATATTGATAGTTTGGCTTATCCTTATTAAAACAAGCAGTAGCAGTAACTACAACTAAGAATAAAACTATTGATTTATGAAATAAACTTTTCATTCTGTCTAATTAATTTTCAATTAATTTAATTTCAAGAGCTCCAGTATCGTATAAGAACTTAGAAAGGTCTTCTACACTATGGTTCGCTGCATCAATTTCCATCAAGAAATGATCATCTGTAGTTCTTACATCCGGATTTTCAGCAGCTTTAAAAGGCCATAATTTACTTCTCATATAAAAAGTAATCACCATAAGGTGAGCCGCAAAAAACACTGTTAATTCAAATATAATAGGCACGAAGGCAGGTAGATTCTGCAAAAAGCTGAAACTTGGTTTTCCACCAATATCCTGTGGCCAATCTGAGATCATTATAAAATTCATCATTAGGATTGCAACAGACATTCCCACTAATCCGTACAAGAAAGAAGCTATTGCCAAACGAGTTGGCTCTAGTCCCATTGCTTTGTCCAGACCGTGAACAGGAAATGGTGAATAAATCTCTGCGATGTGGTACCGGGCGTCACGAACTTGCTTTACTGCTTGTAGCAATAAATCATCATCGGTATAAATAGCGTGTATTACTTTTGATGCCATCCTAATTAGTTATTATTAAGTTTAATTGCCTGAGCAATCCAATCTTCTCTCATAGTTTCCGTAGGGAAATTTTCGATAAGCTCATTCAACAATTCAAAATCTTTAGATTCCAACCTGCTTACCTGAGCGAATGTATAAATTCCTACTTGATGCAAACGTTGTTGTAATAATGGTCCAGCAGCTTTTAACTTGGTAAGATCGCTTGCAGTTTGAGTTGCAGGATCATAAACTCCAATTTTAGAAAGCATTTGATCTAGTCTATCTTTCTGAACTTCAGAAGTCGTTAATGCATCTGCATTTACAGTCTCTTCATGCTGATGAGTATTAGTATCATCATTCATTTTATTATGCAATCCGTGAGCTTCATTTGCAGCAGGTTCTGCCATAAATGCTGTGTTACGGTGATCTGCATGATCTCCATGCTCTGCACGCAATTTCTTATACATTGCTCCAGAAGATTTCAAAATTGTTTTTACCTCTGCTTGTGCAATCACCGGGAAAGAACGCGCATATAATAAGAACAATACAAAGAAGAATCCAATGGTTCCAATAAAGATCCCGATATCTACAAACGTAGGTGAGAACATCGTCCATGAAGATGGTAAGTAATCACGGTGCAAAGAGGTCACGATAATTACAAAACGTTCGAACCACATCCCGATGTTTACTACGATAGAGATGAAGAAAGAGAACATAATACTTCTTCTTAATTTAGGGAACCACATAAATTGTGGAGAGAAAACGTTACACGTCATCATCGCCCAGTAAGCCCACCAATAAGGTCCGGTTGCTCTGTTAAGGAATGCATATTGTTCGTATTCTACTCCAGAGTACCAAGCAACAAATAATTCGGTTATATACGCACACCCAACGATAGAACCTGTAATCATGATTACAATGTTCATCAATTCGATATGCTGGATAGTAATATAGTCTTCAAGATTAGACACTTTTCTCATAATGATCAAAAGTGTGTTTACCATCGCGAATCCAGAGAATACCGCCCCAGCAACAAAATATGGAGGGAAAATGGTAGTATGCCATCCAGGAATTACCGAAGTAGCAAAGTCAAATGATACAATGGTATGTACAGAAAGTACTAATGGAGTTGCCAAACCTGCAAGTACCAAAGATACTTCTTCAAAACGTTGCCAATCCTTTGCACGTCCACTCCATCCAAAAGATAGAATTCCGTAGATTTTTTTATTGAAAGGAGTAATTGCTCTATCTCTAATCATTGCAAAATCCGGAAGTAAACCTGTCCACCAGAATACAAGAGATACCGATAAATACGTAGAAATAGCAAATACATCCCAAAGTAATGGAGAGTTAAAGTTCACCCATAACGAACCAAACTGATTTGGAATTGGCAATACCCAATAAGCTAACCATGGACGACCCATGTGGATAATTGGGAATAATCCCGCCTGCATTACAGAGAAAATCGTCATTGCTTCTGCAGAACGGTTAATCGCCATTCTCCATTTTTGACGGAATAATAATAGTACAGCAGAAATAAGTGTTCCTGCGTGACCGATACCTACCCACCAAACAAAGTTGGTAATATCCCAAGCCCAACCAACGGTCTTGTTTAATCCCCAAGTTCCAATTCCGGTAGAAATGGTATAAATTATACAACCTAATCCCCAAAGAAAAGCGATTAGCGAGATAGAAAAAACTATCCACCAGTGCTTATTTGCCCGACCTTCAACCGGTGCAGCCACATCTATGGTTACATCGTGATAGCTCTTTTCTCCGGTAACTAAAGGCTTTCTAATAGGTGCTTCGTAATGAGACATATCCTTTTATAATTGATTCTTTACTAATATTAATTTTTAAGCTTCTGAAGTATTTCTAACCTTCGTTTGATACATCACATTTGGCTTAGTTCCTACATATTCCAATAAGTGGTACATTCTCTTATCCTCCACTCTATCATGAATCTTAGCATCTTTATCATTCACATCTCCAAAGACCATAGCGCCTTTATCACATGCTGCAGAACAAGCTGTGTGGAATTCTCCATCTTCAATTACTCGTCCATCACGCTTAGCATCAAGAATTGTTTTTTGTGTTTTTTGAATACACATAGAACATTTCTCCATAACTCCTCTAGAACGAACTGTAACATCTGGATTCAATACCATTCTTCCAAGATCGTTGTTCATATGGTAATCGAACTCATCGTTTTTCGCGTAATTAAACCAGTTAAAACGACGTACTTTATAAGGACAGTTGTTAGCACAATATCTTGTACCTACACATCTGTTATAAATCATTTGGTTCTGACCTTGACGACCGTGAGAAGTTGCCGCAACCGGACAAACAGTTTCACATGGCGCATGGTTACAGTGCTGACACATTACCGGTTGGAAAACCACTTGAGGATTATCTGCCGGCAATTCCATTTCAGTTAACTGAGATAAAGAATCTCCTAAGCCTGAAATATCATCTTTTTTTATCGATGTCTCCAGCGAAGCTTTCTTCAGAAGAATAATATCTATCTATACGCAACCAGTGCATATCTCTAGATTTTCTAATCTCCTGCTTACCAACAACCGGAACGTTGTTTTCAGAATGACATGCGATAACACAAGCTCCACATCCAGTACATGCATTTAAATCTATAGAAAGATTAAAATGATGTCCTACTTCTCTATCAAAACTCTCCCAAAGATCCACTTCCGGAGAAGTAACCGCAGTCTCAATATGATTTAAAGAAACTTCCGGAGTTTTGTTATATGCGTTCTTGTCTTTGGTATTGAAGATCTCCAAGGTAGTTTCCTTGATGATATCTCCACGACCCATAAGTGTGTTCTGTAACTGAACACTTGCAAACTCATGAACTCCAGCAGCTTTCTCAATATTTACGTATTGAATAGAACTGAAGTCTTTATATAAAGGGTAAGCATTTACACCTACCTGCATTTCTTCTTGAATTCCTTCTTTCTTCCCATAACCAAGCGCAAGACCTACAGATCCTTTTGCCTGTCCAGGCTGAATAAGTACAGGAACATTCTTTAACTCTACATCATCCATTTTAATGTTAACATAGCTACCATTTAAGGCACCGTTTGCAACATTCTCATTCATAAGCTCAAGCGCATCTGCATCGTCACGAGAAATGGTTAAATAGTTATCCCAAGAAGATCTTGTAAGAGGGTCTGGCATTTCCTGCAACCATGGGTTGTTAGCTTGCTGCCCATCTCCCATAGATATTTTAGTATAAAGGCTTAACTGAAAACCTTTACCTTCTGAAGCTGTACTTAAATTACGTGCAGCAGTACTTGTATTGATTGTACTCCCAACAAAGTCTGAAGTAGAAGTTGCAACTGAAACAGGAGCAGTTCCTTCAAAAACACCATCATGCAATGCGGTGTTCCAAGCATCTGTTCCTAAAAAGCTCCAAGTTTCCTTGATATACTCATAGTAAGATTTATCAGATCCGTTCCATTTCAATAAACAATCCTGAAACTGTCTAGTATCAAACAAAGGTCTGATAGTAGGTTGCATCAAGCTGAAATTATTTTTTGTGAATTGAACATCTCCCCAGCTCTCTAAATAATGAGGCGTAGCAGCAATGAACTTACACAATTTAGCCGTTTCATCTTCTTTCATAGAGAAAGCAACAGAAACTTCAATATCTTTTAATGCTTTTGCAAATTCTTTTGAATTTGGTAAACTGTACGCTGGATTCACCCCTGCAATTAAAATCGCACCGATGCTTCCATTCTGCATATCCTCCACCAATTTAGCAACCGCAGTAGCATTCCCTTGGCGAGTCATTTTTGGATTAGCACTGTCCATCACTTGGCTACCTAAAGCCTCATTAATAGCCAACACTAAAGCCTGAGCATCTGCATCTGGAAGTCCAGAAACAACAACCCCTTTACTACCTGCTTTTCTTAATTGTGAAGCTGCCTTTACAACAGCGTCATCTAATTTACCGGGAAGGTCACCACTAGTGGAAGCTCCGGAAATATATCCATATAAGGCCGCTAAAACTGCACGTTGTTGTGCCGGAGTAACTGGAATACGTTTATCTGCATTTGCTCCAGATAAAGTCATATTAGATTCAAACTGAATATGACGAGACATTTTTCCGTTTTCAGGAATTCTTGTCTTAGCATATCCGGCATCGTAACCACCACCTTGCCAATCTGCTAAGAAATCTGCACCAACAGAAACAATAGTTCCAGCTTTAGAAAAATCGTAGTTTGCTAGTGCTCTGGTTCCGTATTTAGATTGAAAAGCAGTTAATGCAGCATCTTCAGAAACAGCATCGTATACAACGTGACGCACATTTCCGAATTTACCTGAAAATTCATTTATTAATTTTGAAGTAGAAGGACTTGCAAAAGTTTGAGTTAGAAGAACAACTTCTCCAGTCACACCTTCCAATGCATCTCCAACTTGCTTGTCGAAATCTTCCCAAGACACATTCTGGCCATTAGCCATTGGTCTTTTTACTCTTTTACTATCATATAAAGAAAGTACAGAAGCATTCACTCTCGCGTTTGCACCAGCTCTTCCAGCAGATAGTGTATTGTTATCAATTTTAATTGGACGTCCCTCGCGAGTTTTTACCAGCACGCTAGAGAAATCAAATCCATCTGCAATGGTAGTTGCATAATAGTTTGCTATTCCAGGTACAATTCTTTCTGGCTGCACTAAATAAGGAATGGATTTAATAACCGGACCTTCACAAGCCGCTAAAGAAGCCGCTGCCGTACTAAAACCAACATATTTAAGAAAATCACGACGGGTTGTAGAAGAACTACTTAAAGAATCCTTATCACCTAAGAATTCATCGGTAGGAATTTCTTCTGCAAACTCTTTTTGTTGGAGCGTCTCAACAATAGAGCTATTTTCATTTAGCTCTTCAACACTTTTCCAGTATTTCTTGTTTGATGACATATATATCTAGATATTACTTCTTAATTAATTACCCGATTGCTCAGGCCTGACTTTTTTTATTAATAGTGGCATTTACCACATTCCAAACCACCTAACTGAGCAGCAGTCAATTCCTCTACTCCATATTTCTTAGATAATTCTTCGTGAATCTTTTCGTAATATTCATTACCGGCCATTTTCACGTTAGTTTCTCGGTGACAGTTAATACACCATCCCATAGTTAATGGAGCATCTTGATAAACAACTTCCATCTCCTGAATTGGACCGTGACATTTCTGACATTCTATTCCCGCAACTGAAACGTGTTGAGAGTGATTGAAATATGCGAAATCTGGCAAGTTGTGAATTCTAACCCATTTAACCGGTTTGGTCTCACCTGTGTAGGCCTGCTCTGCAGGATCCCATCCGGTTGCCTCGTATAATTTTTTGATCTCTTTATCGTAGAATTCTTTTGAATACTCCTCTGTAGCAGTAGATTCAGCAACTTCTCCAATAGACTTATGACAGTTCATACAAACATTTAGAGAAGGAATCCCTGAATGTTTTGAAGTTCTAGCTGAAGAATGACAATATTTACATTCTATCTGGTTGTCTCCTGCGTGAATTCTATGCGAATAATGAATTGGTTGTATTGGCTGATATCCTTGATCTACCCCAACTTGCATAAAGAAGCCATAAACCATATATCCACTTGCAAGCAATACGATAATTGCAGTTACCAATACTAAAAATTGATTTTCAACAAATGATTTATATAAAGGCTTTCTATTCTCTTTCACAGGAAGCTCTACTCCGCTTGCCGTAGCAAAATTTCTCAACGTCTTGTTCACCAAGAACAATACGATTAGAAGCATCACTAACACAAATGCCAATATCATTAAAATAACATTGTTTGAAACTCCTCCGCCTGAACCACCATCTGCAGTTCCTCCATTAGCTGTTGCAGCAACTGGAGTTGGCTTTGGCTGCTCTACATATGCAAGAATATCTCCAATCTCAGCCTCGGTTAATTGAGGAAAAGCCGGCATAGCCGTTTTATTGTACTCTTCATAAATAGCAACTGCCTGTGCATCGCCAGAAGCAATCATTTCAGCTGAATTCTGAATCCACGAATCTATCCAAGTTCTAGAATGTCTATCTGACACTCCGTTAAGAGCCGGCCCGATAGATTTAGAATAAGGTTTGTGACATGCAGCACACAACGAGTTGAATAATGCTTTACCATTTGCAACGTCTCCCGAGCCAGGCTCTGCAGCCTGAGCCTCTGAAGCTTGCCCTGCATCAGCCGGATCTTGACCTTCCTGAGCAAAATTTAAATTGGTAAATGAAAGCAGAAAAACCACTGAAAGCAGTAGTAATCTGGAAGTTGAATGGCGGAATTTCACCTTTTTCATATTGTAAGTTGAATTAACGTCTTATGTTTGGCACGGTATTTTATAACTATTATTTATTAATAACAACAATAAAACACTAGTATCGCACCCCTAAAATTCAGGCACAAAAGTAACACTTAAAGTCGATTTGGGAAATGTTGCAGAAGTGTTAACACGTAATTTATAATAGTTCTAAATAATAAATTCGCACCTCAATCAGTTATTTAATTTTACTTTTACACCAAACCTTTTTATAATGAGAATATTAAAAATTAAAGATTGTTTTTTTATAGGAATTTTCCTCTTTGGAATTCAACAAATTAGCGTGGCGCAAACCGGAAAAGTGAACATTCAGCAGGATGCAAATATCCCTAATTTGCTAGAAATGAAAGCAGCGATGACCAAAGAAGGGAAGCTCGGTGAGCGTTACAAGATCCAGCTGTATTACGGTGATAATAATGCTGCCAGCGATGTGATTAAAAAATTTAGATCTCAATATTCCGAATGGCCTTCACAAATTATTTACGAAACCCCAAACTACAAAGTGTGGGTTGGAAACTTTAGAAACCGTCTGGAAGCAGATCGTGCACTTATGAAGATCAAGGGAGACTTCCCCGCGGCATTTATACCAAAACCACAAAGAGGATAACAATCTAATTTGTGTAGAATATCGATAGTAAAGCCTCATTGAAATATGGGGCTTTTTAAATTTAAGAGATTCAGCATTTAGTTTAGAAATACATTTTAAAGCTATTGCATTGCATTAAATCCTTCGACATCTAGGTTACAATCGGAACATGATGATATTGTGACGGTATCGTCAGGCTGAGCACGTCGAAGCCTCTTAAAATTTAGAAGTTCCCATCGCAAATACAGGAATTAGTTAAGATCCTGAAATGAATTGAGGATGACATTTATCATTGCGGTAAATGGAGGAGTCTTAGTGATTATTATAACAGAGATTCTTCATTGCAATGCTCTTCATTCAGAATGACATTTAGAAACCCTGGGAAATGTAAATTAATTATAGTGCTATTCCAGCCTTTTTCATTCCGACGCAGGAGAAATCTCTTTTCAGCTTAATGAGATTTTGTACTGCGCTACTCTTGGTTCAAAATGACTTTAGTTAGCTTTAGTATTTAAGAAAAAGAAAAAAGCTGTACGAAATTAATCCAGACAGCTTTTTTAAAAATTATAAAAATTGCTTTTTACTTCTTCATTTTCTTCTTCACAGCAATCTCTCTATATCCTTCAATGATATCGCCTTCTTTAATATCGTTGTAGTTTTTTAATCTGCATACCACAATCGTATCCTTTAGCAACTTCTTTTACATCATCTTTAAATCGTTTCAGTGCAATTAGCTCACCTGTGTAAACCACAACTCCATCACGAATCAATCTAATACCTTCGTTTCTGTAGATCTTACCAGCTGTTACCATACAACCTGCAATTGTCCCGACTTTAGATATTTTAAACAATTCTCTAATCTCTGCAGTACCAGTGATTTCTTCTTTCATCTCTGGAGATAACATTCCCTCCATAGCATCTCTAAGATCATTGATCGCATCGTAGATAATTGAGTATGTTCTGATATCGATTTCTTCCTTATCTGCAATTTGTCTCGCATTTCCTGCAGGACGCACATTAAATCCGATGATCACCGCATCTGAAGCCGAAGCTAATAACACATCACTCTCTGTAATTGGACCAACTCCTTTATGTATAATACTTACTTGAATTTCTTCAGTAGATAATTTCTGGAAACTATCTGTTAATGCCTCAACAGAACCATCCACATCCCCTTTCAAGATAATATTAATCTCTTTAAATTCACCAAGCGCAATACGTCTTCCAATTTCATCCAGCGTAATATGACGTTGCGTTCTAACAGATTGCTCTCTTTGCAATTGAGTACGTTTAGCTGCAATATCTTTAGCTTCACGCTCATCTAGCATTACTCTAAATTTATCACCTGCCTGTGGCGCTCCATCCAATCCTAAGATTGAAACCGGAGTTGAAGGACCAGCCAGTTCTACATCTTTCCCTCTTTCATCTTGCATTGCTTTAATCTTACCACTATTGCGGCCAGCCAACACATAATCTCCAACTTTAAGACCACCTTCTTGAACTAAAATAGTAGAGACATACCCTCTTCCTTTATCCAAGAACGCTTCCACAACCGTACCTTTTGCCGGTTTATTTGGATTTGCAGTTAACTCTAAAATTTCTGCTTCTAGCAATACTTTTTCAAGCAACTCTTTAACACCATTTCCTGTTTTTGCAGAAATATCGTGCGATTGTATTTTTCCACCCCAATCTTCTACAAGAAGATTCATAGCAGCTAATTTCTCTTTTATCTTTTCTGGATTCGCCGTTGGCAAATCAGATTTATTGATTGCAAAAACAATAGGAACTCCGGCTGCTTGCGCATGCGATATAGCTTCCTTTGTTTGAGGCATCACATCATCATCTGCTGCAATTACAATAATTGCAATATCTGTTACCTGCGCACCCCTTGCACGCATCGCGGTAAAGGCCTCGTGACCAGGAGTATCCAAAAATGCTATTTTTTGACCTCCACTTAATTCTACCCCGTATGCACCAATATGTTGTGTAATTCCACCGCTTTCACCTGCAATTACATTTTCTTCACGTATATAATCCAGTAAAGATGTTTTCCCGTGATCTACGTGTCCCATCACCGTAACAATTGGCGCTCTTGGCTCAAGATCCTCAGGATTATCTTTCTCCTCTTCTGCCGCCACTTCAATATCTGCGGAAACAAACTCAACTTCATAATCAAATTCACTCGCAACAATAGACAAAGTTTCAGCATCTAATCGCTGATTCATCGTTACCATCATTCCAAGAGACATACAAGCAGAGATAATCTTAGTTACCGGCACATCCATCATCGTAGCAACTTCACTTACAGTAACAAACTCTGTTACTTTTAAGATCTTATTGTCTAATTCCTGTTGTGCAGCATCATCTTCTGTACGTTGACGGTGCTGATCACGTTTACCTCTTCTATATTTAGCTCCTTTTCCTTTGCTAGATTTTCCTTGAAGTTTTTCTAAGGTCTCTCTAACTTGCTTTTGAACTTCTTCTTCACTAGGCTCTTCCTTAACTATGGCAGGTCTCGCCGGTCTTTTTCCACCAGATCGGGACTTGCTGAATGTTCCAGCAGGTTGTGCCGTTCCAGGCTTTACATCTTTACTAATTCTACGACGACGCTTTTTATTCTTGTCGTCTGCAGCTTTTTTATCATCCTTCTTTTTAACCGGTTTTTTGAACTTAGAAAGATCAATTTTTTCTCCAGTAAAATTTGGGCCGCTTAACTTAGCATAATTTGTTTTAAGAGTCTCATTTTCTGGATCTTTTGCAGCTTCCGCTTCTCCACCAACTTTTGCAGGTGCAGCTTCACTACCAATTTTCCCTGAAACCGCTTTCTCTTCAGTCTTTTCTGCTTCAGCTTTTGGAGCTTCAGCTTTCGGAGATTCGGTTTCCTTTTTAGTTTCTTCTTTCCTAGAAGTCTTAGCATCCGCCTTAGGTGTTTCAACCACCGGCTTATCAGTTTCTGTAGCCTTAGGCTTCTCAACCTCCTCTTTCACAGGAGCTTCTTTAGCTTTTTCAGCCTTAGGAGCTTCAGCTTCCTGAGTTTTAGCTTCAGTTTTTTCAACCTCCGGCTTTTTCTCTTCAGCCTTCTTGTCGTCACCAGATTTTTTATCCAAGTCTATTTTACCAACTTGCTTAGGTCCTTCTAATTTAGCTCTGGCACTTATAACTTCTTGCTTTTTAACCTCATCCTTCCTCTTGTCATCTAACTCCTTCTCACGAGCTAAACGCAATTCCTCCTTCTCCTTGCGCTTCTCTTCCCCAACTTCTTTGGACTGTACCTTCTTGCTCTTATCTGTCTGAAATTGATCAGCTAAGACTTGGTAGATACCCTCAGAAATTTTGGTGGTAGGACGTGCCTCTATTTCGTGTCCTTTGGAATTTAAAAATTCCACAGCACGATCTAGCGAAATATTGAATTCACGTAGTACCTTGTTTAGTCGCATTGTTTTTGCTTCAGCCATAAATTGCCTCTAATTTAACCTCTTATTTTATTATTATCAATTTAAAAAAATTGACATTTATTCAAATTCATTTCTTAAAACTTGTATCACTTGAAGCACAGTCTCTTCTTCAAGATCTGTTCTTCTTACAAGATCATTCACATCTTGTTCCAAAATACTCTTCGCCGTATCTAAACCGATTTTCGCAAATTCTGCGATCACCCAATCTTCGATCTCATCAGAGAATTCTTTAAGCTCTACATCTTCTTCTCCACCGTCTCTAAACACATCAATCTCATAACCTGTAAGTTGACCCGCAAGCCTAATGTTGTGACCTCCACGACCAATCGCTTTAGAAACTTCTTCCGGTTTAAGTATCACTTCTGCATGTTTTGTCTCATCGTTTAATTTGATAGAAACAATTTTAGCAGGACTTAAAGCCCTTGTTATAAATAGTTGATCGTTATTGGTGTAATTAATAACATCTATATTTTCGTTGCCCAATTCACGCACAATACTGTGGATTCTTGAACCTTTCATCCCCACACATGCTCCTACAGGATCTATTCTATCATCGTAAGAATCTACAGCAACTTTTGCTTTTTCACCAGGAATACGAACTACTTTTTTAACAGTAATTAAACCATCAAAAACTTCAGGAATTTCCTGTTCGAATAATTTCTCCAGGAAAACCGGGGCAGTTCGCGACATGATAATTTGTGGCTTACTCCCTTTTAATTCTACACTCTCAATAATTCCACGAACGTTCTCTCCTTTTCTGAAAAAATCTGAAGGGATTTGACGATCTTTTGGAAGGATGATCTCGTTTCCTTCATCATCCAACAATATAATTGCTCTATGACGAATATGGTGAACTTCTGCAGTATAAATCTCACCTTCAAGTTCTTTAAACTGCTTGTAAATATTTGTATTGTCATGTTCATGAATCTTAGCAATCAAGTTTTGACGCAATGCCAAAATAGATCTTCTTCCAAGGTCCATTAATTTTACTTCTTCAGATACATCTTCACCTACTTCAAAATCGGGCTCAATTCTTCGAGCTTCAGCTAAAGATATTTCTTGATTTGGGTCTTCTACTTCTCCATCTGCCACTACAACACGGTTTCTCCAAATCTCCAAATCCCCTTTATCGGGATTTACAATGATATCAAAGTTATCATCTTCCCCATATTTTTTCTTTAAAGCACTTCTGAAAACATCTTCCAAAATTGCCATTAAAGTTACTCGATCTATCAGCTTATCATCTTTAAATTCTGAAAAAGACTCTATTAAAGCGATATTTTCCATATCAAATTATTATTAAAATGTTATCACAACTTTAGCTTCCAAAATGTCTTGAAATGCTATTGTAGCTTCTTTATCTACGGTCACTTTTCCTTTACCTATAGGTTTTGGCTCTCTTGCTTGCCAAGCTATAGTAATATCATCTTCTGAAACCTGCTGTAATTTTCCTTCAAATTTATTAGAATTTGTTTGGACAGCCAGTGTTCTTCCAATATTTTTTTTTGTACTGTCGAGGAAATTTCAAAGGCGCAGCAGCACCCGCAGAAGCAACTTCCAATGAAAAATCTATTTCATCTTCGTCTAACTCTCCTTCGACCTTCCTGCTTACCGCCACACAATCACTTACCGTAACACCGTTATCCCCATCTATCACAACAGTAATGTGATTTTGATCGGAAATATTTAAGGCTATTAAAAATAAGGAATTATTTTCTTGAAAGGCTTCTTCCAGTAAATTTTCTACTCGTTCCTGCAACATAATGCTTATAAAAAGAGGGGACTTTTCGTCCCCTCGCTGTATTTATTTTCGTTTCAACGCTGCAAATATAATAAAAATTATTGAAGAATTGAAACTGCTTTTAAAATGAAATTTTATTCGTAATTTTAATAATACAATCATTCTTAAAGCTTTACCATGAAAAGAATCCTAGTTCCAACAGACTTTTCTGCTCAAGCGGAAAACGCTCTAAGAGTTGCTGCAAAATTGGCCAATCGATTTGATGGTGAAGTATATCTTTTACATATGCTAGAATTACCGCTGCAATTGGTGGATCCCGTTGGCGGAACCGGCTCACAAAATTTACCGGAGGCACTTTTTTTCATGAAACTAGCCAAGAAAAAATTTAAAAAGTTAATTGACAAACCCTATTTGCAAGGAATTAAAGTTCATGATATTGTAGAGTTTCATCAAGCCTTCGATGGGATTATGGAGGTAAGCAAGGAACATAATTGTGATCTTATTGTTATGGGTTCCCATGGCGCTAGCGGACTTAAAGAAGTATTTATTGGTTCTAACACAGAAAAAGTGGTTCGAAATTCCAACATCCCCGTATTGGTAATTAAAAATGATCACGAAGAATTTGATATTAACAGTTTTGTGTTTGCAACAGACTGCAATCTAGAACATAAACACACTTTAAATAAAGCCATCCAATTTGCCAATAAAATAAATGCACATTTACATTTAGTATATATAAATACTGCAAACAATTTTAAAACAACCTCGGAGGCTACTCAATCTCTCAAAGATTTTGTAAAAGGGGAAGATTTAAACCATCACAGCCTAAATGTATTTAATGATGTTACTGTAGAAAAAGGCGTATTAAATTTCGCTGAAAGCATTAATGCCGGATTAATTGGTATTAGTACGCATGGCAGAAAAGGCTTGGCACATTTCTTTAATGGCAGCATAAGTGAAGATTTAGTAAATCATGCCAACCGCCCGGTTGTTACATTTAAAATTTAAAGAAAGCTCTTTAAAGCACCATTACGAATGCACAACCAAAGGTAATTCCAAAACGACTTTGTTTTATCTCTTGTAGCTGATACATTTTTTTGATCCATTTTTTT
>NZ_AJLT01000011.1 GCF_000258765.1 Gillisia marina
TTTTACTTCGCTAGCGCCAGATTTTGCTACAAACTTGATTAAATTTTGAATTTCTTTTATATCCATAATAAGAATATTAGGGTGTTGGTTTGTTAAGAATTATATGCCCATTTAAGATAGATAGATCCCCATGTGAATCCTCCTCCAAATGTCGCAAATATTAAGTTATCTCCTTTTTTAAATTGTTTTTCGTAATCGCTTAGTAAAAGTGGCAAAGTAGCAGAAGTAGTGTTTCCGTATCGTTGAATATTCATCAATACTTTTTCTTCCTCCAGTTTCATCCGATTGGCCGTAGCACTCACTATACGCTTATTGGCTTGATGTGCAATTAACCAATTTACATCTTCATTGGTTAGCTCATTCTTTTTCATAATCTGCTCACTCACATCGGCCATATTGGAAACTGCATATTTAAATACCGTTTTCCCGTCTTGCTGAACAAAGTGTCTTTTACTGGCAACTGTTTCTTCTGAAGGTGGCATTAAAGATCCACCTGCCTCGATCTTCAAAGAATGTCTTCCTATCCCGTCGCTGCGTAAAATTTCATCTTGAAAACCTAATCCTTCAGTGTTTGGTTCAAACAAAACTGCTCCGGCACCATCCCCAAAGATGATACATGTAGTTCTATCTGTATAATCTATTATAGAAGACATTTTATCGGCTCCTATAAGCAATATCTTTTTGTATCTACCAGATTCTATATAGGCACTCGCAGTAGACATTCCATATAAAAACCCTGAACAAGCTGCTTGTAAATCGTAAGCAAAAGCATTTGTAGCACCTATTTCTGTAGCTACATAAACTGCTGTTGCTGCAACCGGCATATCTGGAGAAACTGTAGCCACTAAGACCATGTCTATTTCTTCCGGATTAATATTTGCTTTGGTTATAAGTTCTTGAGCGGCTTTTATAGCCATAAATGAAGTTCCTAAAGTAGGGTCTTTAAGGATGCGGCGCTCTCTAATTCCTGTTCGTGAAAAAATCCATTCATCATTGGTGTCCACCATTTTCTCCAACTCTTTATTGGATAAAACATCGTTAGGGACATAGGCACCTACAGCGGTAATTGCTGCTGTGATTTTATTCATAAAAATCTAATTTTAAACTCTTTGCAATAGTTTAGAACTATTTCTAAGAGAAAGAAAAGTACTAAAAATTCTTTGAATCGGGTTGCAAAATAAGGCCTTTTTAGGACTTATTCAACTTAAAACAAAAAACTCCCACAATGTGAGAGTTTGTAATTTAGCAAAGCTCTATAATTAGGCTTGTACTTCTTCAGTATTATCTATTAAAACCTGACCACGGTAATATAATTTACCTTCATGCCAATGAGCTCTGTGATACACATGTGCCTCTCCTGTAGTAGGATCTTTTGCAATTTGTGGAACAGTAGCTTTATAATGTGTTCTTCTCTTATCTCTTCTCGTTTTGGAGATTTTTCTTTTAGGATGTGCCATTGCTACGTATTATTTATCGTTTAATAAGTTTTTTAATTTATTCCAACGAGGATCTATATTTTCCTCACTGTCATTATCTTCATTAGTTCCTTTCGGACTTAATTCTTCCAATTTATCGAGTACATCAGATTTTAATGTGCCATCTTCTATACCCGGATGAATTCTTTTATATGGAACTGCTAATACAATAATTTCATACACATATTGTGCTATGTTGATCTCGTATTCCCCATGAGGCAATATTAATAACTCCTCATTTTCATCATTATACTCATCTCCAAAATTCACGACCAATCTAAAACTACTTTCAATAGGCATATTAAAAGGTTCATTTGTGAGATCGCAATTAAGGTTCACAGTTCCCGAAGTTTCAAAAAAAAGCTCCATCATCGTTGCTTTTTTTTCTAGTACTAAATCTAAATGTAGATTTGCACTATTAAAATCTTCGTATTCAAAATATTCAAAGAACGTGCTGCCAATCTCGTAATCAAACTCGTGGCTTCCAATTTTAAGCCCAACAAATGGGATGGTGTATGCCGCTAATTTCCTCATAACATCATCGTTTTCATGCGCCCGCCCTCGAGCTAAAGCAGGTGCAAAGATATAAAATATAATGAATTAACTATTCGTTATAAACAATATTTTGTTTATATCTTTTTTCCTTGTTTTTTCAAGGGGTTTCGAGTGATCTTTTTATATTCCTCCCTCGTTTTATAGATTTCTATGGATTTAAAAACTGCTTCTTTGAACGAATTTATATTGGCACAATCTTTCCCGGCAATTTCAAATGCGGTTCCATGATCTGGAGAGGTTCTAACCTTTCTTAAACCGGCCGTATAATTTACACCTTCTCCAAACGATAATGTTTTAAATGGAATAAGGCCTTGATCATGATAGGAAGCAACTACAGCATCAAAATTCGCGTGATTCTTGGTGCCAAAAAAACTATCTGCTGCATACGGCCCATATACTAAATCCCCTTTGTCTCTTATTTTTTGAAGCGTAGGTTTTAATATTTCTTCATCCTCTTTGCCTATTAATCCATTATCTCCGCTATGTGGGTTAATTCCCAATACCGCGATTTTTGGCTTCGAAATTCTAAAATCTTGCTTCAGCGTTTTGGTAATAGTCGCTATTTTCTTTTCAATCAACTCAGGAGTAATCACATTTGCGATGTCCTTTAAAGGAACATGATCTGTTAGTAAACCTACCTTCAAACTGTCCGATATCATAAGCATTAAACTATCTCCTTTTAGCTGTTTTGCTAAATAATCGGTATGCCCCGGGAACTTAAAATCTTCAGATTGAATCGTGTTTTTATTAATAGGAGCGGTTACTAATACGTCTATCTCATCATTAATTAAAGAATTAGTAGCAGCTTCTAAAGATTTAAACGCATATTTCCCGCTTTCCACATCTTCTTTACCGAAGTTGATATCTACATTCTCCTTCCATACATTTACCACATTGATTTTTCCTTCAATTGCTTCAGCAGCAGATTCCACTCCTTGAAAATTTAGTGAAAGTTTAAAATGTTTCTTGTAAAAATTTAAAGTCTTAACCGAGGCGAAAATAATTGGGGTACAAAAATCCAACATCCTAGAATCTTCAAAAGTTTTTAGAACTATTTCTCCACCAACACCATTTAGATCCCCAATACTAATTCCCAGTTTTATCTTTTGAACGGACTTCATAATTATTCCACTTTTTTATTTATATTTTTACACCACAAATGTAACAATAATCTACAACCATGTTTACTGGAATTGTTGAAGAAGTAGGAGAAATCCTCGAAATTAAGAAAGACAAAGGCAATCTTAATCTTTATGTAGCGGCTGCTATGACTTCAGAATTAAAAATAGATCAAAGTGTGGCTCATAATGGGGTTTGCTTAACGGTAGTTGCTATTAATGATAATTCATATCTAGTTACCGCTATTCAAGAAACCTTAGAGAAATCTAATTTAGGAAACTTGAATGTTGGAGATCCTGTAAATTTAGAACGTGGAATGAAGCTAGGAGCACGATTGGATGGACATTTAGTGCAAGGCCATGTAGACCAAACCGCAGAATGTGTTGCTATTAGTGAAGAAAATGGAAGTTGGGTCTTTACTTTTAATTACAACCCGAGCCTAGGTAATATTACTATCGAAAAAGGCTCTATAACAGTAAACGGAGTGAGTCTAACTGTAGTGAATTCTGAAATCAATCAGTTTAGTGTAGCCATTATTCCTTATACCTATGAGCATACGACCTTTAAAAATCTAGAAAAAGGCGATACCGTAAATTTGGAATTTGATGTAATTGGTAAGTACGTAAAGCGATTGACACAAATGGGTTAAGCTGCTTTTTTAGCTCTCAAATAATAAATCCCAAGCCCAAGCCCTGCAATTAGCAAATAAGGTAATTTAGAATCTATTGGTAATCCCGGCGGTGGCGGCACTCCTTGTCGACAATCTCTAGCGGGTCTACAATCTCCTCTACAAAAACGCTGTCCAGGAGGACAGTTATTTCCTTGTGCCAAAACCTCAAAATTGAAAGAAGAGAACGTGATAAGTACCACAACAGAAATACGCAAAAGCAATTTCGACGGTTTTGAAAAAACACTCAAAAAAGCTTCGCAAAGATTTACTCCGAATAAAAAAACCGCTCTTATCGCTAAGAAGATATAAATAAAGGTTTTTCTCATCATAATTGTGTGCAATTTACTTTATATATAAATCACTTAAAACTTGTCGCGCAATATTAACGTAATAAAAACATATTAAGTTTTAAAAAATTCAAATAATTTACTTCAAGATTTTCAGTAAACATAGCGAGAACCCTATTACAATATTCAATTATTCACTTTTTTTTTAAGCCAATATATTCAGGCTACTAAAATCTAAGGGTTTTTAAACTACTAAATATTAATGATATGGAGAAAATCAAATAAAGTGAATAAAGATACATATCTAAAAATGTTATCAAAAATTAAATTTTAAAATCATATTTAGTAATTAAAATGGACAGGAATATTTAGATTAATTAAAAAAGCCTTTCAAGAAATTGAAAGCTTTTTTAATTAGATTCTACAACTATAATATTATTCTCTTTTTTCGATTCCTGAAACCAAAACCTCTCTAATTCCTTGGAGATTTTCAGAAAATGACATCATTTGAGCAATAATTTGAGACATATCATTTTTATTACCAAAGCCTTTGAGTTTATTGTTTTTAAGAAATATCTCTTTAATATTCAGCCAACGTTGTTCTTGCTCCAAAGATATAGAACCTACAAGCTCTTTATATTTAAGCAAATTGGCCTCCGCCGAAGCTGTTAAAGTTTGAGATTCGCTTTCATAATGAGATAGTAGAAGCTCGTCCAATTCCTTGTCATTCATAATAGGAACAATTTTGGCCACCAATTTATTCATATCCCTATAAGAGCCCTGTAGTTTGAATGAAGGCTCGGTTCTATATTCATCTTCCATCGCAGCACTTTTTATATATGCCGCATTCACTTTCAAAATAGTGTCTCTCAAGGAAACAACTTTTTTCAGCACTGCTTGATATTCTTGAACCTCTTGCGCACTATAGTTGCCTATTAATTGATCATCTTGAGAATTATTTTCTACTCTGTTAATCAATGTATACAAATCCTCGAAATGTGTGCTTCCTAATTGCCGTAATATTGGATTTGCCGTTAAAGAATTTTCGATAAGACTTAGTTTAAATAGATGTTCCGTATCTCCAATAATATCCCCAAGGTTATAAATATTTGCTCGGTTGGCAAGCATATCTGGAATCTTAAACTTTTCACCACTTTCTGTATAAGGGTTTCCTGCCATGATAACACAAAATTTCTTTCCACGAAGATCATATGTTTTAGGCTTGCCATTATAAACTCCTTCTATTTTACGTGAACCATCGGATAAGGAAATAAATTTTTGTAAAAATTCCGGATTACAGTGTTGTATATCATCTAAATATAGCATCACATTATTCTCCATCTCAAAAGCTAAATTCAATTTTTTTAATTCCTCTCTGGAAGCAGAATTATTTGCGGCGGCTGGATCTACAGATGTTATTTCGTGCCCTATTGCTGGCCCATTAATCTTCATGAAAACCAATCCTAACCTATTAGCGATATACTCCATCAAGGTTGTTTTACCATATCCAGGTGGAGAGATTAATAATAACAAGCCCATTCTATCGGTTCGTTTGTTACCACCAACAGTTCCAAGTTGTTTCGCTAGATTGTCTCCAAATAGCGGGAAGTATACTTGATCTATTAGCTTGTTTCTCACAAAAGAGGTCAAAACACGAGGTTTAAATTCCTCTAGCTTCAAATCCGACTTTAATTCTTCGGTTACCTGATGCTTAGCTTCCCGGAAAGCATTATAAGAGTTCACTTCAACATCCACAAAATTTTCTAAGCGCTCTATAAATTTATGGTAATTAAAAATATACTGTCCTTCACTTAAAACACTATGATCACCATGAAGTCCTGTAATTTTTTCTACTGGCAACACCGCCTTAGATTTTGAAACTGATTCGTCCTCAAATAGAATTCGGCATACTACTTCATCTAAATAAATCATCTTAAGATCTATATTCAATGAAGTATCTAGTTCAGAATTGCTTTGTATAAATGCTGAAACCCATTGCTTAATTAGTCTTATTTTTCCTTGATACGTTGGAATGGCTTCAAAACTGGTTCTAAACTTTATATCGGCATTTTGTTTTTTCAATGCGCTAATAAAATTTTCCTTTAAGGTAATAGCTACATTACTCCTTACAAAATCATTATCACTTTGTAATTCTTCAAAAATGTAAGCTGAAATTTTATCACTCAAATCAGGTTCAAATAATTGGGTGTTTTTAGCAAATTCTTTGATATGTAAACCTAATTGATGTATTATAAATTGATATTCCTGAGTATCCGGAAATACTGCAAATACTTCACCCGATGCCTTTATAACTTGATCTAGCTCTGCTATTAATTCTGGCGAAAGGCTATTCCAAAAATATTGAGCATAGGCTCGAAGCTCTGGTCTATATTTTAAAATACCTAACTCGTGATGTTTTCTAATTAGAACCCCTAAGATTTTTGAAGCATCAACGTCGTGAACACCTTTAATATATCCTTCCGAATAGTCTCCACTACTTTCTTCCTGAACAATTTTTAATAGTTGCTCTTGAGTTGCCTTTTGCAATTTAGCCTCTGGAAGTCGCGTGAATAATTTATAAGCTAAATATTCTGATCGGTAAACTAGACTGTTTTCAGACACAAATTCTTGATTCCAATAATCACGAGAATTAAGTAACGTTTTGTGCGTTATTTCCTCATAAAAATCTGTGCCAGTTAAGTGGTAATTCAGCTTTTCGCCCTTTAATATTATAGTAAGATCTAAAGCTGTTTATTAACGCCAAACTTATGTTTTCCAAGTCGAATTACATTTTCCCCATCCTCATATAGCTCTAATTTATCCTTTAATTTTCTTAACGCATCTTCTCTCGCTGTTTTTAGGCTAGTTTCTATTTCCTCAGCTTTACCGCTGTCATCAAGCTCTTTTAGCTGCTCTATTATATCTCTCACTTTGTTTATCATGAGGTCTGCAGCGAAATATCCATTAATCTCAGCAGCACTAGCGAGACTTTCTGACTTTTTTTGAACTCCTTTTAAAATTCGTTCTGATGCATTTTTAAGGGATAAAGCTTTTTTATTTCGCTTTTCTACCAGAGAATTTTTTCTTCCTTCGAAAGCTGAATATACTTCTTCCCTTTTTTCAATAATTCCAACAACAAATTCTTCAAAATCTGCAAATTTACCTTCCAATTCTTCTAATTGAATAGAAATTTTTGTCTGAAATTCATCACATTTTTCCGGCGTAGATGCGATATCAATATAATTGATAATACTTTGGTCTATGAGTTTTAGCTGAGCAGCAAAATCTGCTTTAGCTTCTAGACTTCCCAAGGATTTTTTCTTATTTCTTAAAGCAGATTTAAGTTGATTGAGTGTTGCAAATATCAGAGAGATATTATCTATTATTTTCGTGGAATGCGAAGTATCTTCAATATCTAAGTTGGAAACTATATCTATTAATAATTCAAGGTCTGTAGCAATTTTATTAACCTCTTCTTCCAATGTCTTAGCGTGCACCACCTTTTCAAGCTCTTCTAACTTCGCTTGCTTTTTAGCAACCTCCTCATGGAATGGTTGGAGAGCTTTTTCATTCAAAAGAAACTGCACACAATTGTGCGAGATTTTTTTGGTATATTCTGCAATATCCAATTCCAGTTTCTCCAGATATTCAGTATTTACATACCGAATATCTTTCAAGCTTATTACCTCTCCGCGCAAAGTTCTTAACTCTGTAAGTAATTTTACAAACTCTTGGATGGATTTAAAGGAGGTGCTTTTTATTTTTCCGAAAAGGGAATCTGCGTTCTCACGAATAGTTTTTGTGAGTTTTAAAGCCTGTTTTTTTAGCTGTACAACTTTTTGAAACTCATCTATTGCAGAATTAGCAGCCTTATTAATTTCTATTAAAGGAAGATTTAGCTTTTGGGTTTCCCCCTCCGGCAACCAATAATAAGCATCTAAGATATCTTTAGAGAATTTTGCAATATCCTCGTAAAGTCCGTCATAATTATCTTCCTTATTTAAAAGGGTTACCAAGGCATTTATCTCTGCCATTGCCTTCACAATGTCCTTATTCCCGATTTTAAACAATAAAGTATCTTTATGCTGTGAAGGCATAATGTCACCTTTTAAAAATGGGGTTTGCCAAATTTGAATTATATGGTGCTTAGTTTGCTCCTCTTCCGTTTTAAAATAACATAATTCTCCATTCTTAAGCACGGTAAAACCACTGCAAATAATTGGTGTTTTTATTTCCTGAGAAATAATATTATAGGCCATAAGATTATAAAGTCCCTCTTTGGCCGAATAAAAAATATATAGAAAATCTTCTCCATTGGGAGAGGTTATCTTTTGCTGAAATTTTACATTTGGAATACTGTTATCAAAAATGTTATAAGATCCTGTTTGTAAATAGTAACCGGTTGGAAATATTATTCCTTGATCATCTGGCAATAATACACAAGCATCCTTAATGCTTTCTATTTTTTGAACATCTTGAATCTTATGATTATAAACAAAATATCTCGGTGCTTCCTGAAAAGGCTTAATTTCCAGTGCTATTAAATTACCCAGATTTGCATATTTAAATTGACCATCATCCAATGTCTGATCTATATGCTCTACAGACTCAGATAAAATACCTTTACCATCTTCGGTATTATCTTCAATCTTAATTGTGAGGTCTCCCCCAATAGTCTCTACAAAAACTCGATCTAAAATTGAAACATGTGAATGCACTCCATGGCGATGCATTTCTCTTGAAACCTCTAACCATTTGAATTCGTGCTGCTGCGGAAATTTAAATTCGTGATCACTTCTATTATCTACATAAGTAAGCGTGCTATCTTTTATGAGCCATTTAAAAGTTTTAATATCTGAAGCGCTTTCACTTAATTGAAACACCATATGCAAGTAATTACCTATTATAGCAAACTTGGAAAAAACTGTGTTTCTATAGTATTTATAAAGATTAGTGAAATCTGTTTGAAAGACCTCATCGTTAATTAAATCTAATGCCTTAGGTTCAAATTTATTTTCTTTGAATTCATAAATACTAAATACATCAGATAAATTTATGTCTGTGCGCAATCCAAAATGGACATTATAACCAAATAGACAAACATTGTTTAATGAAACTATATCACTAGCGATGCAATTATTCTCTGTATTAATTCTATCGTTAGCAATAAGTTTAGTCTCTATAGATCCAAACACATTCTTTCGTTCTTCATTCAATAGTGCAACTTTTTCTTGCAGCTCTGCCTTGTGCTTTCTTAAACGGTTCTGAATGATCTCGTAGGTGCCACCATCTAGTGATTGTGTTTTCTTATCTGGAATAGATTGCTCTGCCATTATATTTGTACTGATTTCAAACGTAAGTTATATCGATGTTGTAATACTTAGAGAATCGCCGAAAAAGTATTCCGGCGAAGTCTAAGAATTTTTTCTGAAACTGGAGTGCTATTTCAGTTTTTTATCCGAGAGACCTAGGCTCTTTGCCATATCCAATAAACCGCCAAAAATGGTATGTTCTTCAGCATCATTAGATTTTTGTTTAAGATCCATCAAAAGCTTCGAAATAGTTAGATTTTTTATGTCTTCTGAAGAGATTCCATATTTATCTGCAAAGTCTTTTACTCGTTCTAGTAAATTAGCATGAACATCCCCATTACCTAAAACTGCATCTTTAACATCCTGAATATTAGTGCTATTTTCAACCAATCTATCATAACCCTTGGCTTTAGTAATTTGACCTATAATTTGATCGAAGAACATGGTTTCACCACCAACGATGTCTATTTTAGCAGCTTTTAATGCATCTCCTATAACTTGTGCTTGAGCATCTGCAATATCTTTTTGAATATTAATATGTGCTAGATCTACCTGCAGATCTTTATCTAAACGCAACTTAAACTCCTCATGCTCTTTTCCAACACCATCTAACTTTTTCATGGCATTAGCTTTCTCCTCGATACCAGCGGCATCGGCAAGTGCTTTTTCCTTTATAACTGCAGCTTCAGCAAGACCATCCTTACGTTTAGCATCGGCTTTGGCTTCCATTCCAGACGCTTCAGCTTTAGCTTTCTTTTCAATAATACTTGCTTCCACAATTCCTTGTCGCTCATTCGCATCAGCCTTTGCATGCATCACTTGAGCTTCAGACATACCAACAGTAGCTTCCTCTTTCGCTTGCGCCTCTGCTAAAATTTTACGAGCATCTGCTTGCTTCTCACTAGCTTCTTTATGTGCTAATGCTTCAATATTTATTTCTTCTGCTTTTTGTTTTGCAGCTTCCTTTTGTGCTTCTGCAGCCTTAATTGTGGTTATTAAACTTTCTTCAGCATTTGCTTCAGCAATCGTGATCTTCACTTGTTTATCCCTATCTGCAGTTTTAAAAGCTTGAATATCTTTCATATTTTCCTGCTCCTCTACCACTCCTTTTTCTAAGGTAACGCGATCTCTAATTACATCCTGAATATTCTTCTTCTCTACTTCAACAACTTTCTCCTTTTCAATCTGAGCCAGAGTGACAACTCTTTCACGCTCTGTTGCTTCTAATAAACGATCCTTTTCTACTCGTTCCGTTTCAACAGCTTCAGTGCGTTCTTTATTTTTGGCCGCTACGATAATTTGGCGCTCCATATTCTCTTCTGCAACTTTTACTTTCTCCTGAGTGAAAATTCTAGCAGTTTCAGATTTAAGGCGTTCTTCTTCTCCAACCTTGAGCGTTTCTGCTTGTTCACGAGACATGATATTAGCAATTTCCCGTTTTTGCTGCTCTTCTTTTTCTGCCAATTGCTTATCTAATTCAAGAATTGCCTCTCTCGCCTCTACATCCTGTTTACGAATTGTTTTTTCTTCATCTCGTTTAATAAGATTCGCTTTAACATTTTGAATCGCAGTTAGCTCGGTAATCTTTTTAATACCTTCAGCATCTAGAATATTGTCTGGCTTAAGCTCTGTAACAGAGGTTTGTTCCAAAAAGTCGATTGCACAGTCTTCTAGAGTATATCCATTTAGGTCTGTTCCAATAATATCTACGATCTCATCCCTAAACTCGCGACGAGCCTCATAAAGCTCAATAAATTCGAATTTTTTACCAACTGTTTTTAAAGCTTCAGAAAATTTAGCTTCAAAAAGGTCTTCTAAAGTTTCAATCTTCGATGCTCGTTCCACACCTATGGTTTGAGCCACTTTCTTAATATATTCTACATCATTATTAACCCTAACAAAGAAAGCAACTTTAATATCTGCACGCATATTGTCCTTACAAATAAGACCTTCATGCGCAATTCTTTCTATTTGTATCTTTTTAACCGATACATCCATAATTTCTACTTTATGGAAAACCGGTACAACATACATCCCTTTATCGGTTGCTACTTTGGTCCCTCCAAATCCGGTACGTATTAGCGCTTGTCCCTGAGGAACTTTTCTATAGAACATCGCAATGATTGCGAAGTAAACTATAATAAGAAATAATAAGACACCTAAACCTATGCCTATAATTGGTAAAATTGAATTCATAAAATTGGTTATTTAATCGTTATATGATTGAACTAAGTAATAATTTGAGTCTGAAGATCTTTTTATTATTAAAATATTAGACCCATATGTTAAGGGCTTTCCGGTTAAGGATTTCACATAGATAGACATAGAATTTCCATCCACCTTCACCTCTGCATTTCCCATTTTATTTTCTGAAATAGAAGACAATAACACTCCTTGTCTTCCCAGAAAATCTATAGCCACATCCCCATCTTTATTAAGGTTTTTGAAAAATCCCTTAAATGGTGTTGTAAAGAGTTTATTAATGAATAGTGCCGGAAACAAAGCTAGCAGCATAATCAAAAACCCAAAAACGTTATCATAAGAATAGGTGATGGCCGTTGTAATCGTTGTCATGAACCACCATAGAAAAATCCAACAAGTAAATGTGAACATAAATGGCAGACCTACAAAATTGAAGTAAATAAGAAAAATTTGCCACCATTTTAAGGGTTTCCTGCGCTTCCCAATCACATCATCTTGATTAATCTCTGCATTAGAAATATCTTCAAAATCCATATTTCCGCCTTCAATACCAGAATCTACTTCCAAATCTGCATCAAGGTCTACATCTATATCAAAATCAAGATCGAAATCTAAGCCTCCTATCATGGTGATTATCCAATATAGGATAAGCACTATTAAAAGAATGCTGAGCACCATGTTGACTTCAGAAAATAGTATATTTAATAAATCTGTCAATATTAAGAGTCTTTAGAATTACTTAGACCTAATTGATTTTTGAGTTTTTCTAGGTCATCATTGGCCTTGGCTTTGGTTGTATCGGCTGCTTTATCAATTTCATCATCAATAGATTTGGAAGCATTTGCAATATCTCCATACGCCTCTGCCAACGCCTCTTCCTGAGCAACTTTCTCCTTCATTCGTTCCAACATAGAAACAGTTCCGGTACTATCCAGTTCAGCCATTTGCTTGTTCAAACTTTTGGTTGCATTGCTTACTTTAACGCGGGCTTTTAATGTTTTTAATTCATTCTCCCAGTTCCCAATATTGGCTTTAATAGTTTGAATGTTCTTTTGAAGTTGAGCGACATTATTATCGAATTTTGCCGACTCTTCCTTTGCGCGAATCATTTGTTGATCTGCCATCTCCTTTTGAACCAAGGCTTCTTTAGCCAGTCTATCTGCCTCTGCGCTTTCCATTTCTTTGGAGTGCCCTTTCTTTAAAATGATAATCGCTTTATTCTGGTATTCTTCAGCTTTATTTTGAAATTCATCCTGATCGTTTTTTGCACGTATGGCCAAGGCCTTTACTTGAGCCAAAGCTTCTAGACTTTTATCTAGATCAAGTTTCATATCTCGAATTCCTTGTTCGGTCATTTTAATAGGGTCTTCCATATTATCTATGGCAGAATTTGTTTCTGCTTGACCAATTTTAAATAATCGTTTAAATAAGTTCATAGTTGTATTTTTTAATATTTAGAAAATTCGATGATTTGCTCTGAGTACTCACTCATTAATAGGCTTAGGGAATTTAAGCTTCCTTCGAGCTCATTTAAATCCATGTTCTCTATTTGAAGAGTGTCCCTAAAGATAACTTTCTCTCCGCTTTCGTCTAGAACAAATGCACCGTGAATAATATCTCTGTTTTTTTGTAATAAGTCTTTAAAAATTCGCTCCGACTCATTGTTAATTTTGAAAATAAATTGCTCCATAATCAAAATTGGAGGAGCTATTCCTAAGATTAAATTTCTAATTCCAGCTTCTTGTTTTTGAACTACAAGAATTCCATCGTCAAGGTTTTCCCTTGTTATATTGAAATTTAAATCCAGTAAAAAATCTCGGGTAATAGTTAGATGATTCTTCATGTAAAATTTATAACGGTTAAAGGTAAATAATTACAAAGGTTAATAATACGAAAAAAGAATAATGCTATGGCTATAATTTTGAAATAGCCCAAGATGCAATGTGAAAAATTAATACTATCATTTTTGGTTAATTTAGTGGTTAATAATTGTTTTTTTGATGTACAGACGTAATAAAGCCTCATTAAAGCCGGCATTTTAACAAAAACTAATTATAGAAAAACTGTGACATCTTAAAATTTATCGAATAAAATTGCTAAATAGATTAGCTATAATTAAATCATTTAGCTAATTTCGTTAGACTAATATACAATTAATTTTTAGTGTTGCAAATATAATTAGCAAATTATGTCATGTTTTGGAAAAAATATTCGAAAAATTCGAACGGTTAAAACTTTAAGTCAGCAATCTTTTGCCGAGCTTTTCGATTTAAAACGCGGAACATTAGGGGCTTACGAAGAAGGAAGAAGTGAGCCAAAAATAGAGACGATTATTAAGATTGCTAATTATTTTAGCATACCCATAGACGATTTGCTCACTAAAGAGTTAACCGTAAATAGCTTATTAAAGTTTAAGGGAGAAATTCCTGAAGATCAAGAAGAGCTTATCAAAGAACAATTTGCTACAATACCCTGTATTACTCCAAAAAACAACAGCGATTATATTACTTATTTTGGCAAAGCTCATTTTATTAAGAGTATGCCTTGTTTGCAATTACCTATTAATATTGAAAAATCATTTAGAGGCTATACCGTTAATAGCCTAGAAATGAGCAACAATGATAAAGGCTTATTTCCAAAAGATATTGTTATAGGAGAATTTGTTCCTAAAAAAGTTTATAAAAAAATTAATAATGGAGTGTTAGTCTTGGTGCTAGCTGACAAACAATTGATTTTAAGAAGACTCTTTATAACAGATGAGACATTAGTTTTAAGAGCAGACCATAAAAATGTAGAAGAACTTTCCTTCAATCTTAAAGACATCAAAGAAATGTGGCGTATTCGCTATATTTTTTATCACCGTATTCCAGAGGTGACCGATGGAATTGAGGATAAATTATTGTTTTTAGAACAAGAGTTTGAAAAACTTAAGTCCTCCAGAAAAATTTAACCTAAGAAAAAAGCCTCTCAATTTCTTGAAAGGCTTTTTTAAATTCTGTGGTCCCACCTGGACTCGAACCAGGGACCACCTGATTATGAGTCAGGTGCTCTAACCAGCTGAGCTATAGGACCGGCTCAATAGGTGTAATGAGGGCGCAAATTTATGTAATTGCTTTTTAGTGAACAAGCATTTTTTGAAGAATGTTTCTTAGCCTTCCTCCCCAACAACACTAATACATTTAGGTTCAGCTTAGAAATTAAAATACAAACACCTTTTTCTACTTATTTATGCACGCTTAGTCAGGTTTTTCTTGGCACAATTCTACCAAAACCCCGTTAGCAGATTTTGGATGCATAAAGGCCACTAGTTTGTTATCTGCTCCAGATTTAGGAAAATCATTGAGTAAAACAAAGCCTTCTCCTTTTAACCGATCAATTTCAGATTGGATATCTTCAACATTAAATGCAAGGTGATGAATCCCTTCCCCACGCTTCTCCAGAAATTTAGCAATAGGACTCTCCGGGTTTGTAGCTGCCAATAATTCAATTTTGCTGTCGCCAACCTTGAAAAATGAAGTGTCTACGCCTTCACTTTCCACCTTTTCTGTTTTATAACTAGCTACTCCCATAATAGCTTGATACGTTTTATTGGCTTCCTCTAAATTCTTAACAGCGATACCAATATGCTCTATTTTATTCATTCCTTGAGTTTTGTATTCTATAATTACTTCAGTAATTAGGCTCAACTTGTGGTTGACTTGCTTTTTACTTTTTTGTAACTTCTATCATATTTCCGATTATAAAAATACTATAATCTTTAAATATGCTACTTTTGCAAGATGGAAACAAATAGACAAAAAAAAAATAGGTGGGGTTTTGCAACAGGATTTAGCTGAAATCCTTCAAAATCACTTGAGAGATTCTGGGGTAAAGGGAGTTTTGATCTCTGTTTCTAAAGTAAAAGTAACCACAGATCTTTCTATTGCAAAAGCATATTTGAGTGTTTTTCCTTCAAAAAATGGGGAAGCAATCTTAAATGATTTAAATGAGATAAAATATAAAATTAAACATGAGCTTGCACAGCGCACAAAAAATCAGTTGCGCAGAATGCCGGATCTCACATTTTATTTAGACGATTCTTTGGAATATATAGACCAGATTGAAAAATCTATGAAAGGGGAGCACAATCCTATTTCTTCACCAGATCTTTTAGACAAAAGGAAAAAATCTTAAATTGAATTTCCCCTTTTATATCGCGAGACGTTATTTGTTCACCAAAAGTTCGAATAATGCCATCAATATAATTACCATAATTGCTGCGATTGGGGTTTTTGCAGGTGCTTTTTCGTTATTTATAGTACTTTCAGGATTTTCAGGATTAAAAGATTTCAGTCTTTCTTTTACTAATGAATTTGATCCCGATCTTAAAATTCTTCCAGAAAGCGGGAAAACTTTTGACTTTTCTGAAGCTGAAAAAGTACGATTACTCGCAATTGAAGGAGTAAAAGCCTATTCAGAAATTATAGAAGAAAGAGTCTTTCTTGATTACAAATCTAAAAATCAGCCTGCTTTTATTAAAGGTGTAGATGCCAATTATAGAAAGGTGAACTCGATTGATAGTGCCATTGTTTTTGGTACTTGGCTAACGCAAAGTGAATTTCAGGTAGTTGCCGGAAATGGGATTTCCAGATTACTTTCTTTAAACACCTTCGATTATAATAATCTTTTGGATATCATGGTTCCTCGCCCGGGAAAAGGGCAAATCACAAATACCACACAAGCTTTCAATAAAGAAAGTGTAATAGTGACCGGGATTTACAGCTTAAATGAAGAATTAGATAATAAATATATTTTTACTAATATTCAATTTGCTAGAGACTTATTGGAAATAAAGGAGGGACAGGTTTCTGCGATTGAGCTTAAAGTAGATCCAACCGTCGATCTGGAATTAATTAGAAGTGAAATTGGAACTGTTTTCGATAATAACGTAATTATTAAAGATCGGGCGCAGCTAAATGAAACGCTCTACAAAATGCTAAACACCGAAAATCTTGCGGTATATCTTATTTTCACCTTGGTTTTAATTATCGCCTTATTTAACGTGATTGGATCAATTATAATGGTGATCTTAGATAAGAGAGAAAATATTAAAACGCTTCACAATCTTGGAGCTACCAAAAAATCGATAAGAAATATCTTCTTCTTACAAGGCTCGTTAATGACCATTGTTGGAGGATTTTTAGGGTTGCTTTGCGGATTGATTCTAATCTATCTTCAGCTACAGTATAATTTTGTAATGATTACTCCTAGCCTGCCTTATCCTGTAAAGATTAAAGCTGAAAATATAATTCTGGTATTTTTAACTATTAGTATACTTGGGGTTTCTGCATCCTATATTGCAGCTAGTAGAAGTAAAAGCGCGCTCGATTCTTAAGCGAATTCAAATCCTGAGAATTCTCTTTCCACCTCATCAAAAGCAGCAAAAACATCTACTGAATCATCGCTAGTTACCATTTTCATTCGGTATTCCTTGAAATGTGGGATGCCTTTGAAATAATTGGTATAGTGTCTTCTAGTTTCAAAAACACCTAATTTCTCACCTTTCCAATCTATAGACATTTGTAAATGACGTCTTGCAGCATCTACACGCTCCTCTAAAGTTGGAGGGTCTAAGTGTTGGCCCGTCTCAAAGAAATGTTTCACTTCTCTGAAAAACCAAGGATATCCTATACTAGCTCTCCCGATCATGGCACCATCTAAACCGTATTTATCACGCATTTCCATGGCTTTCTCCGGCGTATCTACGTCTCCATTCCCAAATACCGGAATATGCATTCTTGGGTTCTCCTTTACTTTTGCTATTGGAGCCCAATCGGCATTTCCTTTATACATCTGCACTCTGGTACGCCCGTGAATGGAAATAGCTGCACAACCTACATCTTGTAGGCGTTCGGCAACCTCTACTATTTTAATAGAATCTGTATCCCAACCCAAACGAGTCTTTACGGTAACCGGTAAGCTTGTATGCTCCACCATGGCTTTGGTAAGAGAAACCATGAGGTCTATATCCTTTAAGATTCCAGCTCCGGCTCCTTTAGAAACCACTTTTTTAACCGGGCATCCAAAATTAATATCGATAATATCCGGTCCAGATTTTTCAACTATTTCTACAGATTGTAGCATAGATTCTAAGTTAGCACCAAAGATTTGGATGCCAACCGGGCGTTCTTTTTCGTAGATATCTAATTTCATCACACTCTTCGCGGCATCGCGAATAAGCCCTTCAGAAGAAATAAATTCGGTATATACTACATCTGCACCCTGCTCTTTGCATAAGGCACGAAAAGGTGGATCACTCACATCTTCCATTGGTGCAAGCAACAACGGAAATTCTCCCACATCTATGTTTCCAATTTTAGCCACTACTTCTTATTTAAGTGCTGCAAAATTAAGAAATTAGATCGAGTTTGCTAATAACTAAATTTAGGATTGAAATGTCTTTCAGAAAAAAGACTTCTACATCATCTGTTGCGCTTCCAATCGCTCTTTTTCTTCGGCATCTAAAGAGCGTTGGTTATCACGCAATTTAAAGTTTCCAAATTTGTACAGAATTCCAAAGCGAATGCTTCTAGACTCAGGCATCGCAAAAAAATGAATTATCCTGATTTAGATAATTGGAACTTAAAGGAATGTTATAAGAATCTAAAAGATCTTCTACATTTACTGTGACGCTAAGTCTATCATCGTAAAAGGTTTTTCTTAAACCCAATGATATTCCATATTGAGCCTCATCAAAATCGTAAGAGCCTGCAATAAAATCTGGTGAATAAGTCGCAGTTAAATTTCCTGTAAAGGTTCCATCCTTAGAGATAGTTAAAAAATTAGAAGCGCTTAGGTACACACTTGTTGTCTCATTTTGGACAATTTGATTTCCGCTTTCGTAAGCGACAAATTCATTTTCTAATTTAAAAACGGAGCCATAAAAATATAAATACCACCAGTCTTTAATATAATCGTAATAAGAAACGTCAAAACTGAATTGTTGGTCGTATCTAAGATTATCTGTAATAGATCTCAAGGTTCTATTTTCATTGTTCTGAAAAGGCAAAATAGCATTGGCATCATCTGTTCTATCCCAATAAACATCAAAAGATAGTTTGTTCTTATACGTATAATTCAAGCTAATCTTGTTCGCTATTCCCGGTTGCAGATTAGGATTTCCTAACTGAAAATTATTTTCGTTTAGGAAATAACGATACGGATTCAAACTTTGAAATCTCGGTCTTGTAATTCTTCTGCTGTAATCCAATCCAAAAGAATGATTTTCTCCAACTGTATGCATCAAGTAGAATGTAGGAAATAACTCAAAATACTCTTGAGTGTTTACAACTCCCAAAGAATTGGATTGCCCTTCAATATCTGTATACTCTCCACGTAATCCTCCTTTAATACTCCAGGTGTCCCAATCTTTTGAAAGACTTACGTATCCTGAAAAAATGTTTTCATTATAATCAAATTCATCTGAAAAAGCATCTACAAAATTCCTATTTCCGGTATTTGTATCAAAAAAATCCAATCCGCTTTGAGAATCTATTCCTGAATATTTTGCACCATATTCCGAAGCCAAGCCAGCAATGGTAGAAGTAAAATCGATTTGTCCTGTATAAATATCTGTATTCTGATTAGACACGGTATAAAATGAATTATCATTCAATAGATCTCCGGAATTAGAAAAATACTGAGTCATTAGATCTTGAGTTTGATCGTCGTTATATTTTATATAATTGGCTTGCGCAGAGAAAGTGCTTCCATTCTCACCGAGCTTGTCGAATAATTTGCATTAAATAAGTAATTATCTCGTTCGTTCTCTAACCTACTATCTGTAGTATATAAAGAATCTAATTGGTTTTGTGCGCTTAGAATCTCAGTTCTTCCATTAATGTCTGAATCTGCTTTAGGAGTCAGCAATAAATTGGCGCTTAAGCTAAGTTTGCTTTTTTCTGAAAGGGTAAAATCTAGAATAGTGCTTAAACTATGAGAATCTCTATTAGTCTCTTTATTAAATTCATCTTCCCATCTGGAAGCAACATTTCCTGCGGGATCAAAAAAGTTGATTTTTCCCAAGTCTTGCTTTACATCGGTTCTTGTATTGTAATTGTAACTTGCAAAAGCATTTAACCAATCGGTTTTGTAATATTGGCTAGTTCCTACTGAATACTTAGGTTTTATGGCGATAGTATTGGATGCATTTACACTTCCTTTATAACCCACAGAAAGGTTTTTAGAAGTTATAATATTCAAGATAGCTCCACCCTCAGCATTATATTTTGCAGGAGGATTGGTAATTACCTCCACAGATTTCACATTCTCTCCTGAAAAGCCTTCTAATAATTGCTGAAGTTCTTGTGCCGTTAAATAAACTTTATTGTCGTTAATATAAACATCTGCAGGCTTATTCTTAATAAGAAGTTGTCCCTGACTTACAATTACACCCGGAGTTCGCTTCAATATTTCATAGGAATTCCCGGAGGAAAGAATAGAATTTTCCACATTAAAAGTCATCCTATCGATGCTTTTAGAAACTGTAGGTTTTTTTGCAGTAACCGTAACTTCATCTAGATTTGAAGCCGATTCTACAAGCGTTAATTTTCTGAGGTTTGTATTCCCTTTTACTTCAATTTTTTTCTGAAAATTCTCATAACCAACAAATCGAACTTCAATAATATATTCATTATCCTCGACCTCTTCGATTAAAAAACTTCCGTCCTCTTCAGAAACAGAACCTTTATAAACAGTAGTAGAATCGCTAGCTTGCAATAAGATTACATTGGCAAATGGAACGGCCATTTGATTTTCGTCTATTACAATTCCTTTTACGGAATTCTGTGCGTTGGTTGTGAATGATAGTAGGGAGATCAGACAAAGAAATGGGGTAAAATAAAAATTTTTCATTCTGAAAATTTGGGAGGTTTCTTTGAGAATTTGTTTGAATTAGCGAACAAATATAACATTTACTTTAAAACACATGCCAATTTATAAATCGAATTTCTCTTAGATAATTGTTGATTATAAATAACTTAACTAAGGCTTATTCAAAAATAGCATCATAAAGTACCTGCTGAATATTTGTTCTGGTATTTAATTTATAAAGCATCGTATTATCTCTGGTAGGTTGCACTCTGTTAGATAGAAAAATAAATAAAAGTTTAGTCTGCGGGTCCATCCACACCATCGTACCGGTATATCCGGTATGGCCATAGCTGGAATCGCTGGCAGAAATCGCAGTATTTCCATTGATATTTCTTTCCCCTAAAGAGGGTTTATCGAAACCTAACCCCCTTCGGTTATCACTTTCCGGGAATTGATATTTCGTGAATTCTTTGATAGTCTCTTTTGAAATAAATCGTTTGCCTCCGTATACCCCTTTGTTTAAATACAGCTGCATCAATTTGGCTATGTCGTTAGCATTAGAAAAAAGGCCGGCATTAGAGGAAACTCCACTCATTAGGATTGCACCTTCATCATGTACAGTCCCATGAATTGGAGTATTTCTGAAGAAAAAGTCATTTTCGGTAGGGGCTATTCTGGATATGGGAAACTTATTAAGCGGATTATAAGTAAGTGTTGTTGCACCAAGCGGTTTATAAAAATTCTGATTCAAATACTGCTGAAAATCTTCCTGAGTAATCTCTTCAACAATGTCAGGCATTAAATAAAAGGCCAGTCCAGAATAAAGATATTTTTGCTCGTTCTCTAATTCTGATTTCTTTATTTGTTTAAAGATCTCTTTTTGATAATCCCTAAAAAGCCACATTTCATCGGTAACCTTTACTGGAAATCTATCTGAAGAATCTTTTTTAATGGTCTTCCATTTGTAACTGCCGTTTTTCCGAAACATGCTTTCCCAATACGGGATCCAGGCTTTAAATCTTGCTTGATGCGCCAATATTTGTCTGAACGGAACGCCTGCCTTATTCGAATTCTTGAAATATGGTAAATACGTATCTATTCCAGCTTCCAGATCGAATTTGCGTTCGTCCTTCAGTTTCATTAAAGCCGGTAATGCAGAAGAGATCTTAGTAACCGATGCTAAATCATATAAATTTTCCAGTTTTACTTTAGTGGTATCCGAATAACTTTGGAGGCCATAAGCCTTATGAAAAACCACTTTTTGATCCCTCGCTACTAAAATTTGTCCTCCGGGAATCGCTTTTAAATCCATTGCTTGTTCCATCAACGAATCTATTTTTTGATTCAGTATTTCAGAATCCATTTTGGCATCTTCCGGTAGCGTATATTTAAATCGTATTCCTCCTTCAATATCCAATCCGTCACCCTCTTTAAATTTATCACCAATACTTACCGGTAATTTCCCATTTGCTCCTACTCCACCAAAGATCAATTGTGCCGCGAGATCTTCTGAATTTTTTCTATCCTGATATGTTAGTATTAAAGCCGAAGCATTTTCAGCAGCTTCCAAATTTTCTAAAGAATATGGATTTTTAAAATAGCTCAGGACACTGGTTTTCTCAATTGAAGTAGTGTTGAGAAACATTTGCACTTCAGTAGAAATCTTCATGTTATTTCTAGAATACTTGCTGTCATCATGAATTCCAATAATCACAAGGTTGAACGCTGAAAGACCATTTTTAACAGAATCTATTTCAGCTTTATTGGCTTCATAGGAGATATTAAAATGTGTGATTTTTGAATACAAACCTAAAGTTTTCTGAAACTGATTGTTTTTGTTCCCTCCAACTGAAATAGCTGCAATTTTTAAAGTGTCTAATCGCTGCAACGGCAAAAGTTCTGACTGATTTCGCAGTACGGTTAAAGAAGCTTCGGTAAGATTTCTATTCAAAAGTTCTGCTGAAGAAGAATTTAGATCTTTATCAATATTTTTTATATCGGTTGGCTTATAGATATCAAGTCCAACCCATTGTTTTAGCGCCAACAGTTTTCTACATCTAGCATCGATTTCTTTTTGGGAGATCAAGCCTTTTTTTAATCGCTTTTTTGATCTCTGCTATAGCTTTGGGAACATCTTCTGTAAATTCCAAAAGATCGTTACCCGCCAGAATAGCGTCTTTATCTACAATCCCGGGGGAATTATCCTTGGTAACGCCTTTCATGTTCATGCATCGGTAACAATCAAACCCTGGAATCCAAGTTCATCTTTTAATAAACCCGAAATAATAGGTTTAGAGAGCGTGGAAGGAACTCCTGTAGAATCTAATGCCGGAATATCCAAATGAGCCACCATTACCCCACCAATTCCCGCTTTTATAATCTCTCTAAAAGGATATAATTCAGTTTCGTCTAGTCTTGCTCTAGAATGTGTGATTCTAGGTAGGGCGTAATGGGAATCGGTATCGGTATCTCCATGTCCCGGAAAATGTTTGGCGGTGGGTAAAACTCCGTTATCCTGTAAGCCTCGCATATAAGCGATTCCTTTTTCAGCTACATTAAACTTATTCTCTCCAAAAGACCGAAAATTGATCACAGGATTTGCGGCATTGTTATTCACATCTACCACAGGGGCAAAATTCAAGTGCAGCCCTACTCTTTTAATTTGCTTTGCAACCTCAACACCCATCTCGTAGATCAAACTATTATTTTGGATTGCTCCCAAACTCATTTGAAAAGGATAACTCACCGTGCTATCCAAACGCATCCCAATACCCCATTCCGCATCGATAGCGCTTAATAAAGGCACTTTTGAGGCTGCCTGGTACTCATTCATCAACTTCACTTGGCGCACCGGGCCTCCCTGAAAAAAGATAAGTCCACCAATTTTGTGCTTTTTAACTTGCTTTAAAATTTCTTGTTTGTGCTCTTCTCCTCTATTGGAATAGGCCGCCACCATGATAAGCTGAGCGATCCTTTCCTCTAGACTCATTGTTTTCATTATAGAATCTACCCATACGCTATGAGTATATTGCAAGAATTCTGGAGGTTTTATAGAATCTTTTTGCGCAAATCCGGAAAGGCTACAACATAAAAAACCAAAAATTAAAAATTTGAAAGATCGCATATGATTTACTTTTGGGCTTCAGTTTTTTCGTAGAGATCACTTTCTGCAAGACGAATCACCTTTTCGCTATCGGGCAAAATTCGCTTGGTTCTTAGGTATCGGTTATAATTATATTCGTCGAAATCTGCAGAAGTAGTATCTGTAGAGCTAACATGTACATTTCCTAAAGAGTGGATAAACTGATTATTTCCTATCCACATCCCCACGTGTACCACTTTTTCTGAAGTAGAATCGGTGGCTTTTCTTCCGAAGAACAAAAGGTCACCAGGAATTAGTTTTTCGAAGTTTTTAGTAGTGTCAATTAGTTTTCCGGTATGAACTTGTTGAGAAGCATCCCTTGGAATTACAATTCCATTCAAGAAAAATATGGTTTTGGTAAATCCGCTACAATCCACTCCTTTAGACGAAGTACCACCCCATAAATAAGGCAAGCCCATTAAAGATTTGGATGTAACCACTAAGTTTTCTTCGGAAGGATTTAAAGATTTCACCCATTCTGAATAGATTTTAGCTTCCTCTTTTTTGATATAAGCAGTTGCTCCAGATGGATATTTCACTTCATAAAAAGAGCCTTTTTCATTCACTTTTTCCAATACATCTCCGGCAACAAGGTCTGAAACCACCTGTGATTTATCTGAAGCCTCCGAAAAAGAAGCTCCAAAAGTATCAGTATAAATTAATTTAGGGGCGCTTAACCAAGTTTGTATTTCAGCTTCTGTCATTAACTGAATTCCGCCTTTATCTACCCAAGCCAAATATTTATCGGGAGTTTGTACTAAATACCAATCTCCTTCGTGTTTTAAAACATTTAAAGGTGTCCCCATGGTCGCTTGTGTTGCCAATTCTGCTGAATGCGCAGGATTAGATCTAATATTTGCTACGGAGATCTTAACAACCGCATGAGGCGTATTTTTTAGATCGCCATCCGGCACTAATTGAAGACTATCGATATAAGCTATGTTTTGTGCTGCTAATTTAGATTTCAGATCGCTAACTGCCTCAGGAAGATTTGAATCTCCTTTTAATACCACTTTCCCATCCTTGTTGTAGGTTTCAACTTCAAAAAGCGCCACTCGCTTATCTGGAACATATTCGCTTTTAACCTCAGCAATAAGCGCTGTTACCTCGGGATTAATTTCTTCAGCTTCAGTTTTTTCTTTCTTATCGCAGGAATTCAGCACTAAAACAACACATGCTAATCCGACTAGTTTTTTTTATTGGCTTTTTCATTTTAAAATTTTCTTTCTTATTTATTATAAAGTTTGTCATTCCGACAAAGGAGGAATCTATTAGAATCCCGAGAGATTCTTCACTTCATTTCATTGCGTTCAGAATGACACTTCAAAACTGTCATTCCGTTCCGATATCTATCGGAAGAGGAATCTCATTAAAACTTAGAACTTCCTTGAGATTCTTCAATCCGCTGCGCTAATTTCAGAATGACACTTGTGCTTTACGACTGCCAAGCATTACATCTCGACTCCGCTCGACGTGACATTTTTTTTTAAAGCAACTCTACTCCTGTTCCATTTCTTTTCGGGAATTCCGCTTTCCCATTTTTAATCTTAACTCCGTTCGCGATGTCATTTTTCAGCAGAAGCGCCCCATCCATATCTACATAATCCAGAAGGGGTAACAACTGTGCAATTGCAGAAATTCCTACGCTAGACTCTGTCATACAACCCATCATCACTTTTAAATTGCGCTTTCTGGCTTCTGTGATCATTCTTTTTGCCGGTGTTAAACCTCCACATTTTGTGAGCTTTATATTAATGCCGTGAAAAATCCTACTGCATTTTACAACATCTGTTTCTACTAAGCAACTTTCGTCTGCGATTATTGGAAGTGCAGATTTTTCGAATACTTCCTTCATTTCATGCTCCATATTAGGAGCTAATGGTTGTTCGATAAACTCTACATTCAATACTTTTAATAATTCAGAATTAAGAACGGTTTCTTCTGCACTCCATGCGCCATTAGCATCTACTCTAAAAACTGAATTCGTATGCTTTCTTAGTTCTTTAATAATTTGAACATCTTCCTTAGTTCCTAACTTAATCTTGTACAACGGCCATGGAAAATCTTTAATCTTAGCTGTCATTTTTTCTACAGAATCTATCCCGATGGTATAATTGCTTAGCGGAAGACCTTTGAGTTTTAGTCCCCACATTTTATAAAGTGGAATGGTATTCCTCTTTCCATGAAGATCGTGCAAGGCGATATCCAACGCACATTGCGCAAAAAGATCCTCTTTTAAAATTGGGTATGTTAACTCCCAAATAACTTCCGGTGATCGTTGAATGTTTTCTTCTACAATGCTTTCCACTTTTTTAATTGCCGAGATCATTTGCTCTACGCTTACACCATAATAAGAAGTAGCTGTAGCTTCTCCGTATCCCGTATAATCTCCTTCTGAAATAGCAACAATTAAAGTTTCCTGAAATTCTCTAGAGGTATGGGAAATGGTGAATTTCTCTTTTAACTCCAGTTTATATTTAAAAAATTCCAGTTTCATCTCTAAAATTCCGGCTTCAAAGCTGTTTTTCTAATTAAAATTTCTTCAAAATCGCTTTCAATTCCTGTTTTACTAATTGCAGTAACGCCAATTGAAACAATAGGAGATTTCTGCTCTTTCTTATCTAGAAAATTAGATAAGCTATACGAATTCTCTGTCCTGCTTATAATCTTATAATTCCAAGTAGCATTGCTTCTATAATATACCACCCAATTAGAAATGTTATTTAAATTTTCATGTTCCCATTGTATTTCTAATCGATCTTCAGAAAGGTCTGTTTTCACCTTTGGAGTAGCTGGAATTGTTTGGTCCAACCATTCACTTGCAGGTACCAAAGCTTCATTTTTGTAAGGTCCTTCCAAAATATTTTTTGAAAGATTTGGGTACTTAAGCAATGGGCCAATGCTCCAGTGCACTGTTCCTTTACTGTCTGTTAGCATGCCTCGGGTTAACATAATTTGGTTGATGGTTTCATCTACATTTTCTTCATCGCCTCCAAAATCTATATTTATCCCAGGCCATAAATGCCTTTTTTGGGTATTCTCTTCGTCCCACCAGCCCAATAAAACCGGAAAACTCTGTTTGGTTTGGTTGATCTTCCAATACAATTGTGGAGTGAAATAGTCTATCCAACCTTTATTCAGCCATAATTTTGCATCGGCATATAACTCATTATATTGATCCATTCCGGCAATCGATTTTGGAAATCCAGGGCGCCAAATTCCAAACGGACTGATTCCAAATTTTACTTCAGGCTTTTCGGCTTTTATCTCCTTATAAATTCGCTCTACAAAAACATTAACCTCTTCTCTGCGCCAATCTGGTTTAGAAAGTTTTCCCCCCGCTTTTAAATAGGCTTGATAACTTGCAGCATCAGGGAAATCCTGTCCTTTGTTATAAGAAGCATACGGATAGAAATAGTCATCAAAATGAATACCATCGATATCGTATCGCTTTACGATATCCATTACCACTGCAGAAGAATGATCTTGGGTAGTTTGCTTGGAAGGATCCATCCACCACATGCCATTTTTTAATTCTACGGCAAATTCGGGATGTTTTTTCACTAAGGATTTCTCACTTATTTTACCACCGGTAGTATGATGCGCTCTATATGGATTTAACCACACATGTAATTCCAAACCACGCTCATGAGCCTCTTTTATCCAAAACTCCAAGGGATCGTAATAAGGTTCCGGAGCCTTACCAACCGTACCCGATAAAAAAAATGACCAAGGCTCTAAATCACTTTTATATAAAGCATCGGCTTGTGGTCTTGCCTGAAAAATAACCGCGTTGTAATTGTGATCTTTTAAAAAATCCAGCAATTTAATTGCCTCTTCCTGCTGTTGCTTAGTAGAAAGACCCGATTTGCTAGGCCAGTTAATATTTGCAACCGTCGCAATCCAGGCTGCACGAAATTCTCGCATTACATATGGAGCAATTTTACTCGGATTTCTTACTTCTTCTATATTTTCAATTTCATTGATAGGTGACTCCACCTCGGGAATTTCAGTTTTAACCTCAGCAGGTGCCTTCGGCTTAGGCTGAACTGTCTTTTTTTTGGAAGCACATCCGCTTATAAGAATCAAACAAAACAGCAATGCTGTTATAAGGAAATTGTTTTTACTCATATATTTTTATTGAAGCTATTAAATTGAAATTCTAAAATGTTTAAGGAATGTAGATCGTCTCACATGTAGAAAGTTCTCGACTCCGCTCGAACTGACCAACCCCCTTTTTGCTTTATTACTAATAAATTTTAAGAGTCAGTTTTATAATTCTTAAATGCATTTCGAACACTTTTATGCTCTTCTAATAATTTTGCTGCGGTTGCTTGATCTACATCCAATTCTGCCATGATCATTCTAATACCTCGATCTACCAATTTATTATTAGAAAGCTGCATATCTACCATTTTATTGCCTTTTACCCTTCCTAATTTTATCATGACCGCCGTAGAGATCATGTTTAAAACAAGCTTCTGTGAGGTTCCAGACTTCATTCTTGTGCTTCCGGTTACAAACTCCGGACCTACTATAATTTCCAAAGGATATTCTACCGCCTGAGACAATGCCGAATTTGCATTATTAGTAATACATGCCGTTACCAAACCATTTTCTCTTGCTTTTTTTACTCCTCCGATTACATATGGCGTACTTCCGGAAGCTGCAATTCCTATTAACACATCACTTGCATTAATATTGAATTTTTGAAGGTCTTTCCAAGCTTGTTCCTGATCATCTTCAGCATTTTCGACTGCTTTTCTCAGCGCTCCATCTCCCCCGGCGATTAACCCGATTATTACATTATCTGAAACTCCAAATGTCGGTGGACATTCTGAGGCATCCAAAACTCCTAACCTTCCGCTAGTTCCCGCGCCAATGTAAAAAAGTCTGCCTTGCTCTTCAGAGATTTTTGAAACAATAATGTTTACTAATTCTTCAATCTTCGGAATAATTTTCTCTATCGCATTTGGAACTTTTTTTGTCTTCAGCATTCATGTTTTGCAACAATTCTGAAGTGCTCATTTTTTCCAGATCCTCGTAATTCGAACTTTGCTCTGTGGTCTTCTGATTCATCATTTTAGTTTCTAAAGACAAATTTAATCTCTTCTTATTTTATATCCAGAGGTAGCAAAATATAATATAAACATATAACACGGAATCACCACCCAGTAGGCTTGCTGGGGTGAGGAAAGATCTGCGAAATATCCGTAGATCAAAGGCATGATAGCACCACCTGCAATTGCCATAATTAAAAAGGACGAGCCAACTTTTGTAAATCTTCCTAATCCTGCAATTGCCAGTGGCCAGATTGCCGGCCAAACCAAGGCATTTGCCAAGCCAAGAAGTGAAATACATAATACTGATACAAAGCCATCTGTAAAAATGGCTCCCAAGCCTAGAATTAATCCTATTACTGCCGAAACTTTAAGCGCATTTTCTTGAGAAATAAATCTAGGAATTGTAAAAATTCCAACGATATATCCCACGATCATGGCAATTAACGTGTAGGTGGTAAAGAATTTTGCATTTGCAAACGAAATTCCCTGCTCGGCACCATAACTTATCACAGTATCTCCGGCTATTACCTCTACCCCTACATATAAGAAAAGCGCAATTGCTCCCAATAATAAATGTGGAAATTGAAAAATGCTTTTTTTGGTACTATTGGTTTGAGCCAAAACCTCATCTTCTTCATCGGTATCTACTTCCGGTAAGGTGGAAAAATAAATCATAATTGCAAGAACTATTAGAACTGCCATCATAATTAAATATGGCAGAATAACCCTTTCTGAAAGCAAATCCAGTTCTGCTATTTTTTGAGCAGCAGGCATTACTTTTAAGTTTTCAACTAAGGCATCTACATCTTTTAAAGCGATGGCTCCTAAAATTATAGGTGCAATAGCTCCGGCTACTTTATTACAAATTCCCATGATACTAATTCGCTTAGCAGCACTTTCAATAGGCCCTAAAATGGTAACATATGGATTTGCGGCAGTTTGAAGGATTGCCAATCCGGTTCCCTGAACAAATAATCCTAATAAAAACAATTCATATGTTCGCGAATAAGCTGCGGGAACAAAGATCAAGGACCCAACTGCCATTACGATTAAACCTAGAGACATTCCTTTTTTAAAACCTGTAATCTTTAGAATCCAGGCGGAAGGCAATGCCATCACCAAATAAGCGATATAAAAAGCAAAGGCCACTAAATAGGCTTCAAAATTATTAAGCTCGCAAGCAATTTTTAGATAGGGAATAAGTACCGAGTTCAACCAGGTTACAAATCCGAAAATAAAAAATAAGGCACCTATTATAAATATAGATTTATTGGTGCCGGAAGAAGTGCTTGCTTCGGTGAGATTGGAATTAATAGGGTCTTTCATATAAAAATTGGTTGCAATTAGTTTAGATATTTCTTCAGAAAAATGTGATTTTAAAAGAGTACTCTTAAAATTTAAACCAAGATATACATTTCATCCATAAAGCTTAAAATCAATTGGTTTAATTTCAGAAGAAATAATGAGTGGAATGAAATTCTATAAAACACATTAGGCCAGTATCGTGCTATTTATCTCTTGAAGATAAATTCTTTAATGGATTTTAAAAAAACTATATTTGTAGGCTTAAATAAGATTGCCAATTAGAGGCAATAGCTACTTTGAAATGACTCATGAAGAACATACGTAACTTTTGTATAATTGCCCATATAGATCACGGAAAGAGTACTCTTGCAGATAGATTGCTGGAGTTTACAGGATCTGTAACAGATCGTGAAAGTCAGGCGCAACTGCTAGATAGCATGGATCTTGAACGGGAGCGTGGAATAACTATTAAAAGCCACGCGATCCAAATGGATTATACCTATAAAGGAGAGCAATATGTTTTGAACCTTATTGATACTCCCGGACACGTAGATTTCTCTTACGAAGTTTCTCGATCTATCGCTGCCTGTGAAGGTGCTTTACTAATTGTAGATGCAGCGCAAAGTATCCAGGCTCAAACTATTTCTAACCTGTATTTAGCATTAGAAAACGATTTAGAAATTATTCCGGTGCTTAATAAAGTGGATTTGCCAAGTGCGAATCCGGAAGTAGTAACCGATGATATTGTAGATCTTTTAGGTTGTGATGCTTCAGATGTGATTCCTGCGAGTGCAAAAACCGGAATTGGAATTGAAGAAATTTTAGCCGCAATTATAGAGCGAATTCCTGCACCAAAAGGGAAAATAGATGAACCGCTTAGAGCGTTGATTTTTGATTCTGTATACAATCCTTTTAGAGGGGTAGAAACTTATTTTAGAGTGATAAATGGCTCTATTAAAAAAGGTCAGCAAATAAAATTCGTAGCTACAAATAAAAATTATTTTGCGGATGAAGTGGGGACTTTAAGGTTGAAACAAGATCCAAAAAAAGAAATAAAAGCAGGAGATGTAGGCTATTTAATTACCGGTATTAAGGAAGCTCGCGAGGTAAAAGTAGGAGATACTATTACTGATGCTAAAAACCCAACTACAGAAGCAGTTGCCGGTTTTGAAGACGTAAAACCGATGGTTTTTGCCGGAATTTATCCTGTAGATACTGAAGATTATGAGGATTTACGATCTTCTATGGAAAAGTTGCAATTAAATGATGCTTCCTTAGTATTTATTCCGGAAAGTTCGGCAGCACTTGGTTTTGGGTTTAGATGTGGATTCCTAGGGATGCTTCACTTGGAAATTATACAGGAACGCTTAGAGCGGGAGTTTGATATGACAGTAATTACTACTGTTCCTAACGTATCTTACCATGCCTTTAAACATAAAAATCCGGATGAGTTGATCTTGGTGAATAATCCATCAGACCTTCCGGAACCTTCAAGCTTGAATAGGGTAGAAGAGCCTTATATCAAGGCGAGTATTATAACAAAAGCCGATTTTGTAGGGCCTGTGATGTCTCTTTGTATTGAAAAAAGAGGACAAATCACCAACCAAACTTATCTTACTCCAGAAAGAGTAGAATTGAATTTTGATATGCCTTTGGCAGAGATAGTTTTCGATTTTTATGATCGTTTAAAAACAGTTTCTAAAGGTTATGCCTCGTTTGATTATTCTCCTATTGGAATGCGAGCTTCTAAACTTGTAAAAGTAGATGTATTGCTTAACGGAAGTGTGGTAGATGCCTTATCTGCCTTATTACATGCCGATAATGCCTATGATATTGGAAAGAAAATGTGTGAAAAGTTGAAGGAACTTATCCCAAGACAACAATTTGATATTCCAATTCAGGCGGCAATTGGGGCGAAGATTATTTCCAGAGAGACCGTAAAAGCCTTAAGAAAAGATGTAACTGCAAAATGTTATGGAGGGGATATTTCTCGTAAACGTAAATTATTAGAAAAGCAGAAAAAAGGTAAGAAACGTATGCGCCAAGTAGGAAATGTGGAGATCCCACAAGAAGCATTTATGGCGGTACTTAAGCTAAATGATTAATTTTTTAAGAGTTAGATAACTCTAAAAACATAACCTATAAAAAAAGCCTCGTAAGTATTTACGAGGCTTTTTTTTATATAAATTCATGTAGTTCTCTATTCTGTTACTTCTTCTTTATCCGTTAAAGCTTCTTCTTTGGGTTGAATCTCTTTCCCAAGATATACTAATTGATAGCCTTCCTTAATTTCCACTTCCTGACTATGAGATGGAATAATTTTAAGGTCTCCAGCTTCAGTTTTTACGAATAAGGGTACCACTTCGGTATCTGTTTTGGAAATCTCTATAATTCCATCATAGTGTTCTTTACTATTTAAAAAGATTTCATGAATATTAGGATATTTTCTAGAAACTTCTGTAAGCTTAATAAAATCGTCCGTATGAGAAAATAGTCCTTCATCCGGATTACTCTCCGGATCGTTCATTTCATCTGTAGAGATCAGCCTAAAAGAACCTTGCTCTCCAAATTGCTTTTGAAATTTCTGGATTGCAGTTTTATTAATATCACTGTTTCCGGTGATTGCCATTAAATAACCAATATCGCTCAGCTCTATATTATTTAAAAGATCGTCTGAATATACACTTCCTTCTAAGGCTTCAATTCCCAGCGCTTTTGCTTTTCTAATGTTGGCCGCGTTATTATCTACAAGAACGACATGCCTTTTATTATCCTTCAAATATTTTGCAATGATTCTTGAGACGGAAGAGGCACCTACAATTAAAATTCCTTCAGAATTGGTAATAAAAACACCAACCAGTTTAGCAAATAAACGCGCTGTAGTAGCATTCAGTAAAACTGAGCACAAAACGATCATAAAAACCAAAGGAGTAATATATTCTGCTCCCTCTACGCCTTCACTGGCTAATTTTAATCCGAATAAAGAAGCGATACCTGCTGCTACAATTCCGCGGGGACCAACCCAGCTAATAAAAGCAATTTCACTAATTTTTAATCCCGAGCCAAAAGAGCTAAAAATCACTCCTAATGGACGAATAACAAGCATTACAATCCCAAATAAGATTAAAGCTTTCCAGTTATAAATTAGCAGTAAATCATCCATTTCCATATTGGCTGCCAAAAGGATAAAAAGGATCGAGATTAATAAAACACTTAAGGATTCCTTGAAATAAAGAAGCTCTTTTAGATTCGGTAATTTGGTATTTCCCATTACCATTCCCATTACTACCACTGCTAATAAGCCACTTTCATGTGCGAATATATCCGACAATACAAACACTCCTAAAACGGTAGCTAGAGTGAAAACATTCAGCAAATAATGCGGAATGATATCTTTTTTGATTGAAAACGCTAAAATATGGGCGAAGGTGAATCCAAAGGTGAATCCGAATAAAACAATTTTTCCAAACTCAATTAATGCGGTTTGCGTGAAATCCTGCCCACTTTCTACCAAAATAAATTCATAAACCAATACGGCTACCAGGGCTCCAATAGGGTCTATTAAAATTCCTTCCCATTTTAAGATTGAAGAAACATGTTTTTTAAGAGGAATATTTCTAAGGATAGGGGTGATTACCGTTGGTCCCGTTACAATGATCAATGAAGAAAATAAGAATGAGATCTCCCAAGAAAAATCATAGATAAAATGTACTGCTATTGCTGCTCCAAAGAAGGTTACAACAACTCCAACACTTATAAGCTTTAAGATTACAGGGCCAACATTCCCAATTTCGCTCTTCCGGAGGGTTAAACCACCTTCAAATAAAATAATTGCAATGGCTAGGGAAACAAAGTAAAACAAGCTTTCTCCCGGAAAAAGACCTTCTTCCCCATTCCAAATAGGTTCTATCCATTTTGTACCATCCTCAGAAAGCATTGTAGAAATTGGACCTACAAAAAGACCGATTAAGATAAGAGGGAGAATAGCCGGAATCTTCAATTTCCAAGCGGTCCACTGGGCTAAGATTCCTAATATAATTATACCTGCGAGTTCTAACATTCAATAAGTTTTAATTAAAAATCACTTTGGCTATTTACTTTTTTGAAAAAAGTTGGTATTTCCATGCCGGTGAAATTTAAATTAGTAGGGTTCTATTTAATTTTAAAGTAAAATAGAATTAAAAATGCAAAAATAGGATGTTTCTATTAAATAAATACACTTTATAAGTTACAGCCTGAAAAAACTATTGTTACCTATTACAATCCTCAATATTTTGTTAAAAAGTTTAAATTCCCAAGTGGTGCCAATAAGTAAGTATAGCGGTTTTTAGTACTTTGCATCTCAAATATCGATTTATGAAATTATATCCTATAGAAGCGGGAAATTTTAAGTTGGATGGTGGTGCTATGTTTGGCGTAGTTCCTAAATCTTTATGGAATAAAACCAATCCTGCAGATAATAACAACATGATTGATATTGCTGCACGTTGTTTATTGATCGAAGAAGGCGATAAGCTAATCTTGATAGATGCTGGAATGGGCGATAAGCAGAGTGAAAAATTCTTTGGTTATTATTACCAATGGGGCGAACATTCCATAGACAAATCGCTTAAGCAACATGGATTTCATAGAGACGATATCACAGATGTTTTTATGACACATCTGCATTTTGATCATTGCGGAGGAAGCGTGCAATGGAATAAAGATAGAACTGGCTACGAGCCGGCTTTTAAAAACGCAAGGTTTTGGAGTAACAAAGATCATTGGTTGTGGGCTACCCAGCCAAACGCTCGCGAAAAAGCATCATTTTTGAAAGAAAACATCATTCCAATGGAACAAAGCGGAAGGCTTCATTTTCTGGAAAAAGATCCATCAGAAACTTTTATCACCGCAGAGCAGCTTGGTTTTGGTGTGTTATTTGTAGATGGACATACGGATAAACAAATGATTCCGCATATTAAATATCAAGATAAAACCTTGGTTTTTATGGCAGATCTCCTACCAACAGCTGGACATATTCCAATTCCGTTTGTAATGGGATACGATACGCGTCCATTGTTAACACTAGGTGAAAAGGAGCTGTTTATGAAAAAAGCAGCAGATGAAAATCTTTATTTATTTTTAGAACATGATGCTCATAACCATATTATTACCGTGAAAAACACTGATAAAGGTGTGCGGTTAGACAGAACTTTTACTTTTAACGAACTTTTTAATTAATATTTCAAAATGAAAATACCCTTTATTAAACCCCTATTTATTGCGGGAATTGCATTTACATTCGCGGCCTGTGGTACTACAAATCCCGTTCTTATTTCTACACCGATAGAGAATATAGATGAGATACCTTTAAAAATCACTCCGCTTACAGATACTCAATTAAAAAATTGGGGACAGTACGATCTGGTTACAGATACTATCCCGGGAATGAGTATAGATAAGGCATATAACGAGATTATTAAGAACAAAACCGGAAATCAGGTGATCGTTGCTGTTATAGATAGCGGTGTTGATATTGCCCACGAAGATCTAAAAAGCGTTGTTTGGGTTAATCGCGATGAGGTAGCCAACAATGGAAAAGATGATGATAAGAATGGCTATGTAGACGATATTCATGGTTGGAATTTCCTTGGAGACGCGGTGAAGGAAAACATGGAATATACTCGTATTTATAAGCGTTTAAAACCAAAATACGAAGGTAAACCTGCTTCAGGAATTACCAATGGAGACAGAGCTGAGTACGATATTTATTTAAGTGCCAAAGCAGAATACGAAAAGGAATACAATGAAAATCTTCAGAATAAAACTCAATACGAGCAAATAAAGCAACAACTTACAATTGCTCACAAAGCAGTTTCTGCTAAACTTGGAAAAGAAGATTATACGAAGAAAGAATTGGCTGCAATGGAAGCTACTACCCAAGAAATGCAGCAGTATAAAGCCATGCTCTCTCAAATTCAGAATAATGTAGATGAAAATATTCCGGAAGCATTAAAACAATTAGATGAAGGAATTGAATATTTTGCAAATAGGCTTAATACGCACTTCAATTTAAACCTTGATGGAAGAGCAATCGTTGGAGATAATCCTTATGATATTACCGATACCAAATACGGAAATAATGAGGTTTCTGGTCCTACAAAAGATAAAGAAGATATAAAACATGGAACTCATGTGGCGGGAATAATCGCAGCAAAGAGAGGAAATAATATTGGAATCGACGGAGTTGCCAATAATGTGCAAATTATGGCCGTTCGCGCGGTACCAGATGGAGATGAATATGATAAAGACATCGCCTTGGCAATTCGTTACGCAGTAGATAATGGTGCAAAAGTGATTAATACCAGTTTTGGTAAATACTTTTCTCCAAATCCTGAATTTGTGACGGATGCCTTGAAATATGCAGCTTCCAAAGATGTTTTAATTGTAAATGCCGCTGGAAACGAGGGGTTAGATCTAGACACTAAAATGGTATATCCAAACGATCAGACACCACAAAACCCAACTGAAATTGTAGATAATGTTTTAACCGTTGGTGCTCTTAATTACGAATATGGTTCCGGATTGGTTGCGAGCTTCTCAAACTTCGGAAAAACCAATGTGGACGTTTTTGCTCCCGGAACTAAGATCTGGTCTACAACACCAAATAACACCTACGAATATTTACAAGGAACATCAATGGCGGCACCTGCAGTTGCTGGAGTAGCGGCTATCATTCGTTCTTTTTATCCAAAATTAACAGCTGCGCAGGTTAAGAATATCATCATGAACAGTGGGGTTTCTACAAAAGCATCGGTAGTTGTTAGTGAAAATACTTTAAACATGAAATTTACAGATCTTTCCGTTTCCGGGAAGATGGTAAACTTATATAATGCGCTTATTTTAGCCGAAAGAGAATCCAAATAATAAATTATGAAGAGAATATTTTTAGCAATAACAATTTTTACAGGCATTTGGGCGCAAGCTCAAAACAACACTTGCTATTGGCAACAAAAAGTTGACTACAAGATGGAAGTGGATATGAATGTAAAGAATTATCAATACACAGGAAATCAAGAGTTGGTGTATACCAATAATTCCCCAGATACTTTAAATCGTGTTTTTTACCATTTGTTCTTTAATGCTTTCCAACCAGGAAGTGAAATGGATGTGAGATCTAGAACCATTAAAGATCCGGACAGAAGAGTAGGGGATCGCATTTCTAAATTAACCGAAGCTGAGCAAGGCTATTTAAAAGTGAGTTCTTTAACCCAAGATGGAGCAACACTTTCTTTTGAAGAAGTTGGAACTGTACTAGAAGTTGAACTTAGTAAACCACTTTTACCTGGTGAAAAGGCAACGTTTAAGATGGATTTCAAAGGGCAAGTGCCTCAGCAAATTAGAAGGTCCGGTAGAAATAATGCCGAAGGAGTAGCACTTTCTATGGTGCAATGGTATCCTAAAATGGCAGAATACGATTTCCAAGGATGGCATGCAGATCCATATATAGGCCGTGAATTTCATGGAGTATGGGGAGATTTTGATGTCAAAATAGCTATCGATAAGAAATTTACTTTAGGTGGAACCGGATACCTTCAGAATCCACAAGAAATTGGACATGGGTATGAAGCAGAAGGAACTAAAGTAAAAGAACAAAAAGGAGAGAAGCATACATGGCATTTCGTAGCACCGATGGTGCATGATTTTGCTTGGGCTGCAGATCCAGAATTTGTTCATGATAAAAGAACAGCTGCAGATGGTACCGTGTTGCATTTCTTATATAAGAACGATCCGGAAATCAAAGAAAATTGGAAAAATCTTCAACCTAAAACAGAGGAATTATTGTTGTTTTTCAACGAACATATTGGCCCTTATCCATGGGATCAATACTCTGTGATCCAAGGTGGAGATGGAGGAATGGAATATGCTATGGCTACTCTAATTACCGGAAAACGAAATTTTGGTAGTTTAGTTGGCGTGACCTCTCACGAATTGGCACATGCTTGGTTTCAGCATTTAATGGCAACTAACGAAAGTGTGCACGAATGGATGGACGAAGGATTTACTTCATATATTTCGACACTGGCGGAAAATGAGATCAGCGAATCTAAAAAGGAAAATATTTTTGCCGGTTCTTATAGAGGATATGTTGGTTTGGCAAAATCTGGAGTAGAACAGCCACAAACTACCCATGCAGATAGATATAACTTGAACGGTGCTTACGGAGCTGCTGCCTATACTAAAGGTTCTGTTTTCCTGGCACAATTAGGATATATTATTGGGCAGGAAAATCTTCAGAAAACATTGAACAGGTATTACGACGAGTGGAAATTCAAACATCCAACTCCGAATGATTTTATTAGAATTGCTGAAAAAGTATCCGGTGCAGAATTAGACTGGTATTTTATAGACTGGACGCAAACTACGAATACGATAGATTATACGGTTACAGATCTTACTGAAGAAGGAGAAACAACTATTGTGAATCTTGAGCGTATTGGTTTAATGCCAATGCCTTTGGATGTGAAAGTTACTTATACCGATGGAACTTCAGAAATGATTTATATCCCATTGCAAATGATGCGTTGGAACAAACCTGCTGAAGAGGGTATGGAGAGAACAGTAGCTAAAGACTGGGCTTGGGCATATCCAACTTATAAGTTAAGTATAGCTAAGCCAAAAAGTTCAATTTCTAATGTTCAAATAGATCCTGCCGGATTAATGGCAGATATCAACAGAGAGAATAATCAGTTGAAGGAAGCAGTTGCGACTGAAGAGAAGTAATATTCTTTAACTATTTCAAGCTTTACTATTAAAAATCCGTTTTGGGAATTCCCAAAGCGGATTTTTTTAATTTAGCCAACTCAACCAGCATTAATGAGTGAAACCTTTCCTGCTTCAGAAAAACTGAAAAGCAAAATTTTAATAGATACCCTTTTTACTGAAGGAAAATCTATTAAACAGTTTCCCATTAAACTGCTTTATCATCCTATTAAAAATCCGGAAATTTCTACTTGTAAAACCGGGGTTTCGGTACCTAAACGAAATTTTAAAAAAGCTGTAGATCGTATTCATTTGAAACGCTTGATGCGAGAAGCTTTCAGGAAAAATAAGTATCTTGTAGAAAGCAACTTAAATCGAAAATATGCGTTGATGTTCATATTTACCGCACGTAAAAAATATGACGTTCAGGAAATTTCAGATTGCATCATTCAGCTTTTGAACAAATTAATAGAAAAAGAGGCCGCTCATGAAAACCAGGATCATTAAAAGAATTTCGGTAGTATTTATTGCTATAAGCCTCTTTATTGGCGCCAGCTCATTTAGAACCGATTTTTTTGAAATAGCTAAACAATTAGAGATATTCACGACCCTTTTTAAGGAGCTGAATATGAATTATGTAGATGAAACCAATCCGGCAGAGCTGATGGATACCGCCATTAAAGCGATGTTGGCAGATTTGGATCCTTATACCAATTATTATAACGAACAAGATGTAGAAGCGGCAAGAATGAATACTGCCGGAGAATATCAAGGAATTGGTGCTTCAGTAAGGATCCAGGAAAAAAGTTTCGTAATCCTTGAGACCTATAAAGATTTTCCTGCAGATAAAGCGGGTTTAAAGCCCGGTGACGAAATAATAGAGATTGGAGGACTCTCTGTAGCTGATTTTACAGATAATGCTTCAGATTTACTTAATGGCGCTCCAAACTCACAAATTACTCTTACTTATCTAAGACAAGGAAAAAAACTGTCTACAACATTAACAAGAGGTTTGGTTACTTTAAAAGCTGTGCCTTTTTATGAATTACTAAACGATAATACGGGATATATTGTGTTGTCGAGATTTAATGAGAATGCATCTTCAGAAACCATCAAAGCATTAAAAGATCTTGAAGCAAAAGGAGCCACAAAATTAATTCTAGATCTTCGAGGGAATTTAGGTGGATTGCTTAGTGAAGCAATTAATGTAAGTAATATTTTCCTCGAGAAAGGGCAGTTAATAACCACTACAAAATCTGTCATTGAAAAGTATAATCGGGAGTATTTTACACAAAAAGAACCGATAAACACCAAAATTCCATTGGTAGTGATCATCAATGGTCGCAGTGCCTCGGCAAGTGAGATTGTTGCGGGTTCTATACAGGATCTTGATAGAGGTGTTATTGTAGGTGCTAGAAGTTTTGGAAAGGGACTCGTTCAGCGTCCGAAGGAATTAGCATATGGTACTCAATTAAAACTTACTATTTCTAGATATTATACTCCAAGCGGTAGATGTATCCAAGCCTTAAATTATAGAGAAAGAGATCAAGATGGGAAAGCCATTAGAACGAAATTAGAGGATTACAACGAGTTTAAAACCAAGAACGGAAGAAGTGTTTTTGATGGAGGAGGAGTCCTGCCGGATGTAGCTTTAAAGACTTCAGAATTTAGTGCGATCACCAATGCGTTATTGGCTAGTAATGCTATTTTCGACTTTGCAACCCAATATTATTATACTCATAAATTAGAAAGCCCTCAAGCTTTCAAGTTCACAAATGAGGATTATAATGCCTTTAAAACCTATTTGAATACAAGTAATTTTAGCTACCAAACCCGTACTGAAAAAGACCTGGAAGAGGCGTTAATTACTGCGGAAGAGGAAGGTTTTAGTGATACTATTTTAGATAATTATAAACAAACCCTAGCTGAAATTGAAACTGCTAAGAAAGCCGATTTAGATACCAAAAAAGCGGAGATTACTACTTTGTTGACAGATGAGATTATAAAAAGGTATTTCTACCAAGAAGGTTTGTATCAACATTATATTTTGGAAAATCCTGAGATTACTGAAGCGCAAGCGATCTTGAATAATTCTTCGAGATATTCTGGGATTTTAAAGTAGAAGCAAGGTTTAATTTAAACATCATAAAAGCCTATCATTGACCTATCATTCTGAAAGATTTTTGGAACATTTTAGAGTCTAATTTTGGCAATTGATTTCTCTAAAGTGAGCAGTTTCTATTTTGCTTTTGCATAAAAGAGTCCCGGTCCGTCACAAGCCCACCAATTACTTTGTAACCTATTGCTTTCTGCATTAAAAGTAAGAGATTCTTTCGTATTTGAATCACAACTTCCAATGATAGCGCTTGTTTCGTTATAGTTGAGAATAAAACTTTGAATACTCTCATCAAAACTATAAGTTCCGGATGCCGACTCTGATTCTCCTTCGGTAATTCTTGTTTTAAGAAATGAACCATCAGTCTTAAAAACGTAATTTTCTTGCCAAGCCATTTCCTCACCTGTACTTTCAGAACCTTCAATGCTACCCGTCATTTTAACTAAGTTCCATGTTTGAGGATAACTAGTAATTGAAAAATCTTCACTTTGCAATGTCTCTTTGCTCCTGGAACAGGAAGCCAGTAAAAAAATAGAAATCAGAATAAAAGAAGAAAGAGTTTTCATGATTTTAGCGTATTTGAAACTTTAAAAAAAGAGCTGATTATTTGTGAAATATTAAATTAAGATACTACTTATAAATCGCAGTTTATAAAATCGGTTCTTCAATTCAATAAAAACTAAGATTTTATCATTGCAATATGTGGAATTCCATCTTCCAAGTAGCCTTCTCCAATTTGTTTAAAATTGTGACTTTCGTAAAATTTGGTAAGGTGTTTCTGGGCAGAAATTTTAATGCTATCTACCTTAAATCTTTCCTCAACCTCCTTAATAGAAGCTTCAAAAATAACGTGACCAAAGCCATATTTTCGAAAACCTTCTTTTACTATCACCCTTCCAATAGAAGCTTCATTGAAGTACATTCCTTTATCAAAACATCGTGTGTAAGCTACTAATACTTCATCTTTATAGCCCATAATATGAAGTGCTTTCTGGTCTTTTCCGTCTATATCTTGATAAACGCAATCTTGTTCTACCACAAAAACTTCAGACCTAAGAGCCAAAATTTCATATAATTCATTCAAACTTAACTCTTGAAATGTCTTTACTTTTATCTGCATAATTTTTATTTTCAATCCTGAACGATTAGATCTTTATTGTCCCGTTTACCAAATTCCGATTGAATATTCACATGATTGATCCCATAGGAATGATACAACAATTCTTCAATTTCTACCCTGATGTCATCAAATTTAGAAAGTAGGATATCTTCAGTAAAATCCACATGCGCTTCCAAATGAATTTCAGTTTCATTTAATTGCCAAACATGGATATGATGTACATTTTTAATTGTTGGAATTGTACAAATTTTTTCGGCTATATCTTCCAAAGCAAGATCGCTTGGCGTAAAAAGCATAAGTACTTTGGTGGCAGATTTTAAAAGATCGTATCCTACAATAATCAGATACACCGCAATGGCTAAGGTAAGTACACTATCTACCCAAAAAATTTGATAATACTTCATTAACAAACCTCCGGCAAGTACAGCAACAGAAGCCATCATATCTGTTAGTAAGTGTAAATATGCAGAACGCATATTGAGGTTGGCTTCGCTATCCTTTTTTAAAAGCAAAACACTTAAACCATTTCCTACAATTGCTAAAAGGGAAAGCCAAATAACGAGATTAGAATCTATAGTTTCTGGATTCTGAAATCTTTGAACTGCCTCAATAATAAGAATTACAGCTACAATAATAAGAGTAGACGCATTTACAAATGCAGCAACAATTTCGGCTCTTTTATATCCAAAAGTGTGTTTTAAAGAAGCATCTCTTTTAGATAAGATATTAGCTATATAACTTACCAATAAAGAAAGTACATCGCTAAAATTATGAAGCGCATCAGAAAGTAAGGCTAAACTTCCACTTAATAAACCACCAATTACTTGGGCAAGAGTAATTCCTATATTTAGAAATATAGAAAATAAAAGATTTTTACCTTTTACTACATGAGAGTGATCATGACTGTGGTTGTGCCCCATTAATTACTTAACCGGAATTTTTTCAACGCGATTTTGGTGACGTCCACCTTCAAACTTTGTATTAAGAAAAACATCTACCATATCTACAGCTTGAGTTTGAGATACAAATCTAGCAGGAATGCTTAAAATATTTGCATTGTTATGCTCTCTGGCTAATTTGGAAATTTCTGCCGTCCAACACAATGCACAACGTACACCTTGATGTTTATTAGCTGTCATAGAAGCTCCATTTCCACTCCCGCATATTATGATTCCGGTATCTACTTTTTTATTTTCAACATCGCTTGCAACAGGGTGTACAAAATCTGGATAATCTACGCTATCCTCATTGTTAGTACCGTAGTTAATAACCTCGATACCCTTTGATTCTAAGTAGGCTACAATAGTTTGTTTATACTCTGTTCCTGCGTGATCATTTCCAATAGCTATTTTCATAAGTTTGTTTTTAATGCTTGAGCAAAGGTAAAAAATGGCTTGTTAACTATTATAAAATCCATTGTTAATTACTTTATCCATCTTCCTTATTTTAAAGGCATTGTAAATTTTGATAAAATGTGAATAACATTAAGTGAGTTTCTAATAATAAAATTTGGTAGTTATTTTTAAAATTAGAATAGCAAAATATCCCTTAAATAAACTAATTATAACTTTGAAATTTCTAGGGAAGTTATGAGCATCAAAATATAGATTGTGAACAACCAAATTTGATATAGTTTTCAAAGATTTCTATTAACATATAATTATTCACTATTGTTAAGTAAATCTTAAAATAATAAGAGAATCAGTTCTTTAGAAATATATGAACCTGTTAACAAGTCAATCTAAAATGTTGGTATCTCAAAATCCTATTTTTAATCAAAAAAAGTTATGCTAGAAGTTAACAAGCTATAATAACCAACAGTTTTAATTTTTTAAAAAGAAGAAAAAAGATAATTATAATATAAGTGTTTATAACTTCAAGTTTAAGTTCCCTGTTTAAGGAATATAAAATAGAATTATTTCTACTTAAAAATTTTAAAGAGTAATAAATTATAGAAATTGGATATAAAAGTCTTTAAATAAGTGGCTTACACTCTATTCCTAATTTTTGAAATGAAGAAAAAATTAATTCTTTTCTTAGTATTAGATTTTTAATATTTGGTTTTGGCTATATGCTGTGATATAGAACTTCTGGAAGGATCAAGATCTAAATTACTTTGCTTATTAAGCGTTTTACTTACAGCAGAAAAAACCCCTAAGATTCCCAATAGAAATATAAGATAGAATAAAAGCGAAATTTTAGTGGACTTACTCATTTAAAATCACTTTTTCTTACAAATTTGTGGGGAAATTATGGAAGAGATGTAAGTTTAAAATTAAGAAAACATTAAGAAAATAAAAATAATTTTTAAGATTTTTTTAATGTGAAGTATCTGATAATCAAATAAAATTTAGAAGAACTCTTTGTAGTCCTAGATTGATAGGCTTAACAAAAATTTATTGATAGAATATTTTAAAGTCACTTTTTAACTGTAATTTTATAGCTTATTAAGATTTATGAATAGAAAGAATAAAGGATCAAATCCTAGGAACGAAGGAAAACTTTCCAAAAGCATCCTGGATATATTAAGAAAATCCCCAAGTACAGACTTTAATTACAAACAAATTGCTGCAAAACTAGATCTCACAGATGCTAGTTCCAGGAATAAAATAATTAAAAATTTAGCGCAGTTGGCGGCTAAAAAACAGATTGAAGAAGTACAAACCGGAAAATTTAAAATGGGTGGAAATCCCGAATATTATCAAGGGAAACTTGATATGACCACCAAAGGCTTCGGATATGTGGTAGTTGATGATATGGATGAGGATATTTTTATTCCTGCTAATGCCTTAAATAAAGCATTAAACGGGGATGAGGTAGAGGTTTATGTATACAACAAGCGAAGAAAAAGAAAATCTGAAGGAGAGATAGTTAAGATTGTTAAAAGGAAGAAAACTGAATTTGTAGGAGTTTTACAAATGCAACCAAACTTCGGTTTTGTCGCCATACAAAATCCTAAAATGTATACAGATATTTTTGTTCAGAAGAATAAAATGCTGGATGCACAAGATGGAGATAAGGTTGTTGTAACCATGGAAGAATGGCCGGAAAAAGCAGATTCTCCTTTTGGAAGCATCAAACAAGTTTTGGGAAAACCGGGAGAGCATCATACAGAAATGCATGCAATTCTTGCACAGTATGGATTGCCGCATGAATTCCCAAAGGAAATAGAGGATTTTGCAAATAATATAGATACCTCTATTCAGGAGAATGAAATTAAAAAGCGCAGGGATCTTAGAGAAACCCTAACTTTCACTATAGATCCAAAAGATGCAAAGGATTTTGATGATGCTTTGAGTTTTAAAAAGTTGGAAAATGGCAATTTTGAAATAGGAATTCATATTGCAGATGTTTCTCATTATTTACAACCGGGGACTATTCTGGACGATGAGGCTTATGAAAGAGCAACATCTGTATATTTGGTAGATAGGGTAGTACCTATGTTACCGGAAGTACTGTCTAATAATGCCTGTTCTTTAAGGCCGAATGAAGAAAAATATACCTTCTCTGCAGTTTTCGAAATAGATGCTAAAGGATATGTAAAAAACGAATGGTTTGGTAGAACTGTAACTTTATCTGATGAACGTTTTGCGTACGAAGAAGCTCAGCATATCATTGAAACAGAAAAAGGAATCATTCCAACAGAAATATCTATTCGTGAGAATGGATACAACGTTGGAGATAATGTGGTAGACGCCGTTGTAACTCTTAATGATCTTGCAAAGCAAATGCGAGTTAGACGTATGGCCGATGGTGCCATTTCTTTTGATAAAGTTGAAGTAAAATTCAATTTAAATGAAGAAAATGAACCAGTAGGAGTGTTTTTTAAAACTTCTCAAGAAGCTAATAAACTTATTGAGGAATTTATGTTGTTGGCCAATAAAAGGGTGGCACAGTTCATCGGAAAGCAAACGCCGAAGAAAACTTTTGTTTATAGATGCCATGACGAGCCGGACGATTCTAAATTAAACACCTTACAAACAGTAATTTCAAAATTTGGTTATAAAATAAATTTAAAGGATAAGAAATCTATTTCTAATTCTTTAAATGAATTGCTTAGCGATGTTCAAGGTACTAAAGAGCAAAATTTAGTAGATACTTTGACTATTAGAACAATGAGTAAGGCGTATTATAGCACTAAAAACATTGGGCATTACGGTTTATCTTTCGATTATTATTCACATTTTACGTCCCCAATTAGAAGATATCCGGATGTAATGACGCATAGGTTGCTACAGAGCTACTTAGATTCTAAACCTTCCGCAAAGGAGGAGGAATATGAAGAAAAATGTCACCATAGTAGTGAAATGGAAAGTTTAGCAACTAATGCAGAACGGGATTCTATAAAATTCATGCAAGTGAAATTTATGGTAGATCACAAGGAAGAAGACTTTTTAGGGGTAATTTCTGGAGTTACCGAGTGGGGAATCTATGTTGAAATTATTGCTAATAAATGTGAAGGAATGGTTCGTTTACGTGATATTAAAGATGATCATTACGATTTCGATGAAGAACAATATGCTATAGTTGGTAGAAAAAGTAAGAATATGTACCAATTAGGCGACGAAGTTTATGTTTCTGTTAAAAATGCCGATCTTGTAAAGAGGCATTTAGATTTCAATTTAATAGGAAAGAAAGAACCAGTTAATTAATATTATAAGTGATGAAAAAAAATATACTATTAATGTTTTTATCCTTAGCTACAAGTGTTTATGCTCAGGAAATAACAGTGGAACTAGACAACTTTACCGAGGCTGAAATTACAAAAGGACTCAAAGTAAATTTTACTCAAGCTGATGAAAATAAAGCTATTATTACAGGCAGCAGTCGGGATAAAGTAAATCTTAAGGTCAAAAATGGAGTTTTGAAAGTGAGTGTAGATTTAGATCACCTTTGGAATGAAGATAATACCATTGTAAATATCTCTTATAAACAATTATTAAAAGTTGAAGCAAAGCAAAATTCCGTGATAGACTTATGCGGAAGAATTTCTCAGCCAATGCTTAACATTAGAGTTCAAGAGGGAGCAGATGTAAAAGCTAATGTAGATGTGGAAAATCTTTATGCTAGCGTTGTTACAGGTGGAAATCTTTTTATAATCGGTAATGCCGTAAAGCAGGATATAGATGTAAAAGCTGCCGGAGATTTTAAAGGAGAAAACCTTATAGGATCAGAGGTTAAAGTTAGTATTGCCGGGGGAGGAACTGCCAGTATATTTTCCAAAGCTTATGTAAATGCAAAAGTGAGAGCAGGAGGAACCATTTATGTGTACGGAGATCCTGAAAAGATAGATGAAAGGACCATTTTTGGAGGAACCATTAAGAAGATAAACTAACAAGTTATCCTTTTGAAAATCAAATAACTGTATGGTGCAAGATATTTTGGCTGCAATACCAATGGGAATCTTCTTGGCATTCCTTTTAGGTCCGGTTTTCTTCGTATTACTGGAAACTGCAGCTCTTAAAGGTTTTAGAGCAGCCATTTCGTTTGATTTAGGTGTTATTCTTGCAGATGTTGTCTTTCTTTTAATTGCATATTTAAGTACTTCTAAACTTTTAACCAGTCTTAAAGACGATCCCGGATTGTTTATTTTTGGGGGGATGATCCTAGGTACTTATGGGATTATGTCTTTTATACAAACCAAAAAATCTATTTCTGTAGAGGCTGATATTCCTGAGGTAAGAAAATTGAGTAGAAAAGATTATTTTGGTCTTGCTGCTAAAGGGTTCTTATTAAACTTCATAAACATAGGAGTGTTGGGCTTCTGGTTAGGCCTTATAATTGTTTTTGGGCCTACTTTAGATATGGAACCAAACCGAATTACTGTTTTCTTTTCTACGGTTTTAGCAACCTACCTTTTCCTTGATATTTTTAAAATTCTCCTCGCTAAAAAATTAAACCGAAAACTTACTCCTGGCCGAATATTTAAAATGAAAAGAGCAATTAGTTTGCTTATGGTGGTTTTTGGAGGGATTTTAATTACCAGAGGGGTATTTCCTAAAAAGATTGAAAGGCTACAAGATCAAATAGAAATACTAGAACCTGGAAATGTGGTTTTTGACATTGATACCAACAAGGAAATTTAAAGCCTATTTTTTTATCAAATATTTAGAATAAATTGCATAAAAAAAAGCTCCCTGTAAAGGAAGCTTTTGGAGGCATCGAGCGGATTCGAACCGCTGTACGAGCTTTTGCAGAGCTCTGCCTAGCCACTCGGCCACGATGCCATTAAATTAGGTTGGCAAATGTAATAAAAAATATCTGTTCGCCCACAAGTTTCTATCTCGATTTAGTACTGGAAACTGTTACCATTCCAACATCACCACCAATTGGAGGATTGATTTTGGAAACATCTACTCTCGCTTTTTCCACCAATTCCAACTCTTTAAAAATCCTTTTAAGAATTCTATCTGCAACTGTTTCCAATAGCTTTGTTCGAATAGCCATTTCTTCCTTAACAATCTTATTTAGATGTACATAGTCTATCGTATCGCTTAAAGAATCTGTTTTTGCAGAATGGGTTAAATTCCCTTTTACCATTAGATCTACACGATAATCACTGCCTATTTTTCCTTCTTCATCCAGGCAACCATGATAGGAGAAAACCTTGATATTTTTTAATGTTATTTTTCCCAAAATATTTTTTTACAAAGGTAAAACTGCAGCCGATATTATGGGATATTTATCAAGAAAATTCGACTTCAGGATAACTATTTACCGTTTATGTTGAATTTTAAACCCTATTTACTGTTTTAATATACATTCTAAAGCTCTCCATAATGGATTTTCCGTGGTAATTTTTGATAACTTTGCAGGATATTTTGAAATTGAACTATGTCTGAAGTAAAAAAGTCTCTCAATTTTATTGAGCAAATTATAGAAGAAGATTTAAATGGGTCGTACTCTAAACAGGATCTTAAATTTCGTTTTCCACCAGAACCTAACGGATATCTGCATATAGGTCATGCCTCCTCCATTTGTTTAAATTTTGGTTTGGGAGAGCGTTATAATGCACCGGTGAATCTTAGGTTTGATGATACAAATCCTACAAAAGAAGAGCAGGAATATGTAGATGCTATTAAAGAAGATGTGGTTTGGTTAGGTTATAAGTGGGATAAGGAGTGCTATGCTTCAGATTATTTCCAACAATTATATGATTGGGCTGTAGATTTAATTAAGTCTCTCAATGCCTATGTAGATAGTCAATCTTCAGCTGAAATCGCAGAACAAAAAGGAACTCCTACAGTTCCTGGTACAGAAAGCCCTTATAGAAACAGATCTGTTTCAGAAAATTTGGAGCTTTTTGAAAAGATGAAGAATGGAGAAACTCCGGAAGGAGCTCATGTGCTAAGAGCTAAAATAGATATGACATCTTCTAACATGATCATGAGAGATCCTGTAATGTATAGAAGCTTACATAAAAAACATCATAGAACAGGTGATGCTTGGAAAATATATCCAATGTACGATTGGGCACATGGGGAAAGTGATTTTATAGAAAGTGTTTCTCACTCTTTCTGTACCTTAGAATTCTTGCCACATCGTGAATTATATAACTGGTTTATAAGTAAAATTAGTAACAACGGAGATTTTATTCCGAAGCAACGGGAATTTGCAAGGAGAAATCTTAGTCATACCATTGTAAGTAAACGTAAACTATTACAATTAGTAGAAAACAACCTGGTTAATTCTTGGGACGATCCTAGAATGCCTACCATTTCCGGTTTTAGAAGAAGAGGGTACACGCCAACTTCTATCAGAAAATTTGCAGATACTATTGGGATTGCTAAAAGAGAGAATATTATTGATGTGTCACTTTTAGAATTTTGTATTAGAGAAGATCTTAATAAGATTGCTCCGCGTGTAATGGGCGTATTAGATACTGTAAAATTGGTAATTACTAATTATGAAGACGGAGAAGAATGGTTAGAAACCGAAAACAATCCAGAAGATGAAAACTCAGGGACTCGAAAAATCCCTTTTTCAAAAGAGCTTTATATAGAACGTGAGGATTTTAAAGAAGAGGCAAATAGAAAATTCTTTAGACTAACTTTAGGAAAAGAAGTTCGCTTAAAAAGTGCCTATATCATAAAAGGGGAAAGCGTTGTTAAAGATGAAGAAGGAAATATTCTTGAAATACATTGTACATACGATCCAAAAAGCAAAAGTGGAAGTGGTACTGAGGAGTCTTTACGCAAGGTAAAAGGAACCTTACATTGGGTTTCTATACAACATGCTATTAAAGCCGAAATAAGGCTGTACGATCGCTTATTTACGGTTGCAGCACCAGATGCAGATAAAGAAAAGGATTTTATGGAGTTTGTAAACCCAGATTCTCTTAAAGTGATAACAGGGTATGTGGAACCGAGTTTAAAAGATGCTAGCGTAGCCGATAAATTTCAATTTCAGAGGATAGGATATTTTTGTATAGATAAAGAAAGTACAAAAGAAAATCTTATTTTTAATAGAACAGTTACCTTGAGAGATTCATGGGAAAAGCTAAGTTAGATTATTAAAAAGTTTTTTCATTAAGAATACTTTAGTAAAGCAAGTTTACATATTAACCGGTTATTAACAGGAATGTCTTGTGGTTTAACTTAAATTTGTGGAATTAATTATAAAAATCAAAAAATCATGGCAAATACAGGGAATACACTTTTAGCATTAGTAACTGGAGCTGCAATAGGAGCAGCAGTTGGATTGTTATACGCTCCAGATAGCGGAGAAAAGACAAGAAAAAAAATTGAATAAAGATGCTAAGAAAGCTCAAGATAAATTCAATAAGAAATACCAAGAAACAAGTTCTAATCTTTCCTCTAAAGCTAAACAAGCTAAGTTAGATTTTGAATCTCGTTTAGAATCTACATTATCTTCAGCTAGTTTTAAAGCAGACGATATTTTATCTGCATTAGAATCTAAGTTGGAAGACTTAAGAAAGCAAAATGCCAAATTACAAAAAGACGTTAAAGTAGAGCAAGCTAAGACAACAGCTAATAAAGCAGTAGTATAAGCCTATGGCATTCGAAAAACTAACCAACAGCATACACGATCTTAACGACAATATTCGCGATCTAGCCAAAAGCAGTGCAGAGTATTATAAATTAGATCTTTATAAAAAGATAATTATGGGAGTGATCTCATTAGTTAACATGATGTTGCTTGGTTTTATATGTTTAATAGCATTATTTTTTATCTCTATTGCAGTAGCATTAGCTATTGGAACTGCTTTGGAAAAGCCTAGTGCAGGATTTTATATTGTGGGAGGTTTCTACATCTTAGTTTTTGCACTAATCTGGTTCTTCGGAAAAAAACCAATTCAAAAGATCATTTTGATAAAATCTTCGAGAACATTCTTTAACGACTAAATAATTTTTATGAAAGAGTATAGTTCATTTGAAGAAATAGACCGGGATTTGAAGATTTTAAAACTTCAAAATCAAATCGATAAGGAAGAGATCCGCTTGAGTATAGAACATACAAAGGAAAGTCTTTCGCCTATATCATTGGTAGGAGGGCTGTTTGGTTCGATACTTCAGAAAGCATTTGTTTTAAAAGCAGTATCAAAAATATTTGGAGTTAAAAAGGTAGTTACCTCAAGATAATTTCAAAATAAAATAAAAAGGCGGATGTTCTAATAAGCATCCGCCTTTTCTTGTTTTATAGAATCTCTATTCTGTTTCTTCTTCTCTATCTGGAGTACTCCTCCTTTTTTTAGTTTTCGGCTTTGCTGCGAGTAGTTCAGCATTCTTTTCCTTCATAGCCTCTCCAATCTGGTTGGAAGCTGTAAATGAAGCGATCATATTATTCAACATATCACTACCTGCTTGCGGGGAATTAGGAAGTAATATCAAATTACTGTTAGTATGTTCTCCAATAGACTGCAACGTGTCGTAATGCTGAGTTACCACAATTAATGCTGAAGCTTCTTGAGAATTTATCCCTACATTATTCAACACATCTACGCTTTCTTCCAAACCTCTAGCAATCTCCCGACGCTGATCTGCGATTCCTTGTCCTTGTAAACGCTTGCTCTCTGCTTCCGCACGAGCCTTAGCAACGATTTTTATACGTTCTGCCTCTGCAACATACTCTGCAGCGACTTTCTCTCTTTCAGCGGCGTTAATTCGGTTCATAGCCGATTTTACTTGAGAATCTGGATCTATATCTGTCACTAAAGTTTTAATAATGTCATATCCGTAATCAGACATGGCCTGATTCAGCTCTCTTTTCACAGCAATAGCCACATCATCTTTTCTTTCAAAAACATCATCTAGTTTCATTTTTGGAACTTCAGCACGAACTACATCAAATACATATGAAGTTATTTGATCATGCGGACTTTCCAACTTATAGAATGCATCATATACATTGGTTTTTATTACTTGAAACTGTACAGAAATCTTCAGTTTTACAAAAACGTCATCTTTGGTTTTTGTTTCTACGAGTACATCCAATTGTTGCACTTTTAAATTTATTCTTCCTGCGATCTGGTCTATAATGGGAATTTTAAACTGTAAACCGGAATTCCGAATACTTCTAAATTTACCGAAGCGCTCTAAAACAGCTGAGGTTTGTTGTTTTACCGTAAATATTCCGGTAAAGAGAATTATTAAGCCAAAAACGACTACAACGGGGATTAAAACTGTGGTTATCATATAGATTATCTAAAATTTGAAGGCTTAAGATAGTAATATTTAGGCTACATTTACTTTTAAAGTAATTTATCATGCGCTATTATCATCTATTTTTCTTTCTTCTAATTTGTTCACTTTTTAATCCGCTATTAGCTCAAAGACGTAATTATGGAGGCGATAGCTACAATAGGTTAGGAGCAGAGGTAGGAGTTACCTATGGCGGGATTGATAGTGATAATTTTAATACTACCAAAACAATAGGATTTACAGGAGGATTAACCACTCGTGCAAATGTTTGGAATAATTTCTTGGTTGTGTACGGAGTAAATTTTTACTCCATGAAAACCGGAATTATGGGACATGCCTTAAGCAATAATGAATTCGAAAATATTGAATTTCAAAGCACAGGAGTACAATTAAATTTATTTGCAGGCCATAAAATTATAGGTGAACATCTAAGTATAGAGCGGGGCCAATTCTCCAAATGAATAGCAAATGGGAAGTAGATAATCAGTTTAAACAATATTTGGTAGAAGATTATTTAATAACGGCTGAAGATTTAGAGGAAGTATCCCGTATAAATTTTAATATGGCCGTCAGTTTATCTGCCGGAATTGCAGATGTAAAATTCTGGGCTCAATACCAGTATGGTGTAACTAATTTCTTGAATAAATTAAATGACGGGGATCTTACAACTAAAGACCCCCGCGCAGCAAATCTAGAAGGTCATCTAGGAATGGTAGCAGCAGGGGTTGTTTACTATTTTTAAAAAGAATTTACTGCTTATTTAAAAGAGCCTTTAACCTTTTTATGGTTTCTTCTTTTCCTATAGAAGCTGAAATTTGAAACACATCCGGCCCTTGTAATGACCCAACCAATGCAAGTCTAAACGGCTGCATTACTTTTCCAAAACCTATTTCATTTGCCGTGATCCAGCCTTTAATCTTGTCCTGAACATTATCTTTTGTAAAATCTGAAGTTTCAGATACTAATTGAATCAATTTTTCTATAATTCCGGGAGTATCTTCTTTCCATGCCTTTTTTTAAAGCTTTTTCATCATAAGAATCCGGAGCTACAAAAAAATAACTACCCAATTCCCAGAAATCGGTTACAAATACAGCGCGCTCTTTTAAAAGAGTAATTACTGAAGTTGTATATTCTAAATTCGCTGAAACACCTTTGGTTTCCAGGATTTTCATGAACTCCTTGGCTAATGTATCATCTTCGGTTTTCTGAAGGTAATGCGCCTGAAACCATTTGGTTTTCTCGGGATCGAACTTAGCTCCTGATTTATGAACTCTGGAGACCTCGAAAGCTGAAATCAATTCATCTAATTCGAAAAATTCTTGTTCTGTTCCCGGATTCCAGCCTAAAAAGCTTAACATATTAACCACCGCTCTAGGGTCGTAATTTTCTTCTCTATACCCGGAAGAAATTTCTCCAGATTTTGGGTCTTTCCATTCTAATGGAAATACAGGGAAACCCATTTTATCTCCATCTCGTTTGCTTAATTTCCCTTTTCCCTGAGGCTTTAAAATAAGTGGTAAATGTGCAAATTTTGGCGCTTCCCAATTAAAGGCGCGATATAGCAAATAGTGCAACGCCAAAGACGGCAGCCATTCTTCTCCTCGAATAACATGCGTGATTTCCATTAAATGGTCATCTACAATATTAGCTAAGTGATAGGTTGGCAAACCATCGCTCTTAAAAAGCACTTTATCGTCCAGAATGCTGGAATCTACCTGCATATTTCCACGAATCTCATCTGCTAAATTCAATGTTTCAGATGCCGGTGTTTTAAACCGAATTACATAATTTTCATTAGCATCCAATCGTTTTTGAACTTCTTCAGATGAAAGGGCTAGAGAATTCTGTAGTTTCAATCGGTTATGCCAGTTATAGATAAAGGTTTTCCCTTTTTCTTCATGATCTTTTCTGTGAGCATCTAAGGCTTCAGTAGTATCAAAAGCATAATAGGCATCCCCGCTGGAAATTAATTTTTCGGCATATTCTTTATATAAATGTGCTCGCTCACTTTGTCTATAAGGTCCAAATCCTCCATCTTTTCCCGGGCCTTCATCAAATGGAATTCCGCACCAATTTAAAGCATCAATTATGTATTGCTCTGCTCCATCTACAAATCTATTTTGATCTGTATCTTCAATACGCAAAAGAAAATCTCCTCCGTGTTTTTTGGCAAATAAATAGTTATATAAGGCTGTTCTTACTCCTCCAATGTGTAAAGGTCCTGTTGGACTTGGCGCAAAACGAACTCGTACTTTAGCAGACATAAAATTGTAATTTTAGCGGCAAAGATAAGAGATTCTTAATGGAAATGCCACCAATTTAAGGCAGTCCTCAAATTTGATCTTAGAAATTAGAAATGGGTAAAACACCACTGGATAAAGTAAAATGAAATTTGTAGTTTTAATAGTAGGAAAAGAAGGGGAGAAACCATGGGGGAATTTGATGTTATAAAACAAAAATTGAAGGCATTTATTAGGCGCTTTTACCTAAATGAATTACTAAAAGGAAGTATTTTGTTTCTCTCTGTTTGGTTATTATATATCATTCTTATTTTGCTAATAGAATATTTTTTCTGGCTATCACCGCCCTATAGAAGTGTGCTTTTCTGGGTTTTTATCCTCTTTTCCGGCATTCTTCTCTTTAGATTTATCTTATGGCCACTGGCAAAACTCTTTAAATTATCTAAGGGTATAGATCTCACGGATGCTTCTATTCTTATTGGGAAACATTTCCCTGAGGTAAATGATAAACTTCTGAATGTGCTTCAGCTTAAAAGCTCAGCGGAGCAATCAGATTTGTTGCTTGCAAGCATTTCTCAAAAATCCAGGGAGCTTAGTCCTATTCCTTTTAAAAGGGCAGTAAATTATCGCACAAGCCTCAGATATTTAAAATATGCAGCTTTTCCAGTTTTAATAATACTGGCGATAATATTTACGGGCAATTCCTCTATTTTTTCTGAAAGCTATACTCGGGTTGTACATTATAATACAGCTTATGAACCACCGGCACCATTTTATTTTATGATTAATGCAAATGAACTGATTGTTGAAGAAGGCAAAGATTTTAATTTAGAAGTTCAGACGGTTGGGAATCTAGTTCCGGAAACCGTAGCAATCCATTTTAATGAGGAGGAATATTATTTAAAGAATTCTTCGCAAAACACCTTTCAATATGCTTTTGAAGGATTAAAAAAAAGATGTTGAATTTTATCTAAGCGCTAATAATGTTACTTCCAGACCTTATAAAATAAAAGTGGTGCAGGTGCCAAAACTATTGGATTTTAAAATGAATCTCGACTTCCCTAAGTATCTAAATAAAACTAATGAAACTATAAAAGGAACCGGAAATACTACAGTGCCGGAAGGAACTAAAATTTCCTGGGTTTTAAATACGAGAACTACCGATGAGGTATTATTTAAGACAGAGGACACCCTTTTAGGATTTAAAAAAAAGCGCTTCGGAATTTAAATATTCAGATAAAATCTTTGCGCCCTTGCAATATTCCATCAATACCTCTAATAGGAATGTAAAAGATTATGAATCTTTAAAATATGCCATAGACGTGATCAAGGATCAGTATCCACAGATTAATGTTCAGCATAAGCAGGATACGGTGATACCAGATGTTAATTATTTCTTCGGAAAGGTGTCTGATGATTATGCGGTTACCAAGGTGAATATGGTTTATTATCCTGAAAATGAGAAGAATAATGTCGATAAAGTTAATATTCCTATTGAAAATCAGAACGTTGGTGAATTTTTATATACGTTTCCCGGAGGTTTGGAATTAGAACAGGGCACAGATTATTCGATTTATTTTGAAGTATTCGATAATGATGGAGTTAGAGGATCAAAATCAAGTAAAACTGAGGTGTTTAACTTCAGAATAAAATCTGAAAAAGAATTGAGTACTGAAAAGTTAAAACAACAAGGAGAGTCAATTCAGGGAATTTCTGAGAGCTTGGAAGAAATGAAAGAATCCAACAAAGATTTGGAGGAATTGTCGAGATTAAAAAAGGAGAAAAGTCAGCTTAATTATAATGATAAGAAAAAACTAGAAGAGTTTCTAAAGCGACAAGAACAGCAATCGGAAATGATGAAGAATTATTCTGAAAAACTTAAAAATACTTTGGAAGAAAAAACCGGTTCAGAAGAAAATAAAGAATTGAAAGACGAGCTTAAAGATAGGCTAGAAAGAAATGAAGAACGTTTGCAGGAAAATGAAGAGTTATTAAAAGAGCTTCAGGAATACGCCGATAAGATCAATGAGGAGGATTTAATGGAAAAATTAGTACAACTCTCTAAGAAAAACACTTCAGAACAAAAGAATATGGAACAGTTGCTAGAACTTACCAAACGCTATTACGTTCAGGAAAAGACTCAAAAACTAGCTAGAGATCTCGAAAAATTGGGCGAGAAGCAGGAAAACTTAGCAAAACAGGATTCTTTAAATTCTTTAGAAGAACAAGAAAAACTAACGGAAGAATTTGAGGAATTTAAGGAAGAAATGGATTCTTTGGAGAAAGAGAATGATGCTTTAAAAAAGCCTTTTGAAATGGATAGGGAGGAAAGTGAGGAGCAACAAATTCAAGAAGAACAAAAGAAGGCAGAGGAGCAATTAGGCAGAACAATAAAAAGGATGCGAAATCACCTCAGAAAAAAGCAGGTGAGAAGATGAAAGAAATGAGCATGAAAATGAAATCTGCCCAAGCTGGCGCACAGGGAGTGCAGCTAGATGCAAATATTGAAACGATGCGCCAGATTTTGGATAATCTGATGGTCTTTTCGTTTGAGCAGGAGGCATTGTTATTGGATTTTAAAGGAATAAGAATTAATAATCCGGCGTATCCTAAACAGTTAAAAAAGCAGCAGATTTTAAAGGAACATTTTCAACATATAGATGATAGTTTGTTTGTACTCGCAATGAATAATCCAATGATTTCTGAAGAAATTACAAGCAAACTAACCGATATAGAATTTGATATCAATAAAGCTTTGGAGCGACTTGCTCAAAATGAACTATCACAGGGAACTGCCAGCCAACAATACGTGATGACAAACACCAATGAACTAGCGAATATGCTTAGCGAGGTTTTGGGAAATATGCAGGAAATGGCCAATCTAAGCCTTTCTCCAAATGGGAGTGGCGAAGGGATGCAATTGCCGGATATTATTAAGGCGCAGGAAGGATTGAATAAGGAAATGGAAGAAGGTATAGAGGAGGGGGAAGGAAAGCCTAACCAAAAAGGTAAAGATAATCCCGGGGAAAATGGTAAAGATGGAAAAGAAGGACAGGGAGAAGGTCAACTCGGGGAGGAAGGTAGTGCAAAGCTGTATGAGATCTTCAAAGAACAACAACTATTAAGACAACAACTGGAAGATAAGTTAAGAGAGGCAGGTTTAGATAAGAAGAATGCTGGCATGTTAAACGAAATGGAGCGAATAGAACGTGAACTTTTGGAAAAGGGTTTTAATAGAGAGACGCTAAGGAGGATGAATCAAATTCAGCATAGATTGCTACAGTTGGAGGAAGCAGTTAGAGAACAGGAGGAGGAAGATCGTAGAACCTCTAAAACCAATCTAGAAAACTTCAAAAACACTACTCAGGATCAAAATCTTAGGGCTAAAGAATATTTTAATTCTACTGAAATTTTAAATAGACAAAGCTTACCTTTGCGGCAAATTTATAAGACTAAAGTAAAGCGGTATTTTGAATCTGTCGAAAATTAATTTTTATTCTGAAAATGATTTCATCCTGGAAGATGAAGCTCAGTATGTTTCATGGATAGAGAATGTAATAGTTTCTGAAGGAAAGTCTTTGGAGGAGATCAGTTATATTTTTTGTGATGATGAATATTTATTGAAAATCAACATCGAATATCTGGATCACGACACCTATACAGATATCATCACTTTTGATTATTCCGTAGGTAAAATATTACAAGGCGATATATATATAAGTACCGAGCGCGTTCGTGAAAATTCTGAAACTTTTGGTGTAAACTTTGACGAGGAATTACGACGAGTATTAATTCATGGAGTGTTACATCTTAGTGGATATAAGGACAAAAGTGTAGAGGAAGCGGCTCGTATGAGAAGCAAGGAAGAGGAAAAAATGAAATTGTTCCACGTGGAACAATCTTAAAAAGTAGAAGTTTATGTTTAGTGAAGTATATGATGTAATTGTTGTTGGAGCAGGTCATGCTGGAAGTGAGGCCGCCGCTGCCGCTGCTAATATGGGTTCTAAAACCCTATTGGTAACTATGAATTTACAGAATATAGCTCAAATGAGTTGCAACCCGGCTATGGGAGGTATCGCCAAAGGACAGATAGTTCGCGAAATTGATGCCTTAGGGGGTTATAGCGGATTGGTTAGTGATACCAGTGCAATCCAATTTAAGATGCTCAATAAATCTAAGGGACCTGCAATGTGGAGCCCGAGAGTGCAAAGTGATAGAATGATGTTTGCAGAGCATTGGAGATTACGATTGGAAGGAACACCAAATCTCGATTTTTATCAGGAGATGGTTGCTGGATTGATCGTAGAAAATGGGGCTGTAGTAGGTATTAAAACTTCATTAGGATTAAAAATAAAAGGAAAGTCTGTTGTGCTTACCAATGGAACTTTTTTAAATGGCTTGATCCATATTGGAGATAAGAATTTTGGCGGAGGAAGATCTGGGGAAAGAGCTTCCACAGGAATTACAGAAGAACTTATCCAATTAGGATTTGAGTCTGGAAGAATGAAAACAGGAACTCCTCCAAGAGTAGATGGAAGATCCTTGGATTATTCTAAAATGGTAGAGCAGCCCGGAGATGAGAAACCCTCAAAATTCTCTTATTTGGATGAAACAAAGCCTTTATCCAAACAACGTTCTTGCTATATGACCTATACCTCTCCGGAAGTTCATGAATTGCTAAAAGAAGGTTTTGATAGATCTCCAATGTTCAACGGGAGAATACAAAGTGTTGGACCAAGATATTGCCCATCTATAGAAGATAAGATTAATCGATTCGCAGATAAAGACAGGCATCAGTTATTTATAGAGCCGGAAGGCTGGCATACTTGTGAGGTTTATGTGAACGGATTTTCAACTTCGCTGCCAGAGGATGTTCAATTTAAGGCATTGCGTTCTGTTGCTGGTTTTGAAAAAGTGAAGTTTTTTAGACCGGGTTATGCGATAGAATACGATTATTTTCCACCTACGCAATTAAAGCATACTTTGGAAACTAAGTTGGTGGATGGATTATATTTTGCAGGTCAGATAAACGGAACTACAGGATATGAAGAAGCAGCTTCTCAAGGTTTAATGGCGGGTATAAATGCGGCTTTAAAAGTTCAAGAAAAAGAGTCATTTATTTTAAAAAGAGACGAGGCATATATTGGAGTTTTGGTGGACGATCTTATTACGAAGGGAACAGAAGAGCCATATAGAATGTTTACCTCTCGAGCAGAATATCGAACTTTATTAAGACAAGACAATGCAGATTTCAGGCTTACTAAAAAATCTTTTGATCTTGGTTTAGCTTCAGAAAAGCGTCTTCGAAAGATGGAGGAGAAGAAAGAAAAGTCCTTGGATTTTGTAAGTTATTTGCAAGACACAAGTGTTACTCCCGAGTATTCTAATCCTGTTTTAGAGGCGAAGGATTCTTCCCCAATGAAACAAAGTGATAAGATCTTTAAGATATTTTCTAGACCGAATATCACCATGGAAGATGTCATGGAATTTCCTGGAGTAAATGAATTTATTGCCGAAAACGAATTGAATGAGGAGATGCTAGAGCAAACCGAAATTCAGGTGAAATATGCTGGCTATATAAATAAGGAAAAGAATAATGCAGATAAATTGCATAGGCTAGAAGACATCAAAATCCCACAAAACTTCGATTATTCTAATATTAAATCAATGTCTTTTGAAGCTAGGGAGAAGTTGAATAAAATCCAACCCGTTAGTGTTTCTCAAGCATCTAGAATAAGTGGCGTAAGTCCAAGTGATATTTCTGTGCTACTTGTATACATGGGAAGATAAATTGTTTCACGTGGAACAATGTAATTTTTCATCTATATTTATCGTTTAAAATAGCTTTACTAATTTCCTAATTTGTGAATATTTCTACTCAAGAAAACTTGAATACAATTTATATAACCTGTAAAGATCATACAGTTTCTGGAGAGGAATTTAAGCTGATATTTGATCCGGAAATGGATCTTTTAATCACTACTCCAAAACCGGATTTGGATAATTTGCCTTCTTATTATAAGAGTGAGGATTATATATCCCACACCGATTCTAAAAATTCTTTTACAGATAAAATTTATCAAAGCGTCAAAAAAAAGGATGCTCGTTAAGAAATTAAGTTGGATAGATTCTTACTTTTCTGAAAAGGGCAAACTTTTGGATATTGGAGCAGGGACAGGAGAGTTTTTGTTAACTGCAAAAAATAAGGGGTGGAAAGTAAAAGGGATAGAACCAGATAAAAACGCACGAAAACTGGCTAAGCAAAAAGGAATTAAATTAGTTGCAGATTCGTCCAAATTTAAAGCTGAGAAATTTGATGTTATTACAATGTGGCATGTTTTTGAACATGTGTACGATTTGAAAAATCAAATTATAGAATTAGAGCAATTGCTGAAAAAGGATGGATTATTAATTATAGCCGTTCCTAATTTTAAAAGTTATGATGCTTTATATTATAAAGAGCATTGGGCAGCATTTGATGTGCCAAGACATTTATGGCACTTTTCACGGAAGAGTTTTGAAAAACTTTTTAGTGGCACCTCTTTTTCTCAGTTCGATGAAAAACCTCTTTTATTCGATTCGTTTTATGTGAGTCTACTTTCAGAAAAATATAAAACCAAAAAGAAAAATTTCTTTAAAGCTTTCTTAATCGGACTAAAATCTAATCTGAAAGCAAAAAAGAGCTCAGAGTATTCTTCTATTGCTTACTTCTTCAGAAAAACTGATTAAAATTCAATTTAAAGGCGCTATTTAAATTATTTTGTGTCCAGGTGATGTGTTCGCAGCAAGTAATTTGAACAAAGCTTAAAACACGTTTAAAATCCTTAAGTTTTAATCAAAAGAATTTATTTTTTTAAAATTTACTATAAGTTTTACTTATTATAAGCAATCGTGAACTTTTTTTTTGTTTTTTTCCATCGATACTTTATTACTTTTGCGCCAAACAAAATTTATATTATGAAGAAGTTATTATTGGTTGTTTTAATTGCAGCCGGACTTACAAGTTGTAATGAGCAAAAAACAGCTTATGTAGATACAACCAAAGTTATTAAGGAGTATCGCGAAATGAAGGAAGTGGAAGAGGAGTTCACTTCAAAATCTGATAAGATTAAAGTGGAGCTAGATTCTTTAGCTCAGAGTTTTCAGAAAGAAGTGCAGGAATATCAAGCAAACATGAATGGAATGTCTACTGCACAAAGACAAGAAAAAGAACAAGAATTGATGGCTAAGCAACAAACCATCCAACAGCAACAACAAATGATGGGGAATCAACTTCGTCAAGAAAGTGATGTTGTTATTGATTCTATTGTAACTAAAGTGAAAGAATACGTTAAGGAGTATGGTAAGGAGAATGATTATACATACATCTTTGGATCTAATGAATCTGCAAACATTATGTATGCAAAAGAAGGTTTAGATATTACTGAAGAAATTCTTGAAAAACTAAACGAGAGTTACAAGAAATAGGAATTACCTAATTCTTTAAAAACAAAAAGCATCGATCCTTAACAGGCCGATGCTTTTTGATTTCCATTATTAATGGATTGTACTAAAATTATTGTTTTCAATTTTATTTAGGAAAGTAATGAAACCCCTAAAATCACAACGATAAAATATCCTACGATGGTGAAGGCTCCTGCATAATCTTTGGCTACACGTTGTCCAAACAACAACATCAACAAGGTAATTGCTGCCAAAATATGGGCATAAAGCGCTATTTCTGTTTGTCCACTAGATATAATATAGAATATTCCAACCAAGGCCATAAGTCCTGCCAGCACTTCCAATATCAATATGGTGCCAACCATCAAGGTAACTTGCCCGGCTAGGAACGTTTTAGAAAAATGTCCTTTTAACCATCCAATATTTCCTTTCCAATCGGTGATTTTATCTAGGCCAGATTGTAAAAATGTAATTACTATAAATATTAGGATGAGGATTTCTGTGATATAATTGGTAATGTTTTCCATAGGTATTTTTTAAGCTGCTTTTTTGTGAATTAATCTTGTGAGTTTTATAGACAGGTCTGTAAAAATGATCTTAGCATTCCCATTGCGCTCTATGTGGTAGATAGCATCTTCAATTTCTGAAGTGATACCTAATATATTTGCTCCGGTAATAAATGGCGCAAATTTTTCTAATTTAAAATTGGCGGTTTTCGGTTGCATATACACCAACTTTTCGGCCTTATAATTATGTAATAAAGCTTGACGAAAAAAGTCTAAACAATAGTGTAAAAAACTTTTCTGGGTTTCTCTTCCCGAAGCAGCGATAGCGTCGCTCCAAGAAATTAGTTCTAAAATTGAGGCTTTATTTCCTTTAGCTTTAAAGGCTGTACGAACCCAGGAGATAAACCAGTTCTCAAATTGTTCATCGCCAGAATCATTTTTAAATATATGTTGAGCCTGAGAATAACTACCATTTGCTTGTACTGCAATTTTCCTTGCAGTTAAAGTATCGAGTTTTTCATCAGCAATTAGCTTTTCTTCAATAACACTTTCTGAAAGAGGAGGGAACCGAAGGATTTGGCAACGGGACTTAATAGTTTGTATTATTTGCTCCTCATCTTCAGCAATAAGTATAAAAAGTGTATTATTTGGAGGCTCCTCTATTAATTTTAGTAGTTTATTGGAACAGGCAGTATTCATTTTATCTGCCATCCATATCAGCATTATTTTATAACCACCCTCATAAGATTTTAGAGAGAGCGATTTCAACACTTCCTGCGCTTCATCTACTCCAATTTGTCCTTGCTTATTTTCTATTCCAATTTCTTGGTACCAGTCAAACAAACTGCCATATGGGTTATTAGTAAGAAATGCTCTCCAAGATTCCATGAAATGATTGGAAACCGGATGCGATTTTATCTTATCGTTTGTAGCTACCGGAAACGCAAAATGAAGATCTGGATGCGAGAGATGATTAAACTTCAAATTACACGCAGTATTACCGGTATTGTTTTCAGAATTTGTATTTCCGCACAGTACGTACTGCGCATATGCGATAGCCATTGGCAACAATCCACTTCCATGATTCCCAACAAATAACTGGGCATGCGGAATGCGTCCCCTGTCTGCGGTCGTAGTTAAGTGATTTTTAATATGAGGTAATCCTAAAACTTCAGAAAAAAGCATAGGCAAAGATAAAATTAATCTTCACTTTATATCTTTATAAAAATTTATATTTGTAGCATACACATTGCTTATGAAAACAGTAGATAACTACAATTTTAAAGATAAAAAGGCGCTTATTCGGGTAGATTTTAATGTTCCATTAGATGATGAAGGGAATGTAACCGACAGCACGAGAATAGAAGCCGCCAAACCTACCATAATTAAAGTCCTAGAAGATGGCGGAAGCGTTGTTCTAATGTCACATTTAGGAAGACCTAAGAATAAAGAAGCTAAATTCTCTTTACAACAAATTGTTTCGAAAGTTTCGGAAGTAATGGGTGTAGAAACCAAATTCGTAAACGATTGCGTGGGTGATGTTGCTGAAAATGCTGCCAATAATTTGGAACCAGGCAAGATTCTCTTGTTAGAAAATTTAAGATACTATCCTGAAGAAACAGAAGGGGATTCCGGCTTTGCGAAACAATTATCGCAACTCGGAGATATTTATGTGAATGATGCCTTTGGAACAGCCCATCGAGCGCATGCTTCAACAACAGTAGTGGCCAAATATTTTGAAGATAAATGCTTCGGTTATTTGTTGAATCAAGAAATAGAAAGCTTGAATAAGGTATTGAACGCGGCAGAAAAGCCTGTTACCGCAATTATTGGTGGTGCTAAAGTTTCGTCTAAGATCACGGTTTTAGAAAACATTTTGGATAAAGTAGATCATTTAATAATTGGAGGCGGAATGGCATTTACGTTTATTAAAGCGCAAGGCGGGAAAATAGGAAGTTCTCTAGTAGAAGACGATAAGCAAGAACTCGCACTGGATATTTTAAAGAAGGCATCAAAAAAGGGAGTGGAAGTTCATTTACCGGTAGATGCTATTATTGCAGACAGTTTTTCTGAAATGGCAAATAAAGATACTTGCTCCATAGACGCTATTCCAGATGGATGGATGGGGCTAGATGCAGGTCCAAGATCTGTAGATTTGTTTGAAGAGGTTATTTTGAAATCTAAAACGATTCTTTGGAATGGACCGGTTGGAGTTTTTGAAATGGAATCTTTTGCTGAAGGAACCTTGAAACTTGGTCAAGCAATTAGCAAGGCAACTGCAAATGGAGCTTTTTCGCTTGTAGGAGGTGGAGACTCTGTAGCCGCTGTGAAAAAGTTTAATTTAGAAAATGAAGTAAGTTACGTTTCTACCGGTGGTGGAGCGATGTTGGAAATGCTAGAAGGGAAAACACTTCCCGGAATTAAGGCAATTTCAGAAGTTTAAGTAAGAAACTAGAATTTTAAACGTTTCTGTACCCTAGATGTAGAAATATGAAGAAGATAATCACACTTTTAATGTTATTCGTTTTTTTTGGCTCCATGGGTCAGAAGAATCCGGCAAAAACAAACTCAGAACCTTTAGACAAGTCTGAAAAAGCAAATTTTAGAGTTCAAGTTTTTAAGAAATCTGATACCGCTAAAATCCAATTACAAAATCCCGATCCGGAATTTAAAGATAGATTACCAATTTCAGCTAAAATTAATGAGACATCTATTAAAAACCTTAAGGATTTACCGCATGCTGCAGTAATAGATTCGGTTTGGAAAAAGGAACTTTTAAATTCCGATCTATACGAAGAAATGCAAGAAGAAATTCTAAAACAGGATTATTCTGAAGTTGTATATAAAGAACTACCAACAGATACGTTAAAAGCGCGTCTTGCAAAATTAAATGCTCGCACACCCTTCAATATAGAATACAATCCTATTCTTGAAAGCGTTATAAAATCTTATCTAAAAAGGAATAAAAAATCCATGGAGCGCCTAATGGCCTTGAGTGAATATTATTTCCCGATGTTCGAGCAGCAATTGGATAGATTTGATGTTCCATTAGAAATAAAATACTTAGCCATTGTAGAATCGGCACTTAATCCTCGGGCTAGATCTAGAGTAGGCGCAACGGGATTATGGCAATTTATGTTTGCTACCGGTAAAATGCAGGGATTAGATGTGAGTTCTTATGTAGATGAGCGCATGGATCCTATAATGGCTACAGAAGCAGCAGTAAGATATTTAGAAAGCTTATACAAAACCTTTGGAGATTGGGACATGGTATTGGCATCTTACAATTCTGGACCCGGAAATGTTGCTAAAGCGATAAGAAGAAGCGGAGGATCAACCAATTACTGGGAATTAAGGCGTTATTTACCACGTGAAACAGCTGGTTATGTACCCGCTTTTCTTGCGACACTTTATTTGTTTGAGTATGCTAAAGAACATGATTTTCAACCAAACGGACCGGAGGTTGCATTTTTTGAAACAGATACTTTACATGTAAAGCAAATGCTCACCTTCGACCAGATTAGCAAAGTCTCTGGTGTAGACAAAGAAATGCTTCAGTTTTTAAACCCAAGCTATAAGCTGGATATAATTCCGTTTGTGGAAGACGAGGCCTATTCACTAAGATTACCTAAAAAAAGTGTGGGCATATTTGTAAACAATGAAGAAGCTATTTACAATTTTGCGAAAACGGAATTAGCTGAAAAGGAAAAAGAATTACCTCGATTTGTAGAGGCTGAAGATAAAGTTAGATACAGAGTGAAAAGCGGTGATTATCTAGGTAGAATTGCCAGTAAATATGGAGTAGGAGTAAGCAGCATTAAAAAATGGAATAATTTAAGAAGCAACAATCTTCGCATTGGGCAATACCTTACTATTTATCCTCGAAAATCTGTTACGGTAGCTAAGAGTACAGTGAGTAGTTCTAAGCCAGCTACTCAAGCTAAAACTTATACTGTGAAGAGTGGAGATTCACTTTGGAGTATTTCTAAAAAATTCCCGGGAATTTCGGTACAGAATTTGAGAGCATGGAATAGGATGTCTAGCACATCGCTTAAGCCCGGAATGAAGTTAAAGCTTTCCGGAAGCTAGAATTAATTAAACTACCATTATGAAGAATTTTCTATTTCTAAGTTTATTTATTGCTTTATTAGTTACTGGATGTCAGGATTCAGATGGTAAAGATCCTGTATTACTGGCTACTTCTTCGGGAAATATCAACAATATCTCTGTAGTTATAGATAATGAAATGTGGGAAGGTTCTATTGGAGAAGCGCTTAGAAAGTCCTTGGCAGCACCCGTAGATGGATTGCCTCAAGAAGAACCGATGTTTTCTCTAAATCAGATGCCACCGGAAGCTTTTTCTGGTTTTGTACGTAAGAACAGATTGTTTGTGAAGATTGAAAATGGACAAGCAGGAAATTTTAAAATTTTCAATGATCCATTTGCGCATCCTCAAACTGGCGTAGTAATTACGGGGAAAGATTCTAACGAGATCATCAATCAAATCAATAAAAATTCTGAAGAAATCATTGAAACACTTCGGAATACTGAAATTAAAGAAAAACAAAGAAGGATCAATAAGTCATTGAAAGATGACAAAAAACTTAAAAGAACATTAGGCGTTTCGCTTAAATTTCCAACAGCATACAGATACGCTATGGAAAACGATGATTTCTTTTGGATTCGAAAAGATATTCCTAAGGGAAATATGGAGATTTTAGTATACGCTGTTCCCCTTAATCAAATTGATAAAGACACCAATGTAATTGCTAATATTATAAAAATGAGAGATTCTATTGGGCAAGTTCATATCCCTGGGCCATTAGAAGATAGTTATATGATCACTGAAGAAGCGTATGCTCCTTATCTTTTTGATTCTGAAGTAGATGGTAAGTTTGCGTATGAAACAAAGGGAACTTGGGAAGTTAAGAATGCTTTTATGGCTGGTCCATTTATTAATTATGCAGTTAGAGATAGTGTTAACAATAGATATATCATTCTTGAAGGTTTTACTTTCGCTCCCGCAACGGCAAAGCGAGACAATATGTTCGAGTTGGAAGCCATCTTGAAATCGGCGAAAATAGACTAAAAAAAAAGCCCAATTTTAATTGGGCTTTTTTTTAGATAGTATAATAAATCTTATTTTTTGTCTTCAGGAATTACCTTGTCTTTATCATCATCATCTTCCTTCGAGGCATCCTTAAATTCTTTGATACCACTCCCTAATCCTCTCATTAATTCAGGAATTTTACGTCCACCAAATAATAATAATACCACAATTACGATTAATATTATTTGTGGAGCACCTATGGCTAAAGGTAAAAATAATGCGTTCATAATTAAAAGTTTTGTTATTACAAACTTAGGAAGAAATCATTAATATAAACGTTTATGAGCATTAAAATAGTATAAATTTAACTTTATGCTATCTTTGTGATAGCAGCATAAATTATGTCTCAAACAAAAAAAGATAAAAAGAAATTCACCAAAAAGTTACTTCATAAATACAGATTGGTCGTATTAAATGAAGATACCTTTGAGGAGCGTCTTTCATTTAAATTAACACGATTAAATTTATTTGTGTTTATAACCTCCAGTGCTATTCTACTAATTGCGCTAACAACTTTTATTATAGCTTTTACAGGATTAAGGGAGTACATCCCGGGATATTCTTCAACAAAGCTCAAAAGACAGGCTACAGAGTTAACTTATAAAACAGATTCCCTGCAAACTGCATTAATGTTGAATAATCAGTACTACGAATCTATAAGAAAAGTGCTTACCGGTGACCTGGAAATAGGCGATCTCAATAGAGATTCGTTATTAAATTCCCAGCAAATTGATTCAGAATATATAGATCTATCTCCTTCTAGAGCCGACTCTTTGCTAAGAGAAGAAGTAGCTCTGGAAGATAAATATAACGTTCTTCAAACTGCTGGAGCTAATATTGAATTCGCATTATTTCCTCCTGTTAAAGGACCAATTACGGAAGGCTATAATGTTAAAACTAGGCATTATGCTTTGGATATCGTTGTGGCAAAAAACGCTCCGGTAAAAAGTGTTGCAGATGGCCGGGTGATCTTTGCTGAATGGAGCGCAGGAACGGGATATGTAATTATTATAGAGCACAATTATGGCTTGCTCTCCGTTTATAAGCATAATTCGTCTCTTACAAAAGAGCAGGGAGACTTCGTAAAATCTGGAGAAGTGATTGCCGCGGCAGGATCTGCCGGAGAACTCACAACGGGTCCCCATCTTCATTTCGAATTATGGAATGAGGGTAATCCAGTAAATCCAAAAGATTACATTGATTTTGATTAAACTTCTATGTCTATAAAATCTATTGCTGCAAAGATCTTTGCAAAATATATTCGTAATAAAATCGATAAGTGGGCTTCTAATCCGGAAGCTACACAAGAAAAAGTATTTAAAGAACTTTTAGAAAAAGCAAAGAACACACAATTTGGTTTAGATCATCATTTTAAGGACATCAAAAACTATAAAGAATTTGCATCGAATGTTCTCGTTCGGGATTATGAGGAGTTAAGGCATTATGTAGATAAAATGGTGGCGGGAGAGGAAAATATATTGTGGCCGGGAAAACCACTGTATTATGCTAAAACTTCGGGGACTACAAGTGGGGCAAAATACATTCCCCTTACAAAAGAGTCTATGCCTACGCATATTAATGCGGCTAGAAATGCCATTTTATGTTATATAGCTGAAACTGGTAAGTCTAAATTTGTAGATGGAAAAATGATCTTCTTACAAGGTAGTCCTGAGCTAACAGAGAAGAACGGAGTGAAATTAGGGAGACTATCGGGGATTGTTGCACATTTTGTTCCTTCCTATCTTCAGAAAAATAGATTACCAAGTTTAATGACAAATTGTATTGAAGATTGGGAAACTAAGGTTGATGCAATAATTGGTGAAACAAAAGATGAGGATATGACCGTGATAAGCGGAATTCCATCTTGGGTACAAATGTATTTTGAAAAGCTACAACAGACCACAGGAAAAAAGGTGGGTGATCTTTTTAAGAATTTCGACCTATTTATTTACGGCGGTGTGAATTACGAACCTTATCGCGCTAAATTTGAAAACCTAATTGGAAGAAAGGTAGATAGCATAGAATTATATCCAGCTTCTGAAGGTTTTTTTGCGTTTCAGGATAAACAAGGTGACAAGGGAATGCTACTTCAGTTAGATTCCGGAATTTTTTATGAATTTATTAAGTCTGAAGAATTCTTTGATGAAAACCCAACCCGATTAACAATAGGTGAAGTTGAGGTAGGAGTGAATTACGTGATGATCGTTTCTACACTGCCGGCTTATGGGCATATAATTTGGGTGACACCGTGCAGTTCACTTCAGTAAAACCTTACAAAGTCATTGTTTCCGGTAGGATTAAACATTTTATTTCGGCATTTGGAGAACATGTTATTGCAAAAGAAGTCGAGCAAGCAATGCAGGAAGCGACTAAGCAAACAGGCTGTAGGATTACAGAGTTTACAGTAGCTCCACAGATAACTCCGGAGGGTGAAGAACTGCCTTATCATGAGTGGTTTATAGAATTTGAAAAAGAACCGGAAGACCTTCAGCAATTTGTGGAGATCTTAGACCGATCTGTGCAAGAGCAAAATTCTTATTACTTAGATTTGATAGAAGGAAAGATCCTTCAGCAATTAAAAATTAAAAAAATTCCCGAGAATGGATTTCAGCAGTATATGAAATCTATTGGAAAACTGGGAGGACAAAATAAATTACCAAGACTCTCCAACGATAGAAAAATCGCTGAGGTTTTAGAGAAAATATAAAGTAGAAATATGGTGAATTTGAAATTGATGGGAAGAACCCGTGCTCAAGAAAGTACAAATGCAATAGAACGTATGTATATAACCATGCGACATCTATTTAACCGTGGTTTTTATAAGCCTATGGGAATTTCCGGGGAAACACTTAGGGAATCCTTACTTACGCTTAGACCGGAAATTTATGGGACTATTGCCGAGGAAAAAGTAGAATTGGACGGACTTTTATATGTGATCGAGCGTTTACCTGTGGGAATAGAGCAATGCCGATTTATTAATCTTACCAGTGACGAAGGATATGCGAATTCTCATTTTCAGCCAATTGTGCCACCAAAAAGACGTAGAAATTGCTATAGAATAGATGAAGAGCAAATGAATATAGAGGTGACTCGTGGAAGATCTGAGATCTATGATATTCTTACGCATCTTACATTTATGTTTATAGAATCGCATAAAATAATGCGCAGAGTGATTATAGATGAGGAAGGAAGTGTAACTAGAGACTGGAAAAAGCTAGAGGCTGCCGTAATGAAGTCGGAATTGTCGCAAAATGAACGTGAAATTGCACTTACCCACACTGCCAATATTCTTGGAAGAACTTTTAAAGAAGTTACCGGCATTTATCCAAAATTCATGACACCGGAAAATGAAGAGCGATTTTTACAGATTATTTATTGGTTGGGGAAACTTGCCATCGATGAAACCATAAATAATAATAAACGCATAGTAACCTTTAGTCCCGTGCTAAGAGAGCGTTTAGGCCATCATATTCATGGAGAAATTTGGGCTGATACCATCAAGCAATACTTGGTAGAAAATAATTTAATGCATCGCCCAATTCATATAATTAGTGCCAATATGCACAGTGTAATGAATACATTGTTTTCACCAATCGCATTGCAAGAAGAATTGAAAGAAAAGAAATCTATGCAGGTATATGAAGACCTGAGTAATAGCGGGAATGGGCAGCTTAGAAATAAGGTGATGAAGGTGGCGTTGGAAAACGGTATGAAATTTATTGAAGATGCCAGCGGAACCAATATAGATGTTCAGGTTTTTGACACCGCGAAGATTAAAGACGGTTTTAGAAGTCCGGAATTTAATGTGAAAAATGATGATGAAAAGCCTGTGCTTTTAGTCATGGATTACGCTTTCGGGGAGCAAGCTTATGAAACTATGGATGAGCTGCTGAAACCATATAGGTTTGAAGACAAAGAAATTCATTTAAATGTAGATTCTGTTTCCATCATGGGGAAAGCAGGAATTTTAGATGGAGGAAAAGGAGATATTATGATTCCTACTGCCCATTTATTTGAAGGAACAGCCGATAATTACCCATTTTATAACGAACTTAAAAAAGAAGATCTGGAAGGAAATGGCATTAAGGTCGTAGATGGTTCTATGATCACGGTACTAGGAACATCCCTACAAAATAGAGATATCTTAAGATTTTTTCAAGAATCTACCTGGGATGTGGTTGGATTGGAAATGGAAGGAGTCCATTATCAAAAAGCAATTCAATCTGCATCTAGATTAAGAGGAAATATTAAAGAAGATGTAAAAGTGAGATATGCTTATTATGCTTCGGATAACCCGTTAGAAACTGGAAGTACTTTAGCTTCTGGTGGATTGGGAACAACAGGGGTAAAACCAACCTATTTAATTACCGAAAAAATCTTAGAACAAATATTTAATTCATAGTAATATGAAGTTTGAAAAGACACCTTTAAAGGATTGTTTTGTGTTAACTCCGGAGGTTTTTATAGACCATCGCGGTAAGTTTTTAGAGAGTTATCATAAAAAGAAATTCAACGAGGTTACCGGCCTGGATCTAGATTTTGTTCAGGATAACCAGTCGGTATCCAAAAAGGGAGTTTTAAGGGGATTACATTTTCAATCTGGTGAATTTGCCCAGGCAAAACTGGTGCGAGTAATCCATGGAGAAGTTATGGATGTGGTAGTAGATCTACGGCCAGATTCTCCAACATTTAAGAAGGCACATCATATTATTTTATCCGATCATAATCAACATCAGTTATTTATACCACAAGGCTTCGCACATGGATTTATCACCTTGTCTGAAACTTCAGTTTTTTCCTATAAATGCGACCGATTTTATTATCCGGGTTCAGAATCCGGAGTGATTTACAACGATCCGGATCTTGCAATAGATTGGAAAATTCCTGAAGATGAGTTTATTCTATCAGAAAAAGACACTAAATTACCAACACTCAAAGAATTATTTCCATGAAAACGGTATTGGTAACGGGAGCCTCAGGACAATTAGGAAAATGTCTTCAAAAATTAGCCGAAAATCAGCATGAAATAGATTGGCTTTTTATGGACTCTTCGGAAATAGATATCACTTCGAGTTGTGATCTTGAGATGTGTTTTAGCAGTAAACAAATAGATTATTGTATTAATTGCGCTGCCTATACCAATGTTGAAAAAGCTGAATCTGAAAAAGAAAAAGCTTTCAGTATAAATGCTGAAGCAGTAAAGAATTTGGCTGAGATATGTAGGAAACATAAAACAGTACTTATTCATATTTCTACAGATTATGTTTTTGATGGAACTAGTAATAGTCCATATATCGAGGAAGATGATACAAATCCTATTAACGTGTACGGCGCTTCAAAACTGATGGGAGAGCAACACATTCAGACTACAATAGGTTACCATTTTATTTTTAGAACTTCCTGGTTGTACTCCGAATTTGGATATAATTTTTATAAGACAATCACAAATAAAGCTGCGGAGAATGCGTCTTTGAATATCACAACGGCTCAAAAAGGAACGCCTACTAACGCAAACCATTTGGCAGAACTCATTGTGAAAATTATAAAGGAAGATAATACCAATTATGGATTGTATCACTTTAGCAATGACGGGGAAACTACATGGTACGGATTTGCAAAAGAAATTTTAAAAGTTTCCAATAAATGTGGTGAGATTTCTTTGAAGGAGGATAATTCTTACAAAACCATCGCAAAAAGGCCTGAATATAGTGTCTTAGATAAAGCTAAATTAAAGACTACTTTTGGGATAGAAGTTGCCCCATGGCAGGAAGCAGTTTTAGAATTGTACAATAATAATTAGATAAAAATTTTAGATGTCTAAAAGGATATTAATTACCGGAGCGGCTGGATTTTTAGGTTCTCATTTATGCGATAGATTTATTAAAGAAGGCTACCAAGTTATCGGGATGGATAATTTGATAACCGGTGATATGAAAAACATAGAACATCTCTTAAAGCTTGAAAACTTTGAATTCTATCATCATGATATCACAAAATATGTACACGTTGCCGGGAAGCTAGATTATATCTTACATTTTGCATCCCCCGCCAGCCCTATAGACTATTTAAAAATTCCAATCCAAACATTAAAAGTAGGTTCTGTTGGCGTATTACATTTACTTGGTTTGGCTAAGGAGAAAAAAGCGCGAATTTTGATTGCTTCTACTTCAGAAATTTATGGCGATCCCTTAGTGCATCCACAATCCGAAGATTATTATGGAAATGTGAACGCTATAGGCCCTCGAGGTGTGTACGATGAAGCAAAGCGTTTTCAGGAATCTATGACCATGGCCTATCATCGTTTTCATGGTTTAGAAACTAGAATTGCTCGAATTTTTAACACCTATGGCCCGAGAATGCGTTTAAATGATGGACGTGTAATTCCTGCATTTATCGGCCAGGCATTACGGGGAGAAGATCTTACAGTATTTGGCGACGGTTCTCAAACCCGCTCTTTTTGCTATGTAGACGATCAAGTGGAAGGAATTTATAGATTGCTTTTAAGTGATTATTCAGATCCGGTGAATATTGGAAATCCAGATGAAATCACTATCAGGGAATTTGCAGACGAAATTATTAAACTTACCAATACCAATCAGAAAGTAATTTGCAAGCCTTTGCCGGAGGACGATCCCATGCAACGACAACCGGATATTACCAGAGCTAAAGAAATTTTAGGCTGGGAGCCAAAGGTTTCTAGGGAAGAAGGGATGAAGATCACGTACGATTACTTTAAAGGACTTACTCAAGAGGAATTGTTTAAAAGTGAGCATAAAGATTTTGCAAAGCACATAAGACGCTAAAAATAGCTAAATGGAAGAATCGCCATTAGTATCGGTAATAATGCCCGCTTATAATTCGGCAGATTTTATTGCCGAAGCTATTCAATCGGTTTTGCAACAAACTTATAAAAACTGGGAGTTATTAATAATTGATGATGCATCAAAAGACTCCACCATTTCAATCATTGAAAAAATTAAATCAGCAGATCCTAGAATTCAACTTTTTCAGAATAAAACAAACCAGGGTGCAGGTGTTAGCAGGAACATTGGAATTAAAGCGGCTCGGGGCCCTATATGGCATTTTTAGATGCTGATGATCTTTGGCTTGCCGAGAAATTAGAAACTCAGTTAAAGTTTATGAAGAGTCACAATCTGGACATGACTTTTTCCAGTTATTACTTGATAGATGAATCCGGCGAAATGCTTAACAAAAAAGTTGAAGCCTTGCCAATTCTTTCGTATCAAAAATTGCTGAAATCTAATTATGTAGGGAATCTTACCGGAATTTATAGTGTTGAAAAATTAGGTAAGATTTACTGCCCGACCTTAAGAAAAAGACAAGATTGGGCATTATGGTTAACTATTTTGAAAAACATAGGATCCACGAAAGGAATGAGTACACCACTTGCAAAATACCGAATTAGAGAAAATTCGATCTCAAACAATAAGACTGCGCTTTTAAAATATAACTATTTAATCTATCGTAAATTTTTGAAATATAGTAAACTTAAGAGCTTGCTAAGAATGGGAGTGTTTTTAAAGGAACATTTCTTTGTTAAGAAAAGGCAGACAATCGCTAAATAATTGAAGTAAATTGCTTCAATTTTCCACTTTTATTTCTTTTTAGAATTGGCATTTTTTCAAAATCCACATGAAGATCTTTGCCAACGAAGGTTTCAATCGCAGCCAATATTTTCTGAATTTGCCCATCAGAAAGAACATTTTCACTCACATATTCTATTTTAAACCTGTCCAAAGCAGTTTGCACGATTAGAAACTCTTTAATGCTTCCGGCATCTTCAATAATAGATTTTGTTACATAATAAAAAGTAAGGCCCGGAACTACTTTTCCATCAGCCAAACGCGCTACATCGTTTGTTCTTCCGGTAAGATTCAATAATACAGGATGTTTAAAAGTGCTTTTTGTAGATAAGGTTCCAGTATCGCCAATATCATATCTAATCATTGGATGTGCCTTGTTATATAAAGAGGTAATTACAATTCTACCTTCTTCTCCATGTGGCAAGCTGCGGTTATTTTCGTCTAAAATCTCTATAAATAGGCTTTCTGCATTCACGATCCATTCCTCCTCGGTATTTTCAAAAGCGATAAGCCCTACTTCGCTTGCACCATATTCGTTCACTACCGGAATTCCAAAGGCAGTTTCAATAAGCTTCTTATCGTTTTCAAAAAGTTTTTCTGAAGTAACTATACAAACCTTTAATGAAGGGCATGTTTCTTTTAGAACTACCTTTCGTTTCTTTAAATACTTAGCAAAAAGCAATATTGCACTGGTATAGCCATTGATATAATCAAACTCAGATTTCTCAAAGCGAGTTAAGAATTCTTCCATCTTCTTTTCACTAAGATCGAATACGTTGAATCTCCTTCTTAAGCTAACCTGGTCTTTAAAACGTTCCAATAAATTTCCGTAGAAATCTAAAGGAATTCCATAAAATCTGGCTTGTAAAGATTTGTTGAGGTCTATTTGTATCCAATGATATCTATCGATAAACTCTGCCCAAGTTACTGCATGGCAAAAGCGATCTTTGGCAAAAATAAAAGGATGCCCGCTAGATCCGGAAGTCTTGCCCACATAACTATTCTTCTTATTGTAATTCTTACTAAGCCTTTCCTTTAAAGGGCGTTGTAAATCTGCCTTTTGCATTACTGGTACTTCTTCCCAGTTTTCGAACTCTTTATTTCCGAAGAAATCTTTATAATAGGAATTATGTGATAAATGATAATTTACAATAGCTTTCCTACGATTATGCACATAATCTTCGAATTCCTCCTCTGGAATATCCTGAATTTCTTGTAAGAGTTTTTGTGCCCTATTTATAGGGAATTTATTAAGCTGAAGTGAGATTTTAAACCAATTCAAAGGCTAGTAGTACTTTATTTTAATCGAAATTATTAGTGCTTCAATTTACAAACAATTATTTTTGGCGCAAGAACTTAAAACAACTTCCAGATGAATATTTTGATATTAGGTGCCGGTGGCCGTGAACATGCATTTGCTCACAAGCTTTTAGAAAGTAAACACTGCGATCAACTTTTTGTAGCTCCCGGTAATGCGGGAACAGCTCAAATTGCAACTAATATCGATTTGAAGGTAACCAATTTTGAAGCAATCAAAAAGTTTGTGCTTCAAGAAAAGGTTACAATGCTTGTTGTAGGCCCGGAAGACCCTTTGGTACTGGGAATAGCAGATTTCTTCAACGACGATCCCGAGTTAAGTGAAATAGCTGTTGTGGGACCTTCTAAAAGAGGAGCTTTATTGGAAGGAAGCAAGGAAAGAGCTAAGGAATTCATGTCTATGCATAACATTCCAACAGCTGCTTATCAAAGTTTTACTGCTGAAAGTCTGGAAGCAGGAAAATCGTTTTTGGAAACTTTGAAACCTCCCTATGTTTTGAAAGCAGATGGTCTTGCCGCTGGAAAGGGAGTACTTATTCTAGAAGATTTAGAAGAAGCTAAAGCCGAATTGCAACATATGCTTGTGGATAGCAAATTTGGAAATGCAGGTGAAAAAGTAGTGATCGAAGAATTTTTGGATGGAATAGAACTAAGTGTTTTTGTATTGACCGATGGGAAAAATTATAAAACTTTACCAACGGCAAAAGATTATAAAAGAATAGGTGAAGGAAATACAGGCTTAAACACCGGTGGAATGGGAGCTATTTCTCCAGTTCCTTTTGCCGATGAGGTGTTGATGAAAAAGATTGAAGAACGCATTGTAAAACCTACAATCGATGGGCTTCAGAAGGAAAACATAGATTATAAAGGTTTTGTTTTTATCGGTCTTATTAAAGTAGCCGAGGAACCTTATGTGATTGAATATAATGTAAGAATGGGTGATCCCGAAACCGAAGTGGTGTTACCAAGAATCGAAAGTGATCTGGTGACCTTGTTCCAATCCTTAAAAGATCAAAAGCTGAATGAGCAAGAAGTAAAGATCTCACCAAAAACAGCAGCGACTGTGATGTTGGTATCTGGAGGATATCCTGAAGCTTATGAAAAAGGAGCAGAAATTAAAGGCTTAAATGAGATTGAAGATTCCTTAATTTTTCATGCCGGAACTACAGAAAAAGATGGCAATGTGGTAACTAATGGCGGGAGAGTAATTGCGGTAACCTCCTTTGGAAAAGATTACAATGAGGCACTAAAAAAATCTTATCAAAATGTAGATAAACTTCATTTTGATAAGATGTATTATAGAAAGGATCTAGGTTTTGACCTAGCCTAAAAATGAATGTGCTATAGGATCACGATTTTCCTCATCGTTATCGTTGTATTTTTTCAATTGTATCATCCAATATACCATAGCTACAAAACAAATGATCATAAAGACCCAGTTCATAAAATTAGCTAGAAACCAAGAACTGTCTTGTAGTTCCCTAAGAGCATCGTAAGGAAGAAATAATATTTCTGTAAAAAGCCACGCGATTCCTTCAAATAGATCTTTCATTGTATAACTTTGTTATATTATGGCACAAAAATATAAAAAACGAACATGCTAACAAGCTTTTTTAGCAAATCTAAACCAGTTATTTTATTAACGGTCATTCTCTTTATGGCTGTTTTTTACATTTCGGCTAATCTTAAACCTGTATTTCAGGAATTTGAAGTCTATACGCTCTTTACAAAACTTGGCGTGTTTGTGAGTTTTTTACTTAGTGTCATGGTGCTGGATTTTATTGCAAAAAAGAATGAGCTTACTAAAAGGAGCGGTTTCAAAATCCTAATATTTGCAGTCTGTTCGGTTTCTTTTTTAGCGATTTTAAGGGATAATCAAATAATTGTGGCTAACCTTTGCATTTTACTTTCTTTGCGAAGAGTGATAAGTTTAAAGTCTAGAAAGGATATTGCTTTAAAAATTTTTGACGCAACTTTTTGGATATGCATTGCTTCGCTTTTCTATTTTTGGTCCATTCTTTTTCTGTTTATTGTTTACTGCGGAATATTATTTCACGCGATAAATTATTTTAAGAACTGGCTTATTCCTTTGGTGGCCGTGTTTGGAGTTTTTGTAATGCTTACAGCTTTTCACCTTATATTTAACGATGCGTTTTATACTTGGACAGCTTGGTTTCAGCAAAGTTCTTTTAAATTTGAAAATTACCAGAATCTCAGTATTCTAATCCCTATAAGCATCATCTTAGCGGTAACTGTTTGGACATTATCACACTATTTTAAGCTTTTTCAAAAATCTGGAATTAGGTCTAGACCCACCTATATGCTGGTTTTTATAACACTTCTAATTTCTATTTTAGTAGCGATTCTATCTCCTGTTAAAAACGGTAGTGAGTTGTTATTTTTCTTTGTTCCATTTTCGATTATAGCTTCAAATTATTTCGACAATAAAAAAGAGAAAGGATTTAAAGAAGTGCTTTTAATAGTACTTATTTTAATGCCTATTTTACTTCCGATTTTTCTGTAATTCAGATTTTCGCAAAAGTCGTGGAGATAAATGGCTTCAGACTTTCCACTATTTCAAAATATAATACCTTTGTTTTCCATTAGAATTTTCTGAGATAATTTATAATATGCAGATGGGATGTCAGGTTGAGCGGAGTCGAAACCTCGGGAGAAACCTCCTTTTTAAGTTAAAAAGTTCTCGACTTTA
>NZ_AJLT01000012.1 GCF_000258765.1 Gillisia marina
TTTTTAAATTGGCCGGCAGTTTCTTCAGCTTTCTTTTCTAAAAGTTTTCTCGATGAAATATCTTCTACCTGAGTAATTATTAAATCTTCGATTCCATTTTCACCACGAATAATAGAAGTATTAACGTCACACCAAATAATCTCATTTACCGCATTAAAAAACCGTAGCTGTAGTTTATAACTATTGATCTCACCGCTCAATAATTTTTCTCGATGAATACTGGCAGTCTCCAGATCATCTTTGTGAGTTAGATCTTTAAATGTTAGTTTCGAAATCCTTTCAGCATCTGCTTCCGTAAATCCAAAAATATTATAAGATGCCTCGTTGGCCATTAAAATCTTATTCTCAGAGCTAACGAGAACAATTCCTATAGGAGAATTATAAAAAATCTGCTGAAATCTGTCCTTATTCCGCTGAAATTCAATTTCCCTCTTTTTCTTACTATCTATATCTTGAAATGCGCCATAGACACGCACACATTCATTGTCTCTCATCTCGGGCTTTCCAAAAGCTCTCACCCAAATTTCGTTTCCTTTCGCTGTAACAAGTTGCAATTCTGTATCGAAGGAAGCTCCTTTTTCTACAGCAGTTTGAAAAAGCTCATTAATGCGCTCTCTGCTTTCACCTTCTTTATAAAAATTAATACTAGACTCTAAGGTGGGTGTATAATCTGGAGCAACTTCATGAATATCTTTAGTAACACTTGTCCAAGATAAGGACTGATCTTTTAAATTAATTTCCCATCCACCGGTACGGGTAAGTTTATTTGCTTCTTCAAAAACTTCGTTCAGCTTGTTTAATGATTCATTTTCTTCTAATAACTGATGAAGATGTTCCTCTCCTTTAGTAACATCCGTATAAATAATTAAAATGCGGGGTGTAGAAACCGAAGGTGCATTTATAATTTTTGCTTTCCCCTCAAAAAAAAGCACCTTATTCGATTTACTTTTGAATTTAAAAAAGGCCTCGAAGTTTATCTTAGGATTTGCACTTTCTCTTAAAAGATTAAACTCCGTTAGCCCGTCTGAATCTTCTAAAACATCGCCTAATTGGCTAAAACTGCTTTTTTCTTGATTCGTATAGCCCAGAGATTTCCAAAAAGAATCACTAACCCATAAATTCTCGGGATCATCTATATGCCCGTACCAAATACCATTTACAGTATTTTCACTTATCCATTGAAAGATCTTGGGGTCGGTTTTAAATAATTCGTGAAATTCTTCTTTCAAATTGGTATCAGAAATCGGCATAAATGTACTCGTTAGGGGTTTAATGTGGAATTGATTGAGTTTCAATTTAACACCCCAAAGTAGGCATTAACTTTCAAGTATCAAATAAAAAATTTCCACATGGCAATTTTACCGATAAATTGTGAAAAATTGTATCTATTATCGAATTAATGAAATGTTGCGTAAATTGATTTAAGAGAACTTCCTATGAATACAAGAATACAATATAAAAGTGTTTCATAGAATTTAAATATCTTTGATCCTTACTAAAAAATTAAAAATTCCCTAAAATTTTTATGATCAAAATATCTAAAGCTGTTTCATTATTAACTCTAGGGCTTTTACAGCTATTATTCTTGACAGCCATTTTTTTTTGACCTTCCCAATAACATCGCAAGTGTATCTTTTTATTCTATTACAGGACTTTTAATACCAGTTGGAATCTATACGACTGTGAAATCTATAAATAATAGAACTCACAATAATCTGTTGTTAATTTTATTTACAATTTTTGGTTCTATCGTAACATATGTTTTAGTTACTGAACTTAATACAGGAGCTGTAATTGCTTCAGCGCTTGTAGGCACTTTAGCTTCATTTATACCTACTATTCTTAAATCTAAGAAAGCGTTTACTAAGGAAATTCCCAAGGCAATCTATTGTGTTCATTTGTGGGTATGACCGCTACCTATATTTCACAAGGATATTTATTTATTTTCTTAGCGGGAATTGCTACCGGAATAATTTACATATTGTCCAAAAATATATTTATAGGTGTGGGTGGGAAACTTGGCACGATGGCATTTGGAGGGGTTGTAATTGCTTTTTTCCTGCTAATTTATAGTATCTAAATAATGGACAATTTATTTATAATTTTAACCGGAATCATTGCAGTAATAGCAACATTTTATGTTAGCACAAGACTAAATCAAGGCGCGGTAAGAGCATCTGCTGGCCTATCACTTACAGTTGCCCTATTCACGCTCATTTTTCCTGACTTATTTTCTAACTATTTACTAGTACATATACCTATTGTATTCTTAGGAGCTTCCTTTGTAGGTATGGTTTCCAAAGAATTAATTTCAAATTATTGGGTATTAGGCTTGGCCGGGCTTCTATTTTCTATGTTATATTTAAACACAGGAAGTTATTTTGAAGGTTTCGGAGGTGCTTTAGGAACAACAGCATCAATTTCTGTAGTATTGATTTTAGGATTGAAAACGTTCACAAAACTCACTAGAATTGGCCTTAGTAGCATCCAAAATAAAAACTAAAAAATGAGTGTTCAAAAAGCATATAATTCTTGGGCAGAGAGCTACGACGAAATGCTAAATAAGACCAGGGATTTGGAAGAAAAGGTTATTAGAGAAACCTTAGATGGATATTATAAATCTGTTGTCGAATTAGGCTGCGGAACCGGTAAAAACACGGCATGGCTGCTTCAAAAATGTGAATCTTTAATTGCAATGGATTTTTCTGAAGCAATGTTACTTAAGGCTCAAGAAAAAATTGAATCTAAAAAAGTCAGTTTTAAACAACAGGATCTAAATATAGATTGGGGATTACCTGAAGATTCTGTAGACCTCGTTAGTTGCAGTTTAGTGCTGGAACATATTAAAGATCTCGATGCAGTTTTCGCAAAAGCTTCTAAAATTTTAAAAACCGACGGACAATTCTATATTTCTGAGCTTCATCCTTTTAAACAATATTCGGGTAGTAAGGCCAGATTTGATGATGGTAATGGCATTCAAGAATTGGAAGTATATGTTCATCATATCACCGACTACACTGAGGCTGCCGCTAAAAACGGATTTAAATTGGTACAACTAAAAGAGTGGTTTGATGATGATAACAAAGAAAACATTCCAAGGCTGGTCTCTTTTTTATTTCAGAAGTGAGCTCATTACTCATTGAATTATAAAACAAGATCTTTATTTTGTTAAAATTGCTACATTTGCTTTATAGAATTTCCTAATCAGAATAGCCAATCTGCACTTAATGCCTGAAGCACTTACCGTAATTGTACCTCTTTTCAACGAAGAAGAAAACCTGAATCGAGTAGAAAAAGAACTTTCAGAATATATAAAAGTGGCACATGTTGCTACTCAAGTACTTTTTGTGAATGACGGTTCTAGCGATAATAGCCAACAAATAATTGAAGAAATCTGTGCTTCTAATCCAAATTTCAAATTTATTAGTTTCGAAAAAAACTATGGATTAAGTGCGGCAATTAAAGCAGGGTTCGATCATGTTGTTACTTCCTTAACCGGGTATATAGATTCCGATCTTCAAACAGATCCTATGGATTTTAACCTTTTGCTAGATCATCTTGAGGGATTCGACCTTGTAACGGGCTATCGAAACAATAGAAAAGACTCCTTTGTAAAAAACATGTCATCCACTATCGCCAATGGCATTCGTAGAACTTTTACACATGATGGCATGGATGATACTGGGTGTCCTTTAAAAATTATTAGAACAGATTATGCCAAGCGTATCCCAATGTTTAGAGGCTTACATCGATTTTTACCTGCTATGATTTTGCTTCAACACGGTAAGATTAAACAAGTGCCAATAAAACATTTTCCTAGAATGGCCGGCACCGCCCATTTTGGAGTGTGGAATAGGTTATTTGGCCCCTTAATAGATTGCTTCGCCTATGTTTGGATGAAAAAAAAATATATCAATTATACCGTAGCTAAAAAAGGATGAATTCTTGGCTAATTTATAGTGTCGGCTTTTTAGCGCAGTTACTCTTCTCCGGGCGTTCCGTATTTCAATGGGTGCTATCAGAAAAAAGCAAAAAAGTATTAACCCCTTCCTTGTTTTGGAAAATGAGTTTGGTGGCATCCTTTTTAATGTTCTTGTATGGATATCTAAGAAGCGATTTTGCTATTATGCTGGGGCAAACACTTATCTATTTCATTTATATTCGGAATCTTCAATTACAAGGAGAGTGGTCTAAAATTCATAAAGTCTTACGTGTTTTTTTATGGATATTCCCCTTAATTATTGTGATCCTTGGTTTCAATAATAATATTTACGACGCGGAAAGGTTATTCAGAAATGATGCTATTCCAGCATGGCTTTTAATTTTAGGAATTGTCTCTCAAGTGGTTTTTACACTAAGGTTTATCTATCAATGGATTTATTCTGAAAAACAAAAAGAGTCTTTATTACCTTTAGGATTTTGGCTATTAAGCCTAATAGGTTCTACCTTGATAATTATTTACGGAATATTTAGACTAGATCCCGTTCTCCTAGCAGGGCATTTGTTTGGGGTGGTAATGTATGCAAGGAACATGATAATCTTACGGAAGGAGTTAAGAGTTGATAATTAGAACCACTTTTTATAGTCATTGCAGAATTCTAGATTAAGACAAACTCTAATAAATTTAGAAAGTTTGAATTCTCATTTCAACATATAAATAGAGCCACTATAACGAAAAAAAATCTCCATCAAATAACTCTTCGAGCTATGTAATGGAGACTTTTACCCATAATTCCCAAAAAGAAAATTGGGTTATTTATTATTGAAAGAGGCTATTCGGCGTTTCTTTCTACATATTTTATAATTTGAAGTGCGATATTTTTACCAGTAGCTTTCTCTATTCCTTCTAAACCGGGAGAAGAATTTACCTCAAGAATTAAAGGCCCTCTAGCCGATTGCAGCATATCTACTCCAGCTACTCCAAGCCCCATTACGCGGGCTGCTTTAAGCGCTGCATTTTCTTCTTCATCTGTTAGTTCAATAATTTCAGCGGAACCACCTCTATGTAAATTAGATCTAAATTCTCCTTCTTTTCCCTGTCTCTTCATTGCTCCTACGACTACTCCATCTACAACAAACGCTCTTAAATCGGCACCTTTTGCTTCTTTAATAAATTCCTGAACGATTACTCTTGCTTGTAGGCCATTAAAAGCTTCTAAGATAGATTCAGCAGAATTTCTATTATCTGCTAGCACAACACCTAAACCTTGAGTTCCTTCCAGCAATTTAATCACCAAAGGGGCGCCACCAACCTTATCTATCACACTACTCACATCTTTAGAATAATTACTAAATACTGTTTTAGGCAAACCTAGACTTGCTCTGGAAAGTATTTGTAAACTTCTTAACTTATCACGAGATCTTACCAAAGCCTGAGATTCTGTAGCTGTAAATACTTTCATCATCTCAAATTGTCTTACCACTGCCGTTCCAAAAAACGTAACAGAAGCTCCAATTCTAGGAATTACGCCGTCTATATCTGTAAGTTCTTTTCCTTTATAAATAACGCTAGGTTTTTTCTTTTCAATCACTAAATCACACTTTGTATGATTTACAACGATCATTTCATGTCCTTTCTTTTCCCCTACCTCAACGAGTCTTCTTGTGGAATATAAATTTGGGTTTGAAGACAGAATTACTAATTTCATGTAATAAATTTTTAATTGGTTTGGTTCGTAGGGAAGGGAATTACATTGAAATAAAGCTTCCTGCAGAAAGGATTTTTTTTTAATGACTATAAGGTACAGTGCAAATAAACCAAAACTGAAACTATTAAAGTTAAACTTTCGATAAAAAAAAAAGAGTTGCTTACAATAAAGCAACTCTAATAATTATCTAAAAAAAATCTTATCTAATTTCTTTTTGCAAAAACTTCGGTATAATTACTACTATATCTAATAGAGAATTTCTTAAAATTATCTAGAAAAGTAAGGGTTAAATTCTGATCTGCACTACTTCCGTTAGGCGTTAGCTTAAATTGGTTTTCCCCTAAATTTTCCCATGTCCCATTTACAATAACCGCAACAGAGCAATTTGTAGATCCCTCTCCCGCAAACGTGGTTTTTGTATAGGTTCTAGCATTTGTAAATGCATATGTTATTTGTTCACCACAGGTTACATTCTCTACTAAATCCCCATTTTGTATATAATAATCAAGATCCCAAGTACCAAACAGACTTGTAGTTTCAATTGGCGGCGTAGAATCATCGTCTCCGGAACAAGAGGTGAAAAACAAAATTGGTAGTACAAGAAGTATTAAAAATGCTTTTTTCATAGTAACTATATTTTTAAGTAGTGAATCTTCATAAAATGAAATGGCTAATTTATTCCAATCAAATGAATTAGCAAGACTTATTTTTATAAATTGAAATAATGTTTGCGTGTAATAATAGCTTCTTCAAAAGTCATTCCCTATTCTAATTTACTTTTTTTGGGATAACATTTTTTGATATTTTTGAAATTAATAAAAATTACCACATGTCCCATCAACATTTCAAGATCTATAAACCTTACGGATATCTTAGCCAGTTTGTTTATAATCAGAACACCCGAAAAAACAAAAAATTATTAGGGGAATTGGGAGCGTTTCCGGAGGGCACTATGTCTATAGGTCGATTAGATGAAGATTCTGAAGGTTTATTACTTCTTACCACCGATGGAAAAATGAGTGAAACGGTAAGAAGCTCAAAGGTCGAAAAAGAATATTATGTACAAGTAGATGGTTTAGTAACTCCCGAGGCTATTAAAAGCTTGCAACAAGGTGTCGAAATTGGAATTAATGGTAAAAAATATCTTACGAAGCCTTGTAAAGTTAAAAGTTTAGATCAAATCCCGCAGTTTCCTGAAAGAGCTAAAAAGATTAGAGATGAACGTCACGGGCCAACCAGTTGGGTCTCTGTTACTTTAACCGAAGGTAAATTTAGGCAAGTAAAAAAAATGACCGCTGCCGTAGGATTTCCAACCCTTAGATTAGTACGCTACAGAATTGCTAATGAATTTTTAGCCGAAATGATTCCCGGAGAAACGCATGAAGTTGAAGGTTTTGAGCTTTAAAAGCTATTTGATTTTTTAAAAAAAAAATTTTAATTGTTAACACAAGGCTAAATCTTAAATCTTGATTAATTAAAATGGTTTTAATTAGTATCTTCCCTCTATCTTATTTTTAAGCCTATTAATTGAATAAAAATCATGAAAAAAACATTTTTAAATTATAAAAAATCAATTGGGTTGGTTGCAATTGCAGCCATGGGAATAGCTCCTATGATGCAAATTCAAGCCCAAGAGAATCCAAAAAACAAAATGGAAACTAAAGCAGATAAAAAATCAGAAAATATCCTATTATCCAAATGGACCGGGCCCTACAATGGTGTCCCTGCATTCGATAAAATGGAACTTTCCCAACTGCAACCGGCCATAGAAATGGGTATGGAAATGCATTTAAAGGAAATTCAAAAAATAGCAAATAATACCGAACCCGCCACTTTTGAGAACACCATAGTTGCAATGGAAAGATCTGGTAAAGCCTTAGACAGAGCTTTTACTTATTATGGAATTTGGAGCAGTAATGTTTCTTCACCTGAATTTAGAGAAATCCAACAAAAATTATCTCCAAAAATTTCAGGGTATTCCTCGAAGATTTCGCAGAATAAAAAATTATTCGAGCGCATAAAAACGGTTTATGACAACTCTCAAAAAAATCCTTTAGATGAAGATCAGCAAAGGGTGGTGCAACTAATCTATGAGAATTTTGCCATGGAAGGTGCTAATTTAGATGAAAAATCTAAAAAACGATATGCAGAAATAAATAAGGAGCTATCTAAACTATATACCAATTTCTCTAACAATGTGCTGCACGACGAAGAAAGCTATGTAACCTATTTGGAAAAGAATCAATTAGGAGGATTACCGGATTCTTTTGTAAAGGCTGCTGCTAAAGCTGCTACAGACAGAGGAAAAGAAGGGAAATATGCCATTACCAACACTCGTTCTTCTATGGATCCATTCTTAACCTATTCTGATGAGCGAAAGCTTCGTGAGAAAGTTTGGGAAACGTATTATTCAAGAGGAGATAATAATGATGAATACGATAACAACGAGTTAATTTCTCAAATTTTAAAACTTCGAAATGAGCGTGTCCAATTAATGGGTTATAAAAATTTTGCTGAATGGCGTTTGCAGAATAGAATGGCGAAAAATCCTGAAAATGCGATGCAACTTATGAACGCTGTTTGGCCTGCTGCACTTGCAAGAGTGGAACAAGAAGTGGCAGATATGCAAGCAGTTGCAGAAATGGAAGATCTGGATATCACTATAAAGCCTTGGGATTATAGATATTATGCTGAGAAAGTTAGAAAGCAGAAATACGATCTAGACTCCGATGAGGTTAAACAATACCTGCAATTAGATAATCTTACACAGGCCTTATTTTTTACCGCCGGAGAATTATTCAATTTTAATTTTAAACCGGTGGCAGAAGGTAGTGTTCCGGTTTTCCACGAAGATGTGAAGGTTTGGGATGTAACCGATAAAACTTCTGGTGAGCATATTGGACTTTGGTATTTAGATCCCTACGCAAGGCCGGGAAAAAGATCTGGAGCATGGGCTACTACGTATAGGAGTTACACCACATTCGATGGAAAAGAGACCGTTTTAGCTTCTAACAATTCTAATTTTGTAAAACCAGCACCTGGAGAACCGGCCCTAATATCTTGGGATGATGCTACCACTTTTTTCCATGAGTTTGGACATGCCTTGCACTTCTTATCGGCTAATGTTAAATATCCAACATTAAATGGTGGAGTTCGGGATTATACAGAATTTCAATCCCAGCTACTAGAACGCTGGTTATCTACAGATAAAGTAATCGATCAATTTTTACTACATCACGAAACAGGAGAGCCAATTCCTGCCGAATTGGTGCAAAAAATTAAAAACGCTGCTACTTTTAATCAGGGGTTTGGAACTACAGAATTTTTAGCTTCCGCACTAATGGATATGAAATATCATACCATAGATCCTTCCAATATAAATCCGAAGAATTTTGAAAAGAAAGCTTTAAAGGAATTGAATATGCCTGAGGAAATTGTGATGCGTCACCGTTCTCCACATTTTGGTCATGTTTTTTCCGGGGAAGGTTATGCAACCGGATACTATGGATATTTGTGGGCAGATGTTTTAACAGCAGATGCCGCTGAAGCTTTTGCAGAATCTCCCGGAGGTTTTTACGATAAGGATATGGCTGCCAAATTGGTAAAATATTTATTTGCCCCTAGAAACGCTATGGATCCTGCGGAAGCTTATAGACTATTTAGAGGAAGAGATGCAAAGATAGATGCGCTAATGAGAGACAGAGGTTTTCCTGTACCCGAAACTACTGAAACCAAAGAAGATCTTAACGAAGATAAAATGGAAGATGTAAATGAAGAAATGAAAGAAGATCAAGGGGATGGAAATCAGAATTAAGTAAACTCAATTCTTTAAAAATAAAAAAGCCCAAACTCTTAGAGTTTGGGCTTTTTGTATATTACAAAATAGCTATAATTAGTTTACAGCAGTTTCATTCATCGTTTCTTCCACTTCTACAGTTTCTTCGTTCAAAGTATCTATAGTTTCCTCCATTGGTGTTTCAATAACTTCTACAGGAGTTTCAACTTCTGTTTCGATTACTTGAACTTCTTCAGTTTTTTCAGCTGAATCTTCTTTACAAGAGGTAAAACTTAACACTAATGCGATAGCTGCAATAGTAAAAAATGATTTTTTCATTTTGAAAATTATTAATTGATTTAGTGCGCCAAATGTAATCGATTTTAGAATACAAAAATCAAAATAATAATTATTTAAAAAATATTTTAGAACCTCTCAACTATATGAAATTCAGAATATTACAATAAAAATTTCCTGAAACACAACTTTCATAATAAACCTACCAGATCTAAAAGATGTCATTCTACTTTAAAAAACCTCAATTCAAAAGATGGGTTTCTTTGTGGTGTGCTAAAAGTTGCTTCAAGCTTTCTAAATAATCATATAATACTTCAGAATTTATTTTTGGATGTTCTTTAAAAGGTAGTGTTAGGGTGTCTTCATCTAAAAACTTATAGATCTCGGGATATTTTGTTTCAATTTCCAAGGTGATTAAAGTAATCTCGTCTAATAATCTGTTGAATCTTTCCATAACGTTAAGGTTTAAAAAGTTACATAATGCTCATGTGCCAACGTTTTAAATAAGGTAGTTGTTTAATTACTTCTTGAGCTTCCTCCAACGTGATCTCATTATGCATCTCTGCCATTTCTATAAGTTTCACTTCCAATTTGTGAAGCGATAAGGAATGATCTGTAAATTCCCCATTATCAAAACAGTGTACACAGTATTCATCATTTTTGGTATTATCTCTATTAATTCCCATAAGTTCTTTAGCAAATGGCAATCCGCAACTCTGACAAATTAAAGGCTCCATAACTTGATTTTTTATGATTAGTCATTAATTAAAATTTACAACCTTAAAACTCCTTTAATTTAATGAAATCTTACTTCATATAAAATGAAATCGCTTCTAAATATTCTTAAAATTTCATTTAACACCAAAGTTAAACGATACGACATAATCATTTAATTATCAATTAATTATCAATTAATTATCAATTAATTAAATTAGTGTAGATCTTTTTATTTCCTACGTGTTTTTTAAATTTTCCATCGTATATTTACAACTCAAAACAGAGTTTTTTGCGCATCTTTGAAATTTTAAAAAATTGTCTTCAGGATCTACAAATTTCTTGTTCCAGTGCGATTACTCTTCACCCTATTTATATTATAATTTGAATTTTAATTGTAATTAAAATTCCACCCTTCATCCACTTTTTCAAAACTCAGAAAAAAGATGAAAAACATTCTTGTTATAGATACCGATGTGATACTCTCCAAAAGTTTAAAAACTTTTTTGGAAGCACATTCCTATGAAGTATCTGTAGCTCCAAACTTACAGGCAGTAGATAAGCTTATTTCACAGAAAAAAGTAGATGTAATGATTTATAATAAGTCCAATCCTAAGTTAAATGGATCCGACTCTTTATCGAATCTTAGGTCAAGCCAGTCCGCCAATAATTTTCCTGTCATTTTAATCTCAGATAATGGAAAAAAGAAGGACAATCAATTAAAATATTTTGACCAATTAGAGACACCACTTAATTATCATAGATTATTAAGATCTATCGAACAAAGTTTAAAAAAAAAACCACTAAAAAAATCTGAGGGCACTAATGAAATTGATATCTCATGTTTAAGTGAATTAAAAGAACATATTTTTAAAACTGAAGAAAAATCTTTTGTCTCTAAGGGTGAGACAATCTACAAACAACATAAAAATGCCACTTGCATTTATTTGATAGAAGAGGGATTGATAAAGACCTTTAGAATGGATGAATATGGAAAAGAATTAATTACTGGACTCTACAAAGATCTAGATCTCTTCGGTTTTTATTCTTTTAAAAACATCTCTATGTATCCTGAGACTGCAAAAGCATTGAAAGATTCTACGATTTTTAAATTCCCAATAAAATCGTTTCAAAAGATCCTTGGAAAGAACAATGATATCGCCATGGAGTTTGCCCAAATACTTTCAGACCATGTTAGCAGCCTAAAAATGCATATGTTAGACTTGGCCTATGCTTCGGTTTTAAAAAAAACAACAAATACCCTCCTTCATTTTGCTGAAAACGTTCTAAAAAATCCAACAGATAGTATAAATCTCTCAAGAAGTGATCTTGCAAGCGTTGCCGGAATTTCTACTGAAAGTTTAATTAGAAGCCTAGCCCAACTTAAGCAGAACAATCTAATTGCTGTAAACGGAAGAAATATTAAAGTTTTAGATCTTAAAAAGTTACACTATATAAAATGAAAGATTTCAGAGAAAATTCTAATCTAAACTATGCTGAAAATTCTAAAAATGTTAAAGTTGAGAAAGTTGATATTTATCATTTTTTATAGCAACTACATCCTTTAATTTAGTCTTCAATATTACTAAAGACAATTTAGTAGTAGCTTATTTAAAATTAATTTGGGGTAATTGATTTTATAGCGGTTTAATCAAAGAGAAGATGTCAAAGGCGATATTAGATTGAATACACATATATTACTTCGGTAAGATCACTGGTATTCTTGAAACGTCTAAATAACGCACTTAATATCTTCTAGGAAAGCAGGAAATTTATTTTCCTGCTTTCGTCTTTTTAAGTCCTAAAGCATTTAAAATTAACATATTATAAATTTTTGATTATGATTTTTATCATTTTTTTTGTTGAAATAAAGCAATAATTTCGGTACAGAAAATTTCAATTATTAATTTTTTAAACTTCAAAATTATGTCATTAATTAAAACAAACAAACGCCGACGATTTCCAATGCTTAGCCAATCCCTAATGCCACAGGATCCATTTTTTTCTGAAATGATGAGTCCAAGAAGAAGTCTATTTAATCTTAATAGATTGATAAATGCCGATTTTGATGATGGTTTTGATTTATTCCCTTCTTTAAATGTGCGAAATTTAGAAAATGAATTTGAAGTAGAATTAGCTGCTCCAGGTCTTTCTAAAGAAGATTTTAAAGTAACTATTGATAATGGAATCTTAAATATTTCTGCAGAAATTGAAGATAAGCAGGAAGAAAGAGATGAAACTTATATGCGAAAAGAATTTAGTTATCACTCTTTTTCTCGTTCCCTTACGCTACCGGAAACAGTAGACGAAAATAAGGATGTAAAAGCGCAGTATAAAGACGGTGTACTAAAACTTAAATTACACAAAATAGATGAGGCAAAATCCAAACCAGCCAAAACTATAAAAATTGCCTAAGACTTGTTTATAGCATCTGTGGCAAACGATCCTACAAAAGTAGGATCGTTTTTTTTACTATATCGAATCAAATTTATGTAGTTGATTTCGGTCATAGTTTTCCATTATAAATTCTCATAATTTTAACAATATAAAGCTAAGATCATGAGAAAAATTCTTGTTCCTACAGATTTTTCCAATAGTGCTTTAAACGCATTAAGATTCGCTTTGTCTCTTTTTAAAGATGATGCAACTACATTTTATTTATTAAATGCTTTTCAGCTTTATTATTTTACTACAGAGAGTCTTTTGGTTCCAGAGCCTGGAGAACCTGCCTACGACGAAGCAAAAGATGCCTCAGAAACTGGTCTAGACCATGTAGTAGATCAAATTGCAATTATTTCAGACAGTCGTTGTCACCAATTTCAAACAATTTCTTCTTACAATAATTTAATTAATGCAATTGATGAAACAGTTGAGAATTATAAAATAGAATTAATTGTAATGGGTACAAAAGGGAATAGTGATCCGGCAACAAGTTTATTTGGTAGCAATGCAGTAAGTGTAATAGAAAACATCAAAAAATGTCCATTGCTCATAATTCCGGAGCAAACTCCATATTTAACAAAGGCTTCAAAGGAAATCGTACTGGCTACCAATTATAAAACACCGTATAGATTAAAAGAAATTAGTTATCTAAAGGATATAGCCCAAAAATATGAAGCTGCAATTAGAATTCTTTATATCAAAGAGCACAAGCAAGTTAGCGATGAGCAATTGTCTAATAAGCATATATTGCAGGAATACTTAAAAGATGTGCCACATACCTTTCATACTTTAAATCATATTAAAGTTTTACAAGGAATTCGGTCTTTTATAGAAAGTAGAGAAAGTACCATGTTGGCTTTAGTAGATAAAAAACACAGTTTTCTTTACAATCTCTTCTCTAAATCTATTTTAAAAGAAATAGGTTACAAACCAAAAATTCCAATCCTCGTTTTACACGATTCAGAACTTTAAACTCAAAAGTAATTTGCTTGCTATTTTTTTTTTAAACTTATCTTTATGTAACATCTCATGTTGAACTTTTAAATTTTGCAATATGGCTACCTTAACTAAACAAAGTGGTTCTGCAAACGAAAAAAAATGTAGAGGAGCTTCTTGAGGACACTCGAGAATGGAATAAAAAACTTCAAATAAGTTCTGAAGAAATCAACTTTTTAAGTCAGTTCCTTTCAGCCGATATTTTTCAAAAAGATCTTCCAAATCTTTATGAAAATCTTTTCACTTTTTCTGATAGACTGACAGATTTAAGAACTGAAAAAGTAGAGCTTCGCCAGGCCGTTAGTAATCACAAGAATGACATTAATGGAATGTTGGAATGCGAAGACATTTCGTGTGAATCTTTTTATTACACACAACATGAAAAATTAGAAAAACGAATTGAAACCTTTCTTTCTAATTTCAATGAGTTTCAAACAGAGCTGTTTGTATTCTGCACGAATAAATTACGTATGACCAACTAATTACTTTTTAGTAACTGAAATTTCTTCACCTTTATCTGCCAATATTACCTTTATTGTCATAATGGCGTAAATCATATTTTATTAAATAATTCTCAGTCCCAAAGTGTTTTGAAGAATTTGTATTGAAGAATTATCACTAAACCCCTTAATTTATTAAAAATAAAATCGCTTTTAAAATGATGGGACTCAAGCCCTAATCATTCTTATATTCCTGAAAATCAAGTGTTTAATGTTTTATTTGTTTGTAAAATTTTTCAAATTTCTAAAAGTTACTGATTTACCTACTATTTCATTTGAATTTTCTAAATTCTATAATTCTTAATTTAATAACTTCAATCTATAATATTCTTCTTAATTCGAAGCCTAGTATGGTCTTTGCACCCTTCAATACTGAAAATCGCCCGAATTTAATTTTGGTGAAATCATTTAACAAAATACAAGAAAATGAGAATATTAGTTATTGGAGGAGGAAACATGGGATTAACATATGCTGAGGGTATGTCCACATCCTTTCTTTTGAACAGGCACAAATTGATGATTTACGATAAATCTGAAGAATTAATAGCTTCCTTAAGAGAACATTCCAACTTTAATGTATATGATAAAATTGAAGATTGCCTACCACAAGCAGATGTGGTTTTTATAGCAGTAAAACCTTTTCATTCTGAAGCCTTATTCAGCGAAATAAAACCTCTTATTAATAAAGAGCAAATATTTGTATCTATAATGGCAGGGGTTACTATAGAAACTATTCAAAATAGTTTGGATGTAAAAAAAGTTATTAGAGCGATGCCTAATTTACCTGCCCAAGTTGGGAAAGGAGTAACTTCTTATACAGAAGCTAAAGAAGTTTCCAGAATAGAACTTCTTATGGTTAGAAATTTATTAGATACCACCGGAGAATCTATTAGAGTGTCTAGTGAGAATTTTATAGATGCCTCAACAGGAATTTCGGGAAGTGGACCGGCTTATGTTTTTTATTTCATGCAATCTATGTTGGAAGCAGCATTAAAAATGGGCTTTTCTACCAACGATTCCAAAATCCTTGTTAGTAAAACTTTTGAAGGAGCAGTAGAGTTGTTTAATCAGTCGGACCTTTCTCCAAATACTTGGATGGAACGAGTGGCCTCTAAAGGTGGAACTACCAGAGCCGCATTAGATTCTATGGAAGATAACAATGTAAAAGAACTTATTAAAGATGCCGCATATGCAGCTTTCGACAGAGCTGTGGAGTTAGGTAATGAATAAAAATAATTGAACACGAATAGAAAGATCAATAAAATGAAGAAGAAAAGAATTGTTGTAAAAGTTGGTACGAATGTAATGACCAATAAAGACAACAGAATTTTAGGACCGGTATTGAAAAATCTCGTGGAGCAAATAGCTACCCTTTATGAAGAAGATATTATGGTAGTCTTGGTTTCTTCCGGTTCTGCAATTGCAGGAAAGGAAATTTTAGGAGAAATAAGTATTAAAGACGAATCTAAAAGAAGACAAGTTTATTCTTCTGTAGGACAACCTAGAATGATGCGTCATTATTACAGTATTTTTCACGATTACGGAATGCGTTGTGCACAAGTATTAGCTACAAAAAGGGACTTTAGTCCGGGAATGCATAGAGAGAATATGATTAACTGTTATGAATCGTTACTTTCTGAAGGTATTATACCAATTGCAAATGAAGACGATGCCGTTTCGGTTACGATGTCTATGTTTTCAGATAATGATGAGTTAGCAAGTTTAGTAGCTGAATTGATAAATGCCGATACTTTAATCATCCTTAGTGATACCGATGGCTTGTATGATGGGAACCCTCATGATGAAGATACCGTAAAGTTGAACAATGTACAGGTAGACGAAAATGTCGAGAAATATGTACAGGTATCAGACAAAGGTGAAGGTCAGGGTCGCGGAGGAATGGAATCTAAAATTAAGATTGCGAAAAACACCGCAGCCAAAAACATCCCTACTTACATTGCTAATGGGAAAAGAAAAAATGTGATTTTAGATATTGTAGCCGGTAAACAAATAGGAACCAAGTTTACAGTGTAAATCACTCAAATAGATAGACCAAAAATATAAACGTTTTAAAGAGAGATAATATGAAGTTGATAAAAACAGATATAAAAAATAATGTACTAAAATCTATGATCCGAATTTTGGACGCTAAGAGAGTACATATCATAGAAGCAAATAAAAAAGATCTTGAGGCCTTTGGTGAAAAAGAAGGCGCCATGTATGACCGTCTTATTGTAGATGATAAAAAGGTAGATGGAATGATTCAATCCATCAAAGAAGTGATGGCTCAGGAAGATCCTGTTGGAACTACCATTTCCCACCGAGTATTGGAAAGCGGACTGGATATTACCAATAAAACCGCCCCTTTTGGGAACATCCTTATTATCTATGAATCTAGACCAGACGTGACGATAGAAGCTGCAGTGCTTGCATTCAAAGCCAATAATAAGATTTATTTAAAAGGAGGAAAAGAGGCTATTAATAGTAATAAAATATTGGAAGAATGCTGGCATGAAGCATTAACTGAAAACGGACTGGAAACTAACTGGATCGAGTTATTACATCTAGATAGAAAGGAAACTCAGGAATTCCTAAAGAATCCACCAGTGCAATTAGACCTTATAGTTCCGCGTGGAGGGGAACGCCTGATAGGTTTTGTAAAAGAACATGCCACAGGTGCTGTTTTGGTTAGTGGTAGAGGAAATAATTTTTTATATGTTTCTGAAAATGCCGATTTTGAAACTGCCAAAAAAGTGATCTTAAATGCGAAGACCGATAAAATTTCCGGTTGTAACGCTTTAGATAAGGTATTGGTAGATCAAAATCTACCGGAATATGAATCCAAGTTAAAGGAACTTCAGAAATTATTGAAGGAAAATAATGTAGCGCTTCTTGTTGATAATAAGATTGCAGAAGTATTAAATTCCGAAGAAAAGCTACCAAATGAAGATACTTGGTATGAAGAATTTTTGGCAATGAAAATTGTTGTTGGAAATGCTGAAGGAATGGACATGGCTATAGAAAAGATCAATAAGTACTCGGGAGGACATTCTGCGGTAATTATTACCAAAGATAAAAGTGAAGCTATAGAATTCATGGAACAAGTAGATAGTGCTGCAGTTTACCATAATGCATCTACCCGCTTTACAGATGGCGGACAAATGGGTGTTGGAGCAGAACTTGCCATTAGTACAGACAAACTTCACCATAGAGGCCCACTTGGACTAAAGCAGTTGGTAACTAATAAGTATTATGTGTTAGGTGATGGACATATTAGAGAATAGATTACAAAGTCACTAGTAATAAGACAGGTGTTTAATTTAAAATTTAAACACCTGTCTTATGTTTTTATATAAATTTTCACATTTATTACAACTACAATGTTGTAACAAGCCATTAAGTTTACAGTCTAATAAAACGAAAAAACTTTATAAATGAAAAAAATACTGCTCTCCCTTACCCTATTTGCAGCCCTTGCTAGTTGTAAAACACCGCAAACAATTAATAAAACTTCTATAGATCGAACTGTTGTAAATCTAGATTTATTAAACATTAAAGATGATAAGGTAAAAGTTACCATAGATCCAGATAAATTTAGCACGCAAGATGTTACATTTCATCTTCCTAAAACAGTACCTGGCACCTATTCTATTGATAATTACGGAAGATTTATAGAAAATTTTAAAGCAATAGATTATTTAGGAGCAGAATTATTGGTGGTTAAGACTGATGAAAATTCTTGGAAGATCGAAAATGCAGAAAATCTGGATAAAATCACCTATCTAGTAAATGATACATTTGACATCGATGGTGAAAAAGGGGTTTTCTCTCCTACGGGAACTAACATCGATGTAAATAAAAATATTCTTTTAAACTTACATGGATTTGTTGGTTATTTTGATGGATTAAAGGAAAAACCATATCAGTTAATCGTAAATCGTCCTAACACTTTATTTGGTAGTACTTCTCTGAAACTTGCAGAAAGTGTGGATCTGGAAGAAATACCGAATTCAAAAAAGGATGTTTACCTAGCTCAGCGTTATTTCGATATCGTAGATAATCCTATTATGTATTCTATTCCAGATACAACTTATGTAAATGTAGAAGGTATCAAGGTATTATTATCTGTGTACTCTCCTAATAAAATACATACAGCTAAGAGTATAAAGCCACAAATTGAAACTATGATCGCTGCACAAAAGCGATTTCTAGGTAAAATTGATAATACCTCAAATTATTCGATACTTCTATATTTAGCAGATATTGAAAAATTGGACGCTAAAGGATTTGGAGCTTTAGAGCACCATACTTCTACTGTTGTGGTACTTCCAGAAACAATGCCTTTAGAAACTTTAAATGGTGCTATGACAGATGTAGTGTCACATGAATTCTTTCATATTCTTACTCCATTAAATGTGCATTCAGAAGAGATTCATTATTTCGATTACAGCAATCCAAAAATGTCTCAGCATCTATGGATGTATGAAGGAGTAACAGAATATTTCGCAAACTTATTTCAGGTAAATCAAGGCCTCATAGATAACCAAGATTTTTACAAGAGAATATCCTCACAAATAGAAGCGTCTAAAAACTACAATGATAGCCTCTCCTTTACTCATATGAGTAAAAATATTTTGGACGAGGCTTATAAAGATGAATATTATAATGTATACCAAAAAGGGGCATTAATTGGAATGGCCTTAGACATTAGACTTAGAGAACTAAGCAAAGGTGAAATGGGAATTTTGGACCTCATGAAAAAGTTAAGTGAGAAGTACGGAAAGAATACTCCTTTTAAGGATGAGCAATTAATTCCAACAATAGTATCACTCACCTATCCTGAAATAAAAACTTTTTTTTGACACGTATGTTACTGGAAATACCCCAATTCCTTACGATCAATTTTTAGCAAAAGTCGGGGTTACTTTCTCAATAGAAGAAACTCCAACCTCATTCTTTTTAGATGGAGAAGTGCCATATATCGATGGAAATCCGGAAAATATGGAATTGTTTTTTAGACAAGGAATAACTCTGAATTCATTCTTAACTCAATTAGGAGTGAAAAATGGGGATGTTATTAAAGAAGTAAACGGAACTGCATATACGATCCAAAATGTATACGATTTAGTTATGGGGTCTCAATCATGGAACGAAGGAGATGATATTACGATGCTGATAGAAAGAAATGATGAAGAAATTACACTTTCAGGGAAAATCACAGTACCTACTACTATGAGATCCGCAATAAAAGAGATGGATCTTCCTGCAACCGATGCGCGAGTAAAACTTAGAACTGCCTGGTTGAAAAATTAAAAACTTACTAATAAAATTAAAATCGGTTGTTTAATAAGTAACATTATTAATCAACCGAATTTTTTTTGGATTTTATTCATCGTTAAATATTTATAAAACAACTTCATTCCTTTCAATTTTAGTGTCTTGAAACTTACTCCAATTAAAAAATAAAAGTTTCGCAGACAAAAGGCATGAATTCTATTATTATTGAACTCCTATTTGTAAATTGGTTGCTAATTAAAATTCAATTTTAGCAGCATGGATATACCAATCCTCAAGGACATTGTAATAATTTTAGGCCTTTCAATTTTTATAATTCTTTTGTTTCAGAAAATAAAAGTACCATCGCTACTGGGTTTTCTTCTTGCAGGAATAATAGCGGGGCCTTATGCGTTCAACTTAATAAGCTCCCAACATGAAGTGGAGCTACTTTCTGAAATTGGTATCATATTTCTGCTTTTTATAATTGGGATTGAGCTCTCCTTAAAAGGACTAGCCGCCATAAAAAAAAACAATCATTATTGGAGGAGGAATCCAAGTTGGAGGTACAATTCTATTAACCGCATTTCTGGCAAATATTATAGGGATTCCTTTAAATACTGCGGTTTTCATAGGGTTTCTATTCTCATTAAGTAGTACCGCCATTGTTTTAAAAATATTACAGGAAAAAGGAGAGATTAGTTCTCCTCATGGAAGAATAACCGTTGCTATTTTGATATTTCAAGATATTATTGTAGTGCCTATGATGCTCCTTACCCCGTTATTAACCGGGCAGGATGAAAACATTTGGAACACTTTGGGAATTCTTCTTATTAAAATCATTGGAGTACTTATAATTATATACTTATTAGCAATTTATATTGTACCTAAAATTTTTCAATTGGTAGTGAGCACCAAAAACCAAGAATTATTTATTTTAACCACTATCGTATTTTGTTTTTCGGTGGCTTGGCTAACTTCCGCTATTGGACTCTCACTGGCATTGGGAGCTTTTTTCGCAGGTTTAATTATTTCTGAATCAGATTACAGTCATCAAGCCACAGCCAATGTATTACCGTTTCGAGAAATTTTCATCAGTTTCTTTTTTTATCTCTGTGGGATCTTTATTAGATCTAAATTTTGTTGCTGATAATTTCATCTATGTGATCTTACTTGCTATTGGGGTGATTCTTTTAAAAATGATCATCATTGGTATTACGGCATTAATTTTAAGATATCCTGCTAGAACGATATTCCTTACTGTTTTCTCAATATTTCAGGTGGGTGAATTTTCCCTATTATTATCTACAGTAGGTTTAGATAACGGTTTATTACCTACCAATATCTATCAGTATTTCTTGGCGATTTCAATAATCACAATGGCGCTTACGCCATTTTTAATGAATTATGCTCCAAATATTGCATATTTCCTATTGAAAATTCCAATCCCTAAGAATATTAGAAAACGTTTACATAGTTATCATAACCTTCAGCTTCAAGCACATTCTAATATTGAAGAACTTAAAGATCATTTGGTAATTATTGGTTACGGTATTAATGGAAAAAACATATCAAAAGCCGCGAAAAGCGCTAGCATTCCACATGTGATCGTAGATCTGGAACAAGAAGCATTTCAGGAGGCGAAAAAAAAATAATGAAACTATAGTTTTTGGAGATGCTACCAATCCTGTTATCTTAAAACATCTTCACATCCAAGAAGCGCGAGTGGCTGTAATTGCCATTTCCGATCCCGATGCTACCAAAAAGATCATTAAAGAAATTCGCAATTTATCGCAAACTGCATATATTATTGTAAGAACAAGGTATGTGAAGGAAATTGCCGAAAACATTAGATTAGGTGCAGACGATGTAATTCCGGAGGAATTTGAAACCTCTATTGAAATTTTCAGCAGGGTTTTAAGAAAATACCTGATTCCGCATAATGAGATCATGGAGTTTATAAATAATGTTCGATCTTCAGATTATGAAATGCTTACAACGCTTAAAGCAGGACCTCACACGCCTTCATATCAGCATTTAAATATTCCTAATAAGGAAATAGTTACGGTAAGTGTGCAGCAAGGAGCTAATGCAGTGGTGGAAAAAACTGTGATGGAATCTGGCATTAGCAAGAACTATGGAGTTACCATTTTAGCTATTAAAAGGAACAACCATTATATCACAGATATTACTCCAGACGCTGTTATTAAACAAGGGGATCTCCTTTATCTTTTTGGGGCTCCATCCAATATTAATCATCTCAATAAGGTACTGTCTGCATAATTTTCATATTAGTTTCTTTCTTTATTTAATTCGTATCGAATAACTATTAACGTATGTTGAAGAATTATGAGATGCTATTGCTAGTAAACTATTAAAAAGATATATTTAAAGCTTCAACAAAACTAAAAAAAGGACTATGTCTGTACTTCCCGAAAACCTTCAGCGTTACCAGAAATTTATGGTGTTTATGCTGAAATATTGGAATAGTGATCTCTTCACTAAAACCGCATCTACGGCATTAAATGAGGACGATCAAGATGAGGATCCGTCTGAAGTATATGACCAATCCCCTGAAGAATTGGTGGAAGATCTTAAAAACATGGGTCCTACTTATATCAAGCTGGGGCAGCTTTTATCTACTCGACCAGATCTTTTACCTGATCCTTATTTACAAGCATTGGCGAGTCTTCAAGACGATGTGCCACCTATTGAATATAGTGTAGTGCAAGAAATTGTGGAAGAGGAAATTGGAACCAAAATCTCCAAGGCTTTTAGTTCTTTCGATGAAGAGCCTTTGGCCAGCGCATCTATTGGACAAGTTCATAAAGCTACGTTGCGTTCAGGGAAACCCGTTGCGGTTAAAATTCAGCGGCCGGGAATTAGAAAACAATTCTTGGCAGACTTAGATACGTTGAAAGAAATGGCAGAATTCGCTGTAAAACATACAAAAGTTGCTAAAAAGTATGCTTTCGATAATGTGTTGGCAGAACTAAGACATATTCTTCTGCAGGAATTGGATTATAACCGGGAAGCTCAAAACCTTATTACACTTGGTAAAAATTTAAAAGAATTTAAAAGTCTTACTGTACCTCAGCCTATTTTGGATTATTCCAGTTCCAAAGTACTTACAATGGAATATGTTCAAGGAAAGAAGATTACCTCGATATCTCCCACGAAAAAGTTGGAAAACGACTTGGGGCCATTGGTAGACGAATTGGTGGAAGCATATTTAAAACAAATAATTACCGATGGATTTGTGCACGCCGATCCTCACCCCGGAAATATCCACATCACCAATCAAAATCAGATTGCATTGATAGATCTTGGGATGGTGGCGAAATTCACACCTAATATTCAAGAGAAGTTGCTTCAGCTTTTAATAGCTCTCAGTCAGGAAGACGGAGAAGCAGCTGCAGATGTGCTATTAAACATGAGTGAACTCACAGATCAATCTGAAGTAAAAAAATTCCGAAGAGCCATCAACCAGTTAATTATGGACAGTCAAGTGAATACGGCAAAGGATATGGAGACTGGAAGACTACTTATACAAATGAACCGAATTGCTGCAGATAATGGCATCTTGATTTGCGTGGAAGTAAATATTTTAGGGAAGATCTTTTTAAATATGGATCAGATAATTGCAGTTTTAGATCCGGAATTCGATCTTAAGGAAGCTATTAAAAAGCATGTCCATAAAATGATGCGTTCCAAGATGTACAAGGAATTAAAACCCGAAAACTTATTTTCGGTTGCCTTGGAAACAAAAAAATTAGCAGAGCATCTCCCGGAACGATTAAATAAAATATCTGAAAATCTTGCCAATAATGAATTCAAAATAAAAGTAGATGCTATAGATCAGCAACGCTTTACCGATGGGTTTCAGAAAGTAGCAAACAGAATTACCTTAGGGCTTATAATTGCAGCCATGATCGTAGGTGCGGCAATGTTAATGCGAGTACCATCATCATTTACCATTTTTGGATATCCAGGACTTGCTATTATATTTTTTATGATAGCTGCATTGGGTGGTTTATTCTTAAGCTATATAATTATTTTTAAGGATGAAGGATTTAAATTCAGAAAATAATTATATTCAATCGCTACTAGCGCTAGCACAATTTTAATTAAAACTATTCTATGAGAATTATTACCCTTATTAGTCTTTTTACTTTATCACTTTCCGCATTTTCACAACAAGTTAAATTACCTGTAGATACAATGGTTGTTACTAACCATGCAGTAACTATAAATGGGAAGAATATCAATTATACCGCTCAAACCGGGACACAACCTGTTTGGAATGAAAAAGGAATTCCTGTAGCGAGTTTGTTTTACACGTATTACAAGCGATCTGATATTAAGAACACAGAAAATAGACCTTTGGTGATTTCGTTTAATGGAGGTCCGGGATCTGCTTCTGTTTGGATGCATTTAGCGTACACAGGACCAAGAGTTTTAAAAATCGATAATGAAGGATTTCCTATTCAACCTTATGGAGTAAAGGAAAATCCACATTCTATTCTAGATGTTGCAGATATCGTTTATGTAAATCCGGTAAATACAGGATATTCCAGATTAATTGATGCTGAAGAGAATAAAACAGATAGAAATGATTTCTTCGGAGTTCAAGCAGATATAAAATATCTGGCAGAATGGTTGAACACTTTTGTTACAAGAAAAAACAGATGGTTATCTCCAAAATACCTAATTGGGGAAAGTTATGGAACCACAAGAGTTTCAGGACTTGCGCTAGAGCTTCAAAATAGCCATTGGATGTATTTAAATGGTGTAATTTTAGTTTCACCTACAGAAATTGGGATTGAACGTGATGGCCCGGTTGAGATCGCCAACAGACTTCCATATTTCGCTGCGGCAGCTTGGTATCATAAAAGGTTACCCACTGCGCTTCAGAATAAAGATTTAGATGAAGTATTGCCGGAAGTAGAAAATTATGCGATTAATACACTTTTACCTGTATTAGTAAAGGGCGGATTTATTGAAGAAACGAAGAAGAAGGAAATCGCTGCTAAAATGTCCAGCTATTCCGGAATTCCTGAAAAGGTGTTTTTACAAAATAACCTAGCCGTTCCTTTCCGCTATTTCTGGAAAGAGCTTATGAGAGAAGAAGGCGGATTTACGGTTGGTCGTTTAGATTCCAGATATCTTGGAATGGATAGCAAAGTAGCCGGAGATTCTCCAGATTATAATGCAGAATTAACCTCTTGGCTTCACTCCTTCACTCCTGCAATTAATTATTATTTACAACAGGAATTGAATTTTAAAACCGATATCAAATACAATATGTTTGGTCCTGTGCATCCTTGGGATAGAAGTGGCGATAACAGCGGTGAGAATTTAAGACAAGCGATGGCTCAAAACCCAAATTTAGATGTCCTCTTTCAGTCAGGATATTTTGATGGTGCAACCACCTATTTTAATGCTAAATATTCTATGTGGCAATTAGATCCAAGCGGAAAAATGCAAGACAGATTGAGTTTTAAAGGATATAGAAGTGGGCATATGATGTATTTAAGAAGTGAAGATCTTAAAAACGCCAATAATGATATTAGAGATTTTATTTTGAAATCTCTTCCTAAAAATGGAGAGCCTGCAAAGTATTTGGTGAAATAAGAAAATTCTTATTCAAAGAATTTAAAAAAATCAATAAAAAATGGATTAAGAGCAACCTTTAGTTCTTAATCCATTTTTATGTTATTAATATAATTATTTCACCGGCTTCACTCCAAGTTGTTGTAAAATTCCAAGTTCATTTGTAGCTCCCCATCGTTCTACTAATTTTCCATCTTCAAAACGGCCAATTTGCATTCCACGAACGCTAAATTGTTTCCCTGTGGGTGAGACACCCATAAATTCTCCCTTATGGGTCCCTGATACGGTATATGCGAAGGAAACGTTATTTTCATCTGTTACCATATGATCTACTTCCGCACTAAAATCTGGAAATGCAGTTCTCATCATACTAAAAAAGTCAATAAAACCTTGTGCTCCGGGACCCTGAATATCTGCAGGATCGTGATCCTTTACTTTTTCTGAAACCACATCCCTTATCATTTCTAGTTTTCCGGTATTCACAGCTTCTCCAAATTTTTCCTGTGCTTTTACATTTTTATCTTTACTCATAACAGTTTTAGTTTTATTAATAGAGATCAATTTATAAATCGAGTATTAAAAATTGTCCAAATACAACGTTAAACTTCTCTTACAGTCCGCTTATATAACTGCCGTACAAGTCTTTAAACTGAATCCCTTTAGTAAATCTATATTTATTCAGTTTTTTATACTCTACCAAGCCCCACAAGACAAACTCCTTTAAGAAATAAGAATCCTCCTTAGAAATACCAGATTGATATTTATCTATTAGCTGATTTAGTGGTGGAATAGAATCCAATCGTTCTTTATAATCTTTTTCTGAAAGATCGTCCAGCAGTTCAAATTCGCTTTCTGCAAAGAACCATTCAACAAGATCATTGTATGGATTATCCTCATCTACTTTTTCCAGTTTTTCGATCTTTGGAAAATATTTTGGAAATAGTGTTTTCACAGCATCACTAATTAATTCTTGGGCAACAATAGCACTTCCCTCCTGCTCTCCTTCATAAACCAACTCTACTTTCCCTGTAATCGCGGGAATAACTCCCAAAAAATCGCTAAACCTCAACAAGGTTTTTTCTTCTCCTGTGATTAACGCTCTGCGTTCTGCGGCACTTAATAGATTTTCAAATGCCGAAATACTTAACCTTGCGCTAATTCCACTTCTGGCATCTATAAATTCGTTATCACGCGCTTCAAAACTAATCTGCTCCAAAAGATCTTTAGCTAAATCCGGTACATGCACCAAATTGAGTTGTCTTTCATCTAATTTAGCTTCCTGTTGGGTGATTGTCTTGGCCACTTCTATTGTGTGCGGATAATGCGTTAGAATTTGAGACCCAATTCTATCTTTTAAAGGAGTTACAATGCTTCCCCTATTGGTATAATCTTCAGGATTTGCAGTAAATACAAATTGCATGTCTAGTGGTAATCTTAACTTAAATCCACGTATTTGAATATCTCCTTCTTGAAGAATATTAAACAGCGCCACCTGAATTCTGGCCTGTAGATCTGGAAGTTCATTAATCACAAAAATACTTCGGTTTGCACGTGGAATCATCCCAAAATGAATTACACGATCATCTGCATAACTCAACTTTAAATTAGCAGCTTTTATAGGATCTACATCCCCAATAAGATCGGCAACAGTAACATCTGGAGTGGCTAATTTTTCGAAGAATCGATCCTCTCGTGCAATCCAACTAATTGGAGTATTATCTCCTTTCTCGTTAATTAATTCTTTGGCATATCTAGATATTGGATGAAAAGGATCATCATTAATTTCTGATCCTTCAACTATCGGAATCCATTCATCTAAAAGATTAACCATGAGTCTGGCTAATCGTGTTTTAGCTTGCCCTCTTAAACCTAGAAAATTAATGTTATGCTTTGATAGAATCGCTCTTTCCAACTCCGGTATCACTGTATGTTCATACCCATGAATTCCTTCAAAAGAACTTTTCCCACTTTTTATATTGCTTAATAAATTCTGCCTTAATTCTTCTTTAATGCCTTTGGTCGTATACCCTGATTTCTTTAGTTCGCCAAAAGTTTTTATATTTTCTATTTTCATATTTCTGATTATTTAGTTCGGATAAATTCTCTGAACTCAACGCATTCTTTAGTTATTCTATTTTGAAATTATATTATCCTCTAATTTTCTTCTTCCTATTGTTTTCATAATCCTCAAAGATCATTTCACCCAAACCTTTAAGTCCGGTGAAAAATGCTTTTCCATGATTCGCTTGCGTAAACTCTCTAACAAACCGTTCTAGGTAAGGGTCTTTGGCTATCATAAAAGTTGTGATTGGGATATGTAACTTTCTGGCCTGACTGGCAGCATTGTAACATTTTTCAACTATATAAGGATCAAGACCTACACTATTCTTATAATACGTACCATCACGTTCTCGTATGCAACTCGGTTTCCCATCGGTGATCATGAAAATTTGCTTGTTTGTATTCCTTTTACGCCTTAAAAGATCCATTGCCAATTGTAACCCAGCAACTGTATTGGTATGATATGGACCCACATTTAAATATGGTAAATCTTTTATAGAAATCGCCCAGGCATCATTCCCGAAAACAAGAATATCTAACGTGTCTTTAGGATATCGAGTAGTAATAAGTTCTGCAAGCGCCATTGCTACCTTTTTTGCCGGTGTAATCCTATCTTCACCATACAGAATCATACTATGACTTATATCTATCATGAGCACAGTGCTCATTTGTGATTTATGATGGGTTTCTTCTACAACAAGATCATCTTCCGTCATTTTAAATTCCCCGGCACCATGATTGATCTGAGCATTTTTTAAACTTTCGGTCATTGAAATCTTATCTAAAGAATCGCCATAATGAAATTCCTTAAATTCACCTGTATGCTCATCACCTAAGCCTTGGTATTTTGTAGAATGATTCCCGGAACCGCTTCGCTTAATTTTTCCGAAGATCTGATTTAAGGCTTGCTGCCGGATAGCTCTTTCAGTTTTAGCTGTAATCCCCATTCCTCCTTTGCCATCCGGTTTTATCTCCTCGCGGATATATCCCTTTTTCTTAAGGTCTTCAATAAAGTCGTCTATGGTATATTCACTCGTGGTAAGCTTATATTCTACATCCAATTGTCTAAGCCACTCGATAGCCTCTTCAAAGTCTCCTGAAGTATGTGTAATTAATTCTTTAAATATTTCGAATAACTTATCGAAAGGACTTTTCTCTTCCTCTTCAAATTTTTTGAAAATAAAACCGCTGCGTATGCTTTCAACCTTCTTTTTCATATTTTAAAGTTAACTTATTTTAAGCGTACTATGAAGTTATCCTGATGTGAACAGGAACTAAACTTTTGTTAATTCAAAGTAGATTTTAAAATCTCCAACATCCTGATAGTCGGTAAGAACAACTAAAAATTGATTTTTTGATGTTATACTTTTCTTAAACCTTTCAAAGGTTTGTTCAAGAAATATGAGATTTGAAAAAAATAATGAAAATGATAAAAAATACGTTCCTTCTTATAGTTCTTTGTTTGTTTAGTCTTTCCGGTTTTTCACAAGAAAAAAAGGAATCTCCCTATGAGACCAATTTTGTAAAAGATGGAATCTGGATAACCTCTGCAGTAGGTTTAAATGTGTTAGGAGTAAAAATAATTCAGGATAAAGATGAGCTAAGCTTAAACGATTTAAACAATCTCTCTAAAGATGATATTTGGGGTGTAGATCGTTGGGCTGCGGGATATTATTCTGAACAAGCGAATGATGATAGCTATATTCCATTTTATGCATCATTTGTAATGCCATTTGCCCTCTTATTTAATGAAAATGAACGTGGAAATGCAGGTCAGATTTCCGTGCTTTTTGTAGAAACAATGGCTACTACCGGTGCATTATTTACCATTACTGCCGGTTTAGTTGAAAAAAGTAGGCCTTTAGTATATAATGAGTCTTTAGAAACAGAGCAAAGAATTGATAGCGATGAACAGCGTTCGTTTTTCGCTGGACATACTGCTGCTACTGCTGCTGCCTCATTTTTCGCAGCAAAAGTATTTAACGATTTTAATCCGGATTCACCTTTAAAACCTTTGGTTTGGGGAATTGCTGCAGCGGTACCTGCTTCTGTTGGTTATATGCGAATAAAAGCCGGAAAACACTTCCTTACAGATAACTTAATTGGATATGGCGTTGGTGCTGCAGCAGGAATTTTAATTCCGGAATTACATAAAAAAGGAAATAAGAATCTTCAAATTTATCCAACCACTAGTTTTAACCACGGAGTTTATAATTTTACAACACAAGGATTGGCTTTAAATTATAAGTTTTAAAAGAAAGCTTAAATTGCCACTTATTTAAAGGAAGCCAAGCTTATTTATGGAAGTGCACGAAATTATAGTTGTTGTTTTTGGAATCGTGATGTTGATACCAACATTGGCATCTATAACCAGGTTCGATCATTGGTGGGTTCGTGGTTTTGATTTCCCAAGATTACAAATCAGTTTTTTATTGATTGTAGAAATAACAGCCTTTATCTTAGTTTTTACTTTCGATGATGTTTGGGAAATAATATTCTTATTCCTATTAGCGTTCAGTCTTTTTTATCAACTGATTAGAATTTATCCTTACACCAAATTAGCGAAAAAAACGGTTGAGTCTTTTAGTGGTGATGATACCAAAAACCATATTTCTATCTTGGTAAGTAATGTACTTACTACTAACACCAGCTACGATAAATTGATAGATCTTGTAAACAGCAAGAAGCCAGATATTTTACTCACTCTTGAGACAGATAAAAAGTGGGAAACTGAATTGGAGACCATTGAAGATGAGTATAAATATTCGGTAAAGATCCCTATGGATAATTTATATGGGATGCACTTATATTCCAAACTGGAGTTGAAAAACATCAAAGTAAAATATCTTATAGACGATGAAATTCCTTCTATCCATGGACACGCCATTTTGCCCAATGGACATCCTGTAAAAATACATTGCTTACATCCAAAACCACCAAGTCCTACAGAAGATCTTACTTCTACAAATAGAGATGCAGAATTATTATTTGTTGGTAGAGATGTAAAAAAAGACAAAGAAACAGTATTGGTATTAGGAGATCTTAATGATGTAGCTTGGTCTCGTACTACCAGATTATTTCAAAAAATTAGCGGATTAATGGATCCTCGATTGGGAAGAGGTTTTTATAATACCTTTCACACCGGCTATTTCTTTCTTAGATGGCCCCTAGATCATGTTTTTCATACTTCAGATTTTACCTTAGTAAAGATTGCGCGATTGCAAAGCATTGGCTCCGATCATTTTCCTATGTATATTAAGTTGAATTATGAGCCTAGGGCTGAAGATTTTCAAGATAAGCCTGAAGAAGCAGATTCTGAAGAAGAAGAGTGGGCTGAAGAAAAAATAAACAATGGAAATCCTACCGAAACAGATGTTTAATTAGGATGCGGGAAATAGGGCTTTAAGATAGGTAATTCCTTGAGTTGTGTACAATTTTTAGCGGTTATTGGCTTTTCAATAAAATTTATAACCCTCGGATATTTTTTCGCTTTCTCTTTGTCGTTATAGTCTATAGAAGAGGTTACCATAAAAACAGAAATATTATTCTTAACACTCATTTTCTCGATCTCCTCAAGAAATTGCCATCCATTCATCATTGGCATATTAATGTCTAATAACAATAAATAATGATGCTCTCCGGACGCTGAATTTAAATATTCCACAGCTTCAGATGCCCTCTTAAATTTTAAAGGTTCCTTAGTTACACTACAGTTCTGAAGTAATTTCCCTTGAACTAATGTAACAATATCATCATCATCTATTATAAGTACTTTCAGCATTAGCGGGGGTTTAGAGTAACATCTTCGGTTTTACTTGTAATATTTCGGATGATACTATCCAATTCTTTGGCAGAAGAATTAATATGCTCTAATAATTCAGATTGCTCATCTATATTAGGGTAATTTTGAATAAGGTCTACTAATCCCATAATCCTTGCCAAAGGAGCCCGAACCACATGAGACTGTGTCCAAGCAATATCTTTTAATCTGCTGTTATGGTCTTCTATGGTTTGAATGTAGTTTTGAATCTCTGTAATATCTTGCATAGCACCAATTATACGAATGGTGCTACCGTTTTCATCTGTAATTAGATAACTTCTATCTAAAATATACTTATAGCTCCCATCTGCACATTTAAATCTATATTCAATTTGAATATGTCCAGACCTAAGTTTTTGTACTTGTTTCGAATATCTTCGAACCCGTTCCATATCCTCCGGGTGCAGTTTACTGTTCCACCAATTACCGGTATTAACTATGTCACTTTTAGAATAGCCAAAAACAGTTTCTATCCCTTCATTATAATACATTTTGTCATTTAAAACATCGTAGTCTGTAATGGTATCACTAGTTGCCTTTGCAACAATATCATAGCGCTTTAAGCTATGAATTAATTTTTTCTCTTGCTTGATGAATTCTGTTATATCCCTTGAATTAGCAACCAAGCCATTTACAGACATGTCGTCATTTAAGTTGGTAATTATAGTCTCTATATAACGCCACTTATTAGTTGAAGTCTTAATTCTATAAGAAGGAATCTGAACTCTCCTATTATCTTTTAATTTTAACAAATGTTCCTTTACACTTTCAACATCATTTTCATGGATATAATGGAAAAAATTATTCTGAATCATATCCAGATCGGAGATCCCTGTCATTTGCAAAGAGGAAGGACTTACATATGATAATTCACCATCAAAATTCATAATCATTATTAAATCTGAAGCATCCTGCACTAACGCCCTAAAGCGTTTCTCACTACATTTTAAAGCTTGCTCTGCATCTAACTGAGCAGTGATATCCTTGGCTTGTGTAACGCGTGCTTCCCTACCATCAAATTCTATAGGATTGCTTTTAATTTCCATGTGCACAATTTCACCATTTTTTTTTATGGTGTTTCACAGTTACCCCAAATTTATCATGATAGTTGTTTTGCCATGCGGTTTCAACTTCCTCATATATATCCTTTGTCCAAAGATCACGAACATTCATTGTTAGAAATTCATCTTTAGAATATCCATATAAAGCTACAGCAGCATCGTTTACATTTAAAAACTCTAATGTGTGTTTGTCCAACACCCACATTGGTAATGGGCTAAAATCAAATAGTGCTTTATATTTTCTCTCAGATTCATTTAATTTAAAATCGATGCTTTTACGCTCTATACTATAAAAGATACTTTTTGCTAATTGAGAGGAACTTAAATCATCCTTTAATAAATAATCTGAAATTCCCAAAGACAAAGTTTTTACTCCAAATTGTTTATTAGCAAAACCTGTGAGAACAATTATGGGTGTATTGGGAGCAAGACCTACCATATTTGTAACCAAGGCTTCACTATCCTGCACATCTGGCAGAGATAGATCTAGCAATACAACCTTAAAGTTATGATCTCGGCTTAGATTACCTTTAGCTTCTTTAAAAGTTGATGCTCGAGTTAAGTTAATTTGTAAATGTTCTTCGCTTAAATATTCTTCGATTAAGATATAGTCCCCTATATGATCTTCTACTACAAGTATATCTAGAACTCCTGTATTATAAGTCATATAAGCTTTATTTGAAAACAGGAAGTTGTACTGTAGATAACCAAAACTTCTCTATTGAAGAAATAACCTTGGCAAAATCATCGGCATCCACAGGTTTAACAATATAACAGTTAGCTTGATTTTTGTAACATTCGCTTATATCATTTTTTGAAGAAGAGGTGCTAAGCATTATTACTGGTATGTGTTTAATGTTAGAACTCTGTTTTATTTTCTTTAAAACCTCATGCCCATTCATTTTAGGCAAATTAATATCTAACAAAATGAGATCTGGAGTAATCGCCGAATTGTATTTTTCTTTCTTTTCTAAGAATAACAAGGCCTCCCAACCATCTTTTACAACATGAAGTTCTTTTAATATGTGCCCTTCTAGTAAGGCTTCTGTAGTTAAAAGAATGTCGCCTTCATTATCTTCAATAAGTAGAATATTAATAGGGTTCATATGGTAATTTTTAATGGGGCTGTCTCAAATATACTAATTTTGTTTTTTAATTGTGATATGGAAGGTACTTCCTTTATTTATTTTCGAACTCACCCAAATTTTTCCACCATGATTTTCAATAATCTTTCTGCAAATTGCCAAACCAATACCAGTACCAGAATATTGGTCTTTGCTATGTAACCTTTGAAAAACTACAAATATCTTTTCGAAAAATTGCTCTTCAATACCAATACCATTATCTGCAATATCTATTTGCCAATACTCTAAAAATTCTATTATTTCTATTTTAATTTCAGCTTTATTCTCGGAATTCTGATATTTTAAAGCATTCGTTATTAAATTGGATAATACCCGTTGCAAAGGAATTGGAGCGGCATAAATTTTAGGAAGCTTATCAAATATTATTTCTCCCTGCGCCTCTATGAAAAGATCTCTATGTAAACTTTTTATCTCATTAATCATTACATTTAAATCTATTTCCTCGAGCTGATAATCCATTCTTCCAACACGTGAATATTCCAAAAGATCTAAAAGAATCTGTCGCATTCTAACAGCGCCATCTGTAGCGTAAAAAATATATTGTTGGGCTTTTGGATCTAATTGATCTTTATACTTTTTATTTAACTGAGTTAGAAAACTAGTAACCATCCTTAATGGCTCCTGAAGATCATGAGAAGCTATATAAGCAAATTGTTCTAATTCGGCATTCGAGGTTGCCAATTCATTCGCTCGATGCTTCAATTTAGAATTCAATTGTTCTAGGGCAATCGCATTCTGTTTTAATTGACTAATATCTTGAAGAGATCCTATCATTCTTATAGGAATACCCTCTTCATTTCTTGTAATTAATCCCCGATCTATTACTATAGAAATTTCTTTATCTGCTTTTATCAATCTATATTCATATTCCCATATATCTACGGAATTATCTTCCATGGCACTCTCGAGGCTCGCAACTACTTGCTCTTTGTCATCGGGGTGCAATTGATTCTCCCAATGCTCTAAGCCTTTATCCAAAGGAGGGATTGCATATCCAAAAGAACTAAAATAGGCCTCGCTCCACTCCAAAGTGTCTTGCGGGATATCCCAATCGTATATAGCTTCATGGGTAACTTTTGTAATAAGATCGTAACGTTCTTTGGCTATTCTAATCTCCTCACCTGCCCTCTTTTTCGTTGTAATATCTTTAAAATAAACTGACAGACCCGAAGCACTAGGATATGCATTCACCTCGAACCAAGTATCATAGGGTGCAAAATAATCTTCAAAAGAGACTTTTTTTCTTGTTTTAAATGCTTTTGAATAATTTTTATATGAAATGGATTCTTTAGCCTCTGGAAAGAAGTCCCATAGGTTTTTATTTAAAATAACATCTTTGGGAATCCTAAACAATTTTTCAGCCTCACTATTAAAATAGGTAATTACCCAATCTTTCGTCATGGAGAAAAAACCATCTGTAATGCTTTCCAGAATATTATTAACCTGATCGTTATATTGCTTTAACTCTTTCTCATAATTTTTACGGTGAGAGATATCTGTATGAATTCCATATACAGCAATTAATTCGTTATTTTGATTAAGAATTGGTCCGCCGCTAAATTGATAATCTAAAACTTCTTTAGATTTATTTATCAGCTGAATATCTCCATTCCAAGGCTTTCCGCTTAGAAGTTGATTATAAATTTGCTTTCCTTGGGCTAGATTTTTAAACGTAGATTTAATTTTGGTGATATAACCCATTTCATTTTCACCGTAACCCAATGCTTTCTTAAATGAATCATTAAAGTAAACATCATCTGTTTTTAAGTCCAGTATGCTTACTCCTTCTGAAAAGTTCTCAATTATATTTTTAAATTTCAGCATTTCTAAATTCGCGGTCTTTAATGGAGTTACGTCTAACCCAAAAAGATTAATGACTTCATTATCTGAAATAATCTCCGAAGGGGTCCAAGAAATCCATTTCCAATCTCCGCATTTAGTTCTACATCTGCCTTCAAAAGATCGTGGCTTATAGCCTTGCGTAACTTCATTCAATCTTTCAAAAGAAACTGCTACCTCGTCTGAATGCAGAAATTCATGATAAGGAGTATTTAATAATTCTTCTTCAGAAAAACCAAAGATTTTAGTAAAGGAGGGGCTTACTTTTTTTAGATACCCGTCCATGCCAATAACCGCAATTAAATTTGGAGAATCTTTGAAAAGATTATTAAGTTGAGATTCTGCATTTTTTCGTTGGATATCACTCGAAATCTGTAAGCTTAATCTATTTAAAATTTCCTTGATAATGCCAAGTTCCCTATCCATTTTTCCATAAAAAGTAAGTACCTGAATTACTTTTTTATCAAAAATGATAGGCACTCCAACTAAAACACTATTAGATTCTTTATTTAAAAAGATTTCGGTTTTATGAGATTCTAATACATCCCCAACTAGATTTTGAGGCGAACTTAGATTTCTAATTTCTAAACCAATGCCACTATCTTCTTTCTTTTTATAATTTGCCGTTTCCTTTACATTAGGATTGGTATGACTCACTTCCCAAGCCTGAGCAACGTCAAAATTAAAATACTCAGAGATTGCAGATATCGTTTCAAATAAACCTTGTTGTAAGTTTTCTGACATTCGTAAAGAATCGATTAGCTTTGAAACTAATTTCTGCTCTTGTTCCAACTCGTAGCTTTCAGTAATATTACGAGCTATCCCAACCAATCCTATCACTTCGCCTTCCCCAGTTTTAAATGGCACTTTGGTTAATAGTATCACCTCCTTTTTACCATTGTGATCATAGACAATATCCTTTCTATTGATAACGGGTTTGTCATTTTCCATAACTAACCGATTATCTTTCATTATTTCCAAACCTTCCTCTACCGGTAAATATTCTGTAGGTAGTTGATTTAAAATGTCCTTCTCGCTATCCCTCCCTAGATATTCTGAATAGAACCTCTTATTAGCAAGCATAACTTCATCTTTCTTATTTTTTACAAAAATATAATCCGGGATATTATCTATAATTGCCCTTAAAATATTTCGTTCTTCTTCCAGTTTAGATTTAACAGCATTCATCTCTGATGCATTCTTGGCTATGCAAAAATTTAATTGCTCTTCTTCTACCCATTTAGCAGACCATACCATTGGAACAATAGACCCATCCTTCTTTTTATACCTATTAGAAAAATTAGTCTTATTATTTCCTTCCATAATTTCGGTAGCAACGAGTTCTGTTTTATCCCAATCTTCCTTAATAACAAGATCCATATATTTAGTGCCACTTAATTCCTCAGGGGTATAACCCCACATTTTAATACAGGCTTCGTTTACTTCTACAAAATTCCCATGTTTATCTATCGTACAAATAACATCTAAAGATTGATCCAGAATAGTTTTATAACGATGTTCCAGATCTTTTGTGTGTTTTTTATTCAGTTCAACCTCTGTAATATCTTTAGCAATCCCAAATACGCCGGTTATTTTTCCATCTATTATAATTGGAAAATTCGTGATGTTTATAATTATTTCAGTCCCCTTAAAGCTCCGCATATTCGTATTATAATTCTGAAATTCACCTTTTACAGCATTGAAAAAATGGTTGAGAACCATTGCTTGGTCTTTCTCGGGAATAAGTGGCAGAAAACTATGCTTTAATATTTCTGAAATTGAAATTTCAGCCATTTTACATGCGCTCTCATTTGCACTTATAAAGTTACCTTGCAAATCGAAAGAATACACAGCGTCTGGGTGGTTATTGAATAGTGACGCAAAGACTTGGGAAGTCTTATTTAAAATTTCAACTTTTTTAGATGATTCATTTATATTTGAATTGGTTTCTTCATTATAAAATGAATCTACTGCTAAAATATGAATCTCTATGAATTCAATCTTATCTTTTTGAACAGGAATTAATCTAAAGCGAAAATTCTTATTTACCTCAATACTTTTTATGATTGTACTGGCTTGATAACCCAATAGAGCCTCTTTAAATAGATTTAAAAATTCTTCTAAGTATTCGGTTGAAATTATACCAAATAAACTTTCATTTACTTTTAGAGAACTCTTATAATTAGCTGTAATAAAATCAATTGTTGCAGAATCTATACTTTGTACTTTTCCGTTAAGATCTACTTTAATAATATAGTCAGAATTATTCTTTGTAGATTGAACAATCTGATTATTTAATATTTCAGAGATTAGGGATTCCCTCTTTAATTTTACAGAATTTTGGCTAGACATAAGAATTGGTTAGGGTAAAGTGGGCTTTCAATCCTAAAAGGTAGAAAAGTTTACTTTATAAAGCAAAGAACCTAGAATAAACCAAAAAAGTTATAGATTAAAATCTACAATGTTAATTGAGAGAGCTTCAAAAAAAAATTATTCAGCTCTAGATTTAAAATAATTTTTTGCTTAGTTGAACTCCCGCTCCCAAATTTGGGGATTGGCTATCATTAAAATCTGTACCAACTTGAAGGTTGACATCAAAAGTATCTTGCCACACTCTAAGATCCAAGTAAGTAGATAGTACTGTATTCTTTTTAAAATTACGCGCTCCTTTCGCCCCATAATTTTTTCTATAACTTGTTAAGAATTTATAAGGCATATTTCCTATCACTCCAGAAATTCCAGCATGATGCACAATTATCTTATTATTACTTATCCTAAATCTTTCATCATCCAATGTTATAAATGGCACGCCTAAAATCCTTCTTTCATAGGTCCAACCCGATCTATATAAATTATTATTAAAATAATTATCATTACCATCGGTAGTAATGTCTTCATCACTTTGGTCTCTCGTATAGTAAAACTCGTACATAAAAGAATTAATTAAATTATCTGATTCCGGGCTTTCTACAAAGATTCCATATCTCCCATCGGGAGTATTTCTTAATACTCTACCAGAACCGTCTTCAAATAGGTGATTATATAAAATTTCAACTTTATAGTCATTAACCGAAGTATTTATATAGACCTCGTAGCTTCCAAGATGATTTCCAAGGGCATTTGCTTCCTGTCCACCTACATTGTTATTTCCTTCTTTTCCGATAAAAACATTTGTATAATCTCCAAAACTTCCTGGCAATTTTCCGAAATCGGGTGCATCTCCTGCCCATTGAACAAAATGTTGAAGTCCAACTTTGATTTTGAAATTATTTATTTTATCAAAAATTATATGAAAACTTTTATGATGAATTCTTGTATTTTCAACATGCCTTTCATCATCCGTTATAAATTCTTCTAGAGTACCGTCTATACTTAAACCAGACTTTTTAGATATGGTTATTGGATTTTTAAGCGAAAAACTAATTCCAGGTAAAGGTCTTGCATTTAAAGACCAAAGAATATTCTGATTACTTGCACTTAAGCCATCATATAATTCATCTTTCTGCTTTCTTCCTGCATGAACCTTTAACCAATAATTCTCAAGCATTATATAGGATTCATCTAGTTGTAATTTTTCTGTATAGCCATCATGAAACAATCCTCCAACTCCTACTTCCAATCTCGCGTGTCTTGTAAATTGGTAAGTAGCCTTGCCACTAAAAAATGCTGAGATATTACTTGATTCATCTATCCGCCCCCGCTGATTACTATGAATCCAAAATGGCGATTCTTCTTGGGAATATACAATCCCTGTTAAGGCCCCAAAACCTTCGTACTTTACCTGTTGAGCATTTAATAAGAGAGAACCACTTAAAATAAGCAGAAAGGTTAATGAAAGTTTCATATAAAAATTAAATAAGTGTAAAGATGCTCAGCATCTTATTTTAGTGATAAAAATATGTAATTTTATGCGATATAATTAAACTTTATGATTTCCATTTTCAGAAAAAAAGAATTCCTAGTAGACCATTTGCAAGGAATTACAGATATACACAACCATATTTTACCTGGGATTGATGATGGGGCACAAAATATAGAAGACTCTATTAGTTTACTTGAGAAATTTAGTGATATAGGAATTAGTAAATTTATTGCGACACCACATATAATGAACGACTATTATCCTAACACTCCAAAAACAATAAATAATGCTCTAGCGCTTTTAAATAAGGGAATTAGCGAAAATGAAAAATTAAAAAATACTGAAATACATTTTGCTGCAGAATATATGATGGATCAAAATTTTTTAGATCTAATGAAAACCGAGAAGCTTTTACCATTGAAAGATAATATGGTTCTTGTTGAAATGTCCTATTTCCAGGCCCCTATTAATTTGAATGAGATTTTATTTAAGCTTCAAACCAACGGATATAAACCAGTTTTAGCCCATCCTGAGAGATATGCATTTTATCATGCTAAAGATTTATCTAAATATGAAGATTTGAAAAATAGAGGTTGTTTATTCCAATTAAATACGTTATCACTCACTCCCCATTATGGAAGCAATATGCAAAAATTCGCATATAGACTATTGGAAAACGGTATGATCGACTTTATTGGCAGCGATGCGCATAGAATTCAACATATAGAAAAATTACAAGCCATAAAGTTGGAAAAAAAACATCTAAATAAAATAGATAAAGTACTTACTAAAACGAGAGATGAGTTTTAGCAGTAATTATTTATTTAAAACTTTTTTCTTAATTCTTTTCCATCTAGTCTCCTCATCTGTACCATATCCATATCCATACCCATAATTGTAACCATATTTGGAACCGTAAGAAAATTTTGAATAGTCAACATCATTTAAAATGATTGCTAATCCTTTAAGCTTTCCTTGCTGCTTCAATTCTTTAGGAAATTCTAACAATTTCTTTTCAGTATAACCAGCTCTAGTTATATAAAGTGTCGTATCTGCTAAAGGACTAATAAGTAGCGTATCTGTAACAATCATAGTAGGAGCAGTATCTACGATTACGAAATCATAAATTCTTGACAAATCTTCCAGTAGAATTCCCATACGATCACTCATAAATAATTCAGCAGGGTTTGGAGGAATTGAACCGGATAAGATTAAATCGACTTTAACCTTCTTATCTAAGGAGTCATTAATTATATTATTTGTTACTAAATCGTAATTATATAGGAAATCAGATAGACCTTTGCTCTCCATAGGTAAATCGATATATCTGTGCAATTTGGGATTTCTAATATCTGCCCCTATAATAACCACTTTCTTATTACTAGTAGATAATGTACGAGCTAAATTATAAGAAATAAACGTTTTACCCTCTCCCTTAATAGTTGATGTTACATAAATTATTTCACCTCTATTATCAGCTTTAGGTTTTAACAAGTACGCCAAGTTGGTTCTTAAAATCCTAAAAGATTCTGCAAGAGGCGATCTGTCATTTAATTGTATAATCTCCTCTTGATTCTCGCCGATTTTTGGGATTTCTCCCAGAAAGGGAATGTTCTTAGTTAGTGGTGCAAGATCACCTTTATGATGAACCTTGGTATCTAAAATAAATTTAATTAAAAGGATAATTATCGGTAAAATAAGTCCCACTAAAAAACCTCCAACCAGAATCAATCCTGGAGCTGGGTCTACAGGATCTGATATTGTATACGCAGGATCTATAACTTTTGCAACAGGAGAGGTCACAGCAAATGCTATGGCAGCTTCTTCTCTTCGCTGCAAAAGAAATAAATAAAGTTGTTCTTTAATTTGTTGTTGTCTTTCAATGCCTCGCATTCCTTTTTCCATTCCTGGAAAAGAATTAAACTTACTGTCCGATTGTCTACCTAAAGATTCCAATTCACTTTTCTGAATTTTCAAAGAATTTTGATAGCTACTTATATTTTCAAAAAGACTGGTTCTCAAACCATCAATCTGATCTGTCAAATTTTTAACCACAGGATTTTCTGGAGTAGAAGAAACCAATAATTTATTTCGTTCAAGAATCAGTGTATTAAAAGTGGAAATCAAACCTGAAATCCCACCGTCTTGAATACCCAAATTAATAGGTAATAGCTCATAGTTACTCGTAGAATTAAGCTTGTCCTTTATGGAATTAACAATAAGAAGTTGTGTTTCTATACTAAAAATCTCCTGATCTGCCTGGCTGGATTTCGAAATATATTCCTGAGCACCGGAATATACATCCATAATCTGATTATCACGTTTAAAACTGGCCATTCCTCCTTCTACAGAATCCAATTCACTTGTAATTAATTCTAATCTATTCTGGATAAACTCAGTAGTACTTCCTGCGACTCGACTCTTATCTGCAACCCCATCCCTATTAAATTGAAACATTAGATTATTCAAAAAATCTCTTGATCGGTTGCTTTCTTCTTGGATAACCGATAAAGATAATATGTCTACAGCATTTCCTTTTGGTCCAATCGACAGACTTTGTATATATTTTTCAGCAACATTAACAACTGGTCTAATCTGTATATGAATATTCTTAGTATTTTTAAATTTTATACCACCATAAGAATCTCTGGGAAGAATTGAAAATTTTAAATTTTTATATTCTATTATCTCTCCTAGCGTATACTCTTTAGAAAATAAATCATTGTTAGTTAAAAGTTGAAACTTAGAATCTGATATTGGATTTACGTAAAAATCCTCAGATAGATTATTAATAATAGAATCAGGCGTGACAAATTTTATTACTACAGCACTAGATTTATATGCTTCAGTTGTAATGACATTTCCTTCCACAAAATAAAGAATATTATGGTCCAGTTCATCCACAACTTTCTCTACTAATCTTTTAGATTTAAGAGTTACAATTTGATTATCTAAGGTATTTTGGCCAAAGGTTAAAATCGAACCACCGCCAGAAGGAATGGCACTCGCCATACTATTATCGCTTTCCTTTAGAATCATCATGGAAGCGTCTGAGCGATACTGAGGGATAGTATATCGATTATATAAGTATGCAATTAAGCCGCCTATTAAAAATCCAAACAATAACCATTTCCAATAGCCCAGGTATTTAAATAGCTCAGCTTTTAAATCAAAATTGGATTCTTTGTCTTCGGATAAATATTCTAATTCTTCCATTTGTTCTATCTAGTAAAAAGAATAACTAAGCTAACGGCTGTTGTAAATAAAGAAATTAGGCCTGTGTAACTCGTTATGAATCCGGCTGTTTTAATTTGTCTATAAGTTGGTTCCACATAAACAATATCATTTTGCTTTAAATAGTAAAAAGGGTTTTTAAAAACTTCAGAACTTGTAATATCCACTCTACCAACTGATATTACACCATCAATTTCTCTAATTACCACTATATTTTCTCTTTTCCCGGTATATTTAATATCACCCACAGTTGCTATTAGTTCAGGAAAACTAATTTGTTCATTCGCAACTTGCACTACTCCAGGGCTTCCCACTTCTCCAAGTACGGTAATTCTAAAGTTTAAGAGTCTAACAGAAACAACAGCATCTTTAACATATACTTTTATTTTTTTTGTAAGAAAAGATTCTAATTCAGATCTGGATTTATTGATAACGTTAATTTGGCCTAATACCGGAAATTGAATATCTCCATTAACATCCACAAGATAACCTCTTAGAGCTGCATTCTGTTGACCACCAACACTACCTTGCTGATTACTTTGCACTTTGTTAAAAGGAGCTGCTACTAATTCATCTAAGGACGTTACATCGATTTGTAAGATATCATTTACCTCTATCACAGGCTCAAATTTCATAAGGCTTTGGAGATTTTCTATATCTTCAGGTTCCTGAAAATAAACAATTTCTTTTTTGGTGGAGCAGCTTGCAAGCACAAACAAGGATACTAAAATTAAAAACTTATTTTTCATTAAAATTGGGTCAGGATGCAAATATAAAAGGTTAAGCTTAAAAAATGAGAAGAACTATCAAAATTAAGTTGTTTTATTGATTAACTCTGCACTCTTCTTTTCTATAGACAACTTATCGAGGCTTTGGTATGAGGAATTATTACTTATAAATTCTGGAATTAATTCTTTCAATTTTGCAACAACTTTGTCGTTTTTCAGCTTGGCCGCAGATTTTATAATTTTTTTCTACCTTGTCATTGATAGATACATAATCTTGAACTTTATCTATTCCTATCATTATTTTTTTTATGATGGGTTGGCAGCGTCTTACATTCATCATTTAATAGTTCTTCATAAAGCTTTTCACCAGGACGAAGTCCGGTAATTTTCACCTTAATATTTTTATTCGGGGTATACCCAGCTAGTTTAATCATTTTAATAGCGAGATCCATAATTTTTACAGGTTCGCCCATATCAAAAATAAAAATCTCTCCACCTTTCCCCATCGTTCCAGCTTCCAATACCAATTGGCAAGCTTCAGGAATTGTCATGAAATAGCGGATAATATCTGGATGGGTAATTGTTACAGGTCCACCTTTTTCTATCTGTTTTCTAAATAACGGAACCACAGAACCATTAGAACCTAAAACATTCCCAAATCTGGTAGTTATAAACTTAGTTTCCTTTTTATCAAATTTAGCCTGATTATGATAAAGCGATTGGACATACATTTCTGCCGCCCTTTTTGAAGCTCCCATCACATTACTTGGATTCACAGCTTTGTCTGTAGAAACCATTACAAAATGGCCCACGTCATATTTGACTGCTAAGTCTGCTAGATTTTTTGTTCCGCGAATATTTACTGAAATGGCCTCATGAGGATTTGCCTCCATCAAAGGAACATGCTTATAGGCTGCAGCATGATAAACCACATCTATACTATGGTTTTGAAACATCAACTCTAATCTTTTTTGATTTCCTACATCACAAATTATAAATCTACATTTTAATTCAGGATATTTAGCTTCTACTTCTAATTGAAGATTATGTAAAGGTGTTTCTGCCTGATCTAAAATAATTAACTTCTTAGGACTATATTGTGCAACTTGTCTTACAATTTCACTTCCTATAGACCCGGCACCACCAGTTACTAATATTGTTTTTCCGGTGAGCTGTGCAGTTTTGTTTTCTCTATCTAATACGATTGGTTCTCTATCTAACAGGTCCTCGATTTGCAAAGTCTTAACTTTCTGAGATATCGGTTTATCATCATCTTCCCAACTAGAAACGAGAGGTGCATTAAAAACTTGAATGTCATTCTCCAAACAATCCTCTACAATTGCAAATTTTTCTTCAGATGTGAAATTTTGCTCAGTAAGAATAACAGCCGATGCATTTAAATTTTTAAGTTGATTATGAATAGTTGTTCTATATTTTACAACAGGTTTATCAAGAATTCTAATACTATTATTATGTTTAGTTTTTGTAAGAAAACCAACGATTTTAAATCTCCTTGGATGCTCAATATTTAAAGCTCCTGCAATAGAAATTGCATTTTCATCTGCCCCCAAAATAACTGCCCTTTTTATGGTATCTCCTCTAAGAACAATCTTATAAAACTCATAAACTTGTTTAACACCTAAACGAAATAAAAAGAGTAAAGAAAATGAGATCCATAAATTGATCAATAACCCACCTATTAAAAAAATCTTTTCTCCAATTACAAAAAATGTAATGTAATTAATTACCATTAAGGTCAAAAAGGAGGAAGCTGTTGCCAATATTAGCTTTAAGGCATCGATATTAGAAGAATACCTAATAATCCCAGCATACGTTTTGAAAACAAAGAAGAAAAAGATATTTGTTAGGACAACAATTATCGCTTTTAGAGGGAAATCTAAAAGCGTATAGTAGTTTGGTGTAAGATCTACAATTATTAAAATTGTAAGCAATGATGATATTGAAACTAGAAATATATCAATAAGAAATACTGCCCATCTAGGGAGATACTTTAAGTTTCTTAAATTTAAAGCACTATCTGTAGAGGCTAAACTTAATTTTAATGCTGAAAGTAACCGTTCACCCATTTATAAAATATTTTAATCTATGCTTTAAAAAATTCGTTTATACCAAGCTCTAATCTCTTTCTGTCCTCTTCGGTTAAATTAGATCCTGAAGGTAAACACAAACCAGTTTCAAATAATTCTTCTGCTATTCCATTTCCATAATAAGGCATTTTTTCAAAAACTGGTTGTAAATGCATTGGTTTCCAAAGTGGTCTACACTCTATATTAAGACCCTCCATAAATAATCTAAAGTCTTCTCTGTTTTTACCTGTAATTTTTTCATTTACAGATATTATTGTTAACCAATTATTACAAAAGTAGTCACTATTTGGTTCCGAAAAGACAGTCACTCCATCTATTGTTGAAAATGTATCCTGATAAAACTCATTCATTTTTCGTCTTAATCCAACATGCTCATCTAAAACTTGCATTTGGCCTCTCCCTATACCTGCTGAAATATTACTTAATCTATAATTATATCCAATTTCAGTATGCTGATAATGTGGCGCATCATCTCTTGCTTGAGTTGCTAAAAATATAGCTTTTTGTTTAATTGACTTCTTATTAGCAATTAATGCACCTCCACCTGAGGTAGTTATAATCTTATTTCCATTAAAAGAGAGTATCCCAATTTCCCCAAAAGTACCACATTTTTTTCCTTTGTAGGAACTTCCCAATGCCTCTGCACTATCTTCTATGATTGGAATTTCAAATTTATCGGCAACTTGTTTTACTTCATCAATCTTATAAGGCATCCCGTACAAATGGACAGCAATTATAGCTTTCGGCTTTTTACCATTAGCCATTCTATCTACAATTGCATTTTCCAACTGAACCGGACATAAATTCAGAGTATCTCTTTCACTATCAATAAATACCGGGGTAGCGCCCAAGTACATGATAGGGTTTGCCGAAGCAGCGAATGTCATACTTTGACATATAACTTCATCGCCCTGCTCTACACCCAACAAAATCAAAGCTAAATGTAGTGCTGCCGTACCTGAACTTAATGCCGCAACATGAATTGAGGATTCTTCATCTTTTCCATTGGTTAAATAACTTTCTATATCCAACTCAAATCCTGTAACGTTGGGACCTAATGGTGCTATCCAATTAGCTTCAAAGGCTTCATTCACAAATTTTTGTTCAGTCCCACCCATATGTGGTGAGGAGAGCCATATTTTGCCCTGTTCCATATATTTTAATTTAAATACTTTATTATTTTCCCTGGATTTCCTACTACTACCGCAAAATCTGGAATATCACGTATTATTACAGCCCCAGCTCCAACCGTTACCCATTTACCAATTTTTATACCAGGAATAATCACTGCTCCAATTCCAATGTGAGTTCCTTCATTAATTTTTACATTTCCTGCAATAGCTGCATTTGGAGAGATATGAACATAATTCCCTAGTATACAGTCATGATCTATTGTAGAAGCAGTATTAATTATACAATGCTCACCTATTTCGGCAGAAGCATTCACACAGGCATTAGGCATGACACAGTGCCTTTTTTTTATTGTCGCATTTGGTGATATTATAGCCGACTTGTGGATTATTGCATTCGAGATATTACCCGTAAATGACTCCGCAACTTTCTTTCGAATCTTATTATTTCCAATAGCAATAATAGTGTCAGAATCTAATAAGCAGCTATTTAATGTATGAACTACAGACCTATCATTTAATGATTCAATATTTTTATTATCATCAAAAATTTGATCAATTGAAATATTTATTGATTCAGCAATATCAATAATAACTTTTCCATGACCACTGGCTCCGTAAATATTCATAATTAATTATGTCCGTTAAAGGGTTCTGTAGTAGCCATATTTTCTGCGTTAATTCCTTCAGAAACTAAAACCTTTTGAACCGTCTTAAAAAGAATTTCCATATCTAATAAAAAGGATACGTTTTGAACGTACCAAACATCATATTCAAATTTCTGAGTCCAACTAATAGCATTTCTACCATTTACTTGCGCCCAACCCGTTATGCCGGGTTTTAATTCATGCCTTTTATATTGATGTGGTGTATATATAGGCAAATATTGTGGCAAAAGAGGTCTGGGGCCAATAATGCTCATATCGCCAATTAGAACATTCCATAATTGCGGAATCTCATCTAAAGATGTTTTTCTAATAAATTTGCCGATGCTTGTCAATCTTTGTGAATCTGGAAGTAAATTACCAATAGAATCCTTTTCATCTGTCATCGTTTTAAATTTCACGATATTGAAAATTTTACCCTTTTTACCAGGTCTTTTCTGAACAAAAAAAGGATTTCCTTTATTCGCCAAAAGTAAGAGAATCGAAGCTATTAATAATAACGGACTTAAAATTAGAAGTGCCACTAATGAAATAATAAAATCAAAAAAAGGCTTGATAAATACTATATAAATCTTCAATAAGTCTGTTTTAAATTATAAGTTTATGCACCTTATGCTTTCAAAATTTCAGGTGATAATTACGGGCAAAAGTACAAAATTCTTTAAAGCAAAAATTTTATTTTTATTTGCTTTATGTATGCAAGTTCTCCAGATTTTTATATTCAGCTAAAAGGAGATTCCAAAAATGCTCTCTTTCATAACTAGCAGCAATTTGGTATCTCGCATTACTTTTTAGCTCCTCTAAAAAGATACGATCTTTATAAAATAGGCTCATCGCATTATACAAACTTACACTATCCTTCACCGGGATAATAATACCATTTTCCTTATGCTTAATTATTTCGTTACAACCATTAATATTAGTTACTATTGAAGGTAAATTCATTGCGCCAGCCTGCATTACTACATTAGGAAAACCTTCTCTATAACTAGGAAATGTAAGCACATCTGAAATTGCCAAATATGGACGTACATCTTCTTGGTATCCAACTGATATGATATTGTTGTGCGATTTTATAATCTCCAAATTTGAATCGTCTATTGGATCCAGATCATTTTCAAACGGACCAACTAGCAATAATTTCACATCGGAATTAACTTCATGTAACTTTTTAAATGCTGTAATTAATTCATTAATTCCTTTTTCTGAAACAATCCTTCCAATAAAAATAAAAACAAGGTCATTCTTATTTATATTAAGTTTTTTTCTAAGTAAGTCTTTATCAGTTTCCAAATACAACTTAGGATCGAAATAATTAGTATCAATTCCATTTGAGCTTCCTTTTCCCAAAATCCTAAGCCTTTTATCTTTTGCGAATTTTTGATCAAGAATGATCTTTTTTAATTCAAAAGAATTAGGGTAGATCTTCGTAGCTAAGCTATAAGTCATCTTTTCCACAAAATTTAAAATTTTCCTTTTAAATCCTGAAGTTTCAAGCAGAGGCAATCCAGCAACGGTATGAAGCCTAATAGGAATACCTGCAAGTTTTGCCGCAAACATACCCACAATTCCTGCTTTGGGCGTGTGGGTGTGGACAATTAGAGGTTTTTCATTTTTAAAATACTTATAAAGTTTATATACCGCTTTTAAATCTTCAACGGGCGTAATTTTTCGCGTCATCTCAACCCAAAAGGTTTTTACATTATTTTCTCTTCCATATTTATCAAGACGCTCCTTTTCAGCAGCGATTGCAGTTACTTCGTAATGAGAGTTCATAAAAGAAAGTTGCCCTTCTAGAAGTTTTTCTAATGAAAGAGGAATCGTTGTAATGCGTATGAGTTTTTTCAAATGAAATGAGATTAATTATAAAAATTAACAGCGAGATGACAAATATATATTAACCACTTAAAATCAATTCGATTATTAACATTAAATATGCATGCTTCGATTGCTTTAAGATTCTTATAAGTTAATTGAAATTCCTTTTAATAATTACTGCTATCTCTAAGCTACATTCAGTAATTTCTTAGAATCCATACCGATTATCTTACCAGATTTTAATTGCTTTTCATGAGCTAGATAATAATAGATTACAAAAAAAAATAAAATACATAATCATTGATTTCTGGCGAATAATAATCCCAAGATTAGACATTACAAAAGTCATTGCGAAAGAAGTAATCAGAAATAAAGCTAAACTCATTTTCACGTTCATTGGAGCAAGTTTGATGAATTTAAAAAAGTCCAATTTCACGATTTTAAGAAATAATAGTATGTAAATTAGATTTTCCATAGAAACTATAACGCCTAAGATTCCGGGAGCATCAAAGAATAATGGTCTAAACCAGAAACTAAAGATTTTTTCTGGTAAAGAATAACCTGCCATATTCAATCCTGAGCCAGATTCACTAAGAGCATCTGCCCTATTTGAGGTAAACTTAAGAAAATCAAAGATTAGATCATTAGAATTTTCTAAATTCACTACAGAAAGTATTGAGTTTTGAAGTAAAAACAAGCTTAATAGAAATATCCCTAATGCAATACCTTTATGTTTCCATGTAAACCTCCCTAAACCGGTCAAGAAGCCCAGGAGAAATCCTATTGATAAAATTAGAAAAATATGAGGACGAATATAAAAAACCAAGAGTGAACCAACTAATAAGGTAATAACTCTCTCTTTGGGTTTTGAAATTGCATAACCAAATAGCATTAATCCCAAGAAAATTAGCGCCCCTTTTCCCAAAGAAGCAGTCCAGAAATGCATATTAGGAAGAAAGAGAATAAGTGTGAGTAAATCCACTTTTTTAAAAACCTTTACATCCAAGGGAATGTTTTCCTTAAAAAATAAGTAGGCATAAACAAAACCCATAAATCCTACCCAGGTATAGAGAAGCATCATCATCTCGTAACTAAAACCAAAATAATTAATAAAAGGATAAGATACGAAATCTATAAAAGTGGTTTCGGTCCCTAAATAGTCGAGCCAGCCTTTGTTTCTATTTTGAGGAACACTATAATATCTTATCGAATCTGATGGATTAAAAAGTGCATAAATATAATAGATCACACCAAAGACCAAATGATAAAGTGATAGTAGATTCATTAATTTTTTCTTAAAGAAAAAATGTCTTAATTGTAATTTGGAAAAGATGTGCTGATTAACAAAAAACAAAATCAACAGGAGTAAGATAACCTTTGATATATTGATAAAATGCAACGTAAGTACTTCCATGCTTATGATATTGTATAAGCATCTCACCATACAATTATAAGACCGATTGGATATAAATTTCTACAACACTTAAGGAATGCTGATAACAAACTATTCACCAGCATCTTGGGTTGTTTTCTATTTAAAATTACTTAACACACCTCATGGAACTTGATTAAAAAACCACAAAAAAAGTGTAGAAATATTACATAATAAGCAGCTAAGGATTGCTGCAATATTTTAAACTAAAGAGTTAAGTTCACTCATGGTTAAAGAGCCAAAATCATATTTATTTTGGCATTTTTTATAATGCTCAAGTAATTTCCTTAAATCGGATATATTTTCTTCAGGATTATTTCCAAAATTATGTGGATGCCACCATAAATGATAAATTTCATTATTTTTAGCGGCATGTGTCATTTCAGATATAATCCTATTTAATTTTAAATTATTAAGAATCTTATGCTTGGAATAAGGTCGCAACAACCTACTTGCTTTTTGAGACAGCGGTATTCCATCTATTTTATTTAATTCCTTAACCCTATAAGATTTGTTGTTGGAGCCAAAGTATGCATCACCAGTACGAAAAAGTCTATTCTTAAGCGAAGTGCTTTGCGTATCCTTCCAATACCAGTCTGTCGGATTGGAGCGTACATTCTTTATACCAAATTCATAACAAACTTTTAAATAAGATTCATTGAATTGGTTTCTGGGAAAAACAAGGGATTTAAGTTCAATACCCATAGCTTTTGCCATTGATATTGATTTCTCCAAGTCAGCTTTAAATGATGCCAGAGTTTGTCCGTCCTCTAAGCAATAATAATGTGAATACGTATGAGTACCTATTTCTTGGTTGGCAGTATTATTAATTTGCGAAATAAGATCTTTTGCAAAACATGATTGAGCGGACAACTCAGGTTTTAATGAATCCCCGTATTTATATGCTGAAAGAGAAGAATTAACATAGTCGGGAACTCGACTAGGCTTATTTGCTTCCCATTCCTCAAAGTCCCTATTAAACAACATCCCTACAGTTGCCCATGTACAATGGATATTGTATTCAAGAAATAGCTTTAAAATTTCAGGAATTATCTTTCTTGTATTTTCAAAATAAGTTTTCTTATCGTTATGATCAACCTTATCAAACACACCCCAAATCAATTCAAAATCCAATGATATTACTAAAAAACCATTATTGTTTATTTGTTGATTTGCTGTTTTGTTCATGGTTTGATTCGATAATTCAAGATTCATTGATTTGTTAACTTGTTGACTTGCTAATTCGAGATTTTCACTCTTCACACTTACCTTTTAATTTTTCCCTGCTTCAAATCGCCACAACATTTTCTTTCATCAATTCAATTTCCCCTGTGCGTTTCAACTTCCTAAATCTCATAATCTTATCATATTTTTTCTGAGCTAGATAATAATAGATCACAAAAAAACGCAAAATACATCACCATTGATTTTTGCCTCATAATGATTCCAAGGTTGGACATAATAAAAGTCATCGCAAAGGAAGACAGCAGAAAAACTACCAGACTCATTTTAACAACTACTTCACTTTTAAATAAAAATTTTATGAAATTTATATTTAAAATTTTAAAAAACAGAAAAAGGTATAATAAATTTTCAAACGATATAATTAAACTCAAAAATCCGCCAGAATCAAAAAATAAGGGCCTAAACCAGAAGGTAAAAAGTTTTAACGGAAGGGGATAAGATGAAATGTCTACCCCGGAACCTGATTCGCTTAACCCCTCAGCACGCGTTTCGCTAAAATTTTCGAAATCGCCAATAACATTATCTGAATCCTCTAGGCCTACTACATTTAAGATTTGATCTTGTGCAATCAACAATCCACCGACGAGAATTATATAAACCATTAATTTTTTCCAAAAAGCAATTTTTTCCTTTCCGCTCATATATCCTAATACAATTCCTACAGCAACAAATAAAAAGACATGAGGCCGCACAAAATATATTATCAATAGTGCAAAGATTAATTTATACATTCTTTCTTTAGGCTTATTAATCGCATAAGCAAATAACATCAATCCAAAGAAGATAATAGATCCTTTACCTAAGGATGCAGTCCAAAAATGCATATTTGGTAAAAATAGAATTAAATACAAAAAATCAAAAAACTTAAAAACTTTTATTTTAACAGTGATATTCTCCCTAAAAAAAAGATAGGCATAAATGAATCCCAAAAATCCAAACCAGCCAAACAAAACCATCATCATTTCATAGTTAAAACCTAGAAACCTGACAAAGGGATATGTAATAAACTCTATAAAAGTTGTACCGGCGCCAAAAGATTCAGACCAAACAAAATCACTTTTTAAGGGTCTAAAATAATAACCTTTTGAATCGGAAGGGTTAAAAGATATATATATATAGTATATGATACCAAAAACTACATGGTAAAAAAATAAAATATTAATTATTTTAATATCAAAGAAATTATGTTGCTTTTTAAGTTTACGACAAATTATTTGTGTTACGCCGAAAAGAAATAATAATAAAAAAAAGTAATTCTATTATCATTTTAAAATAATTCTAAATCACCTAAATGATAATTCCATTGATTTAAATTTTTGGGATTCAAACCTTCCATTTTTTCAATCAATGTCTTAATTACCAAAATTGGTCCAAGTTTTAAACTAAACTTGAATTTGAAAATATCTAATCTTGGGCTAAAAGTAATAATATTGGCTCCTTTGCTCTTGGCGAATGATATAATAATTTCTTCTATCTCCCTACGCGCATTCCGTTCAAAAAAGATGCATTCTGAAATTCTTAATTCATTGAAATTAGAATGTTTTTTTTCATAAAAAGCGATAAAATAATCCTCAGAAAAATAGCATTGATAATCCTGAAGTGGATTTTGAATATATCTCCACAGTAAATATTCAGGGGATTTAGGAATGAAAATTCTATTTCTTCTACTATTAATTTTGTTGCTTTCGTTCGTTAAGTTACTTACAATACTTAAATCTTTAGCTTTTGGTAAATTAAAATGTGGTTTCCTTTTAAACTGTGGTATTAATGGCTTGAAGCTAACATTTATGTTATCAACTTTTTTCCATCCTAATTTTAGGTTGCCAGGCAAACTTTTTTCATTAGGAGTATTAAAAATAAAAAAAAAACCTCTTTCGCTTGCATTATCTACTGCCATTTTATTCATCTTATTGAATACTCCTACACCCTGATAATCAGGTAGAACCCCAGTATCTACAGCTCTAAAAGTTTTGAATTCCTTAGAATGATTTAATCTCCAATCAAATCGCATTAACGCACGAACTCCAATAATTTTACCTTCTTCTTTAGCTACGATAATTAGAGATTCTCCAAAAGGATTTAAAAAGTGCTTATATTTCCAAATTTCGGCAGACTTAGGTAGTTTGCCCGCTCCTAAACTTTTTTTAAGAACCGTAACTATTTCCTCTGTATCTTCTAATTTTCCTATAAGAAATTCCATATATTTAAAGCTGAACTATATCCGTATACAGTAATTCTAATTCAGAAACCATTCTGGTCATACTAAACTTATCCAAAACTCGATTTCTTGAGTTAGCTTTTAAAATATTTAATTTTGACTTATTTTTTAACAATGTTCCTACCATATCTGGTAATTCCTGCCAATTATCTACATCACAAATTAAACCATCTTGATGGTTTCGAATCACCTCCTTAATTCCACCCGCGTTTGTAGCAACAACTGCACACTCCATACTCATTGCTTCTAACATAGCGACAGGAAGCCCTTCAAAAGAAGACGTCATCATAAAAACATCCATTGCAGATAAGTAAGGCTTTACATCTATTTGTAATCCAGGAAGAAAGATCTTATTTTCAAGATTTAAATCAATGAGCTTTTCTTTTATTTCTTTTTCTAGCGGTCCGAAGCCTACCAAAATACCATATACATTATCAGAATTCGAAATAATTTCGCTCATACATATAAGCCACTCAGATAGTCTTTTTTGAAATCTAAAAACAGCTATATTTCCTATTATAATGCTATCTTCAGGGATTCCTAGGCTTTGTTTCAATCCTAAACCAAGATCCGCGTTTCTTTTAAAGTACTGAGTATTAACACCATTTGGAATTGTAACAACTTCAATTTTTGGATTAATATTTATCTTAATTGATTGAGTAACATCATCTGAAACCCCAATAGCCTTTGACTGCCAGTTATAGGTATATTGGTTAAGATATTTCGTTATAGAGTGATACCTTTCTTGAAGATTATGTTCTGTATAAATTACAGGAACATTTGTGAATTTATGAATTATTCGTCCTGCAAATCCAGCCCAAGGAAGATGACAATGAATCAATTTGATGTTATTGTTTTTTACATAATTGATGAGCTCCGGAATTTTCCTTATAATATGAATATTATTAGTAGCTTCGACACAACTAATAATCCCACCATTTTTTTCTATAGCGGTGACCATTTGATCTTTCCATGGTAAAAAATAAATATAGTGGAAAGAAAATTTCTCCTTATTATGAATTTTTAAAGTTTCAGGCAACAGCATTTCTGCTCCACCTCTACCCAATGATTTGATTAAGTGTAAAATTTTAATTTTCTCCAATTCCTATTATTCTAAACATTTAAAATATATTTCCTCGAATCTCTTTGCGATTTTTATATTTAAAAAGCGACTCGAAACCATTTCCTTGGCATTTTTTTTAAATAGATTTACTTTTTCTGGCTTTTCAATTGATTCAAAAATGCATCGTAAAAATTCTTTCTCATTATTTTTAGTTACCAACCAACCTGTTTCGTTGTTAATTACTACCTCCTCAACACCACCTACTCTATAGGCCACCACCGGGACTTCTGCATACATAGCTTCTAAAATAACGGCAGGTAAACCTTCAATTAGACTAGGTAGTAAAAAGCCATCACAATTATACAAAATTTCTAAAACATCAGTTCTATACTCTAAAAAATGAACATTATTGTTTATTTTTTTTTCTTTCACCAAATGCTTTATCTCTTGCATTAAATATCCCTTACCAATTAAAAGTAATTGAGTTTTCGGATACTTTTCAAGAACTTTTTCAAAAACACGAATTAATCCTGAATGATTTTTCTCCGGCACAAAACTTCCTATGTGGCAGAACACATTGCTATTTTTATCTATAGCATCAAAAAGTAAAGGAGTTTTCTTAATTATCTGATCTTCGACACCTATCTCAACGGTGGTAATTTTATTTTCGGGATACCTAAAAATTTGCACAAAATCCTTTTCACACTCTTTACTTACAGAGATTACAAAATCCAGTTTAGATATATAAAAATAGTTTAATGTTTTTATATATCTCGATTTTATAAAATCACCCATTTTATTTGCATTTCGATAAATCAATGGAACTTTAATGTTGAACATAAGTTTTGTGCTTACCACAAATTTCAAAGTATCTGCTGCGTTTGCCTGAATGACTGAAGGCTGAAATTCAGTTATTATCTTATAAAAAAAATTTCCACGCAACTACATCATAAAATCTATTCGAAATATCTCTGTTCAATTTTATAATCTCTCCATTAAAAGGTAGTTCTGCATCTCCAGAGAAAATACTGATAATAATCACCTCATGTCCCAAGTCCATTAAGTGATTTGATAATTGACAGGCAAATATTTCAGCTCCTCTTAATTGAGGTTTTTGTACAACTTGAATAATTTTCAAAATAATTTTTTATTTTTCTATTCCTAGAATTTCACATACCCTATTTAATTCATGAACCCAAGATCCCTCAGCATGAAACCAATGAAGGGCATTGTGCTCAAGTGTTTGTTTTAATAATTCGTTAGAAATTAAGAGTAACATCTTATTGGCTAAATCATTAACTTCACCTGGTTTATACATTAACACATCTTTTCCATCACCGAAATTAGATGATAAATCTCCTGCATTTGGTACAATTACGGCCTTTCCTAAGGCTAAGTACTCTCTTAATTTTAGCGGTGAATAGTGAAATCCTTCAGCAGATTTAGCACTTACTAGACATATATCAAAATTTGAGACGTAGTCTGGCACCTTCACAAACTTTTTCCTACCAACAAAAATGACATTTTCTTCCAAATTTAATTCCGTTACAAGATGTTTAATTTTATCAAATTCTTGACCATCTCCTACCAAAATTAGAATAGCGTTTGGAGTTTTATCTTTTACTAATTTAAATGCTTTTACCACGCTATCTAAGCCATGAAAATTTCGGAAACTTCCTGTCCAACCGAACACAATCTTCCCTTTTAAGTTGTATTTTTCAGAAATTCTACTATTTTTTACTTCAGGATTAAATAATAAAGAGTCAACTCTATTGGGCGTTACTAGAACTTTATCTTCATTAATACCCATTGAAATTACTTTATATTTTATTTCCTGGCTAACGCAGCATATTAAATCAGCATTTTCTAAGGATTTAGCTTCAATATTTTTTTCTAACCAATTACCCCATAGAGGGCGTTTTACTCCCCACTTCTTAGCTTCCCAAACAGCTAGTGCCTCTACAGAAATAATAAAGGGAACATTTAATTTTTCAGCAATTTTATGACCAGGACCAGGGAATAAATCATGCCTTTCCCAGACAAATTTTACATTTTTGTTCTTAAGAAATTTGTTCTCTTCAACCGGCCATACTCTAGGTTTAGAATTTTTTAATTTAAAATCCTTGTAAGCTGTTATTAAAAATTCTGGGATAAATTTTCTTATTTTTTTTGGTTTTTTTGAAGTTGTAGCATCTTTGTTTCCTTTTGGGAATTCAATTGATTCTTTTGGACTAAATATCCCGTCTGTGGTTGCCACATAACTAGTTCCGAAAATTTCTCCTGCTGCACCTGCCCATCCGGAAGCAGTGATCCATCCTGCTTCATTCCCTTTCCATTCATCACTACCTCTTGGCACAATAAATAAAGCTGTATTTTCCATACTAAATATTGATTGGTAAATATCTCATAAACAAAAAATAAATTAAAATAAATTAAAAATCATTTATCAAAAATTTCCATAGCGCTTGACGATATCCTCTAAATCTGGATCCATCTCTATAGGAATACGATTCTTGTTCTTATTGAATTGTCTTAAAAATTCTGCAAGTTCCAGATCAGGATTATGCAAACCTTGTTTTTCTATAAACTTGAAATTTTTTTCTACATCTTTCAAATTATCCCTGTAATCATCCGCATATGGAGTTTTGAAGAAAGTAAAACCACTAATATAAAGTTTCGAACAATTAGAATTAAGAACTGTGTACAACGCTGAAAAACCAACGGTTGGAATGAACGAATTTAAATTCTTTGTAATAGACTTATATAATATATAAGGTAAATAATAGGTGACTATTTCAGTTAAATTTCTCTTGTAATAGTTCCATTGAATTCTAAGACCTCTTATATTCGAGTTAGGGTTAACTAAAAATTTGTTATTTTGAGCTTGAAGAATTTCCAAATCTATTGGTCCCCCACCACTTTCCGAAAATTCAAAAAATGAATGAAATAAGATATCTGTTCTAGTCCCCACAAAACGTTTTTTATTTTCATCCAACTTTATGGCACCACGATTTACACGTATAATATAATCAAAACTGTCTATATAACTTCCTAACTCCTTTTTAAACGCCGAATCAGCAGCACCAATAACTGCAACAGATTTGTTTTTTACAATTTTATCAAGATGAAATACTTTGGTATTTGAAAGAAAAAGTTTTAATCCCTTTAGGCTATTTAATAAATTCATGAGTGATTGAGTTAAAATAAAAATTACCAACTTTTAGTAAATCTAAATTATTGTAGCCAGCGAAGGAAATATTATTTCGATCTGCAGCCTCGAAATCATTTATTGAATCTCCAATCAACAGTGTTTCTTTAGGAATATAATTGTGTTGTTTTAAAATAGTATCTACAAGTTGAATTTTTGGTGTGGGTGAACCATGAATGGATTTAAAAAAAAAACTGAATATCTAATTTTTCACACAGAAACCTCAATTCATTCTGATCTGAACCCGAAACTATATGCATGTCATAATTCAAGTAGTTTTCTTTTAAAAATTTTACAGAATCTTCAATTAATAAATTCTTATCAATTAAACGACTCTTCATATATTCTGAAAATTTAGTGGCGAAGATTTTGATTTTTTCTTCTGAAACTTCTTCTCTTCTAACTACTTCAAAAAAATATCTAAATTTAACATACCGAGATAAACCACCATTCTCGTGATGGAATTTCATTAAAACATTTACTTCTTCATTTGGAAATTCCTGAAGACAGTGAACAAAACCTGCGTCTCTTATATCTGAGGAGTTCAAAATCACGCCATCAAAATCCCATAGTATATTTTTAAATGATCTATTCAAAACTATTCTCCTTTAAAATTTTATTCATTAAAAATTCCGCAAACTCAAAATCAAGCTCTGTATCTATATCAACAGCCTCCCTTTGCGATATTTTATAGAAGAGAGGTTTCTTCCCAATATAACTGCGACATTTTAGCATGGTTGATTTTTTTACCAGAACTAATCCAAAAGTTGGCACAAGATACTCAGGTAAATCCTGTGAATTTGGCATCTTTTCGATAGAGTAATTTAAGGGCTTATTATCATACCAAATAAAATCCTTCAATACTTTTACCGACATAAGACTATCACAATCGGTTTCATAAAATTGCTCAATAGCCTCTGTATAACTAGCCACAGAAATTAATGGAGCCGTTACTTGAGCAACTAAAATATTTTCTGCATCAGTGGTTTTGGCAATATAGTGGTGAAACTCGCTATTAGAACACTCAGAGCTTGCGTAGTAAGGCTCTCTTTTGTGCACTGATACACCAGCTTTCTTAGCTATTTCTATTGCTTTTTCACTGTCAGTGTTTATAATTATATCATTAACGGGTAATTTTTTGATAGTTTCAATCTTATGCTCAAGTAATGATTTTCCCGCAAAAGATTTTATATTTTTATTCCTCACTCTTTGAGATCCCGCTCGAACCGGAATGACTGCAACTAATTTCTTCATCTATATTATTTATAAATTCCTCTAATCCTTCTTTAAGTCCAAACCTAGGTGACCATCCCGTGGCTTTTAACTTAGATATATCACTAGTTATTAAAGTTTGGTCACCTAGATAACCATCTAATTCATTAATCTTCAATTTTTTATTTAGGCGCTCACTCAATACATTAATAATTAACTCGGGAGTCAAAATCTCTTTAAAGGAAACATTATAGGTTTCATTTCTCATTCCAGGAGTTTTTAAAGGCATTATCAAAGCATTTACAACATCATTCACATGAACTAATTCACGAATACGATTTTTACGTCCAGTTATAGATATAACATCTCTATTTAGTGCTTGATCTAAATAAATACTCAATATTCCTTGGCGTTTGTTAGACAAATCCTGTCCAGAACCATAGGTTGCAAAAAGTCTGAAAATTGTAAATGGTATCTTACTATGGACCGGTAAAAGTCTACAATAATTTTCCCCGGCAAGTTTACTTGCGCCATAAAACGATATCGGAAATGTTGGAGATGTTTCCTTAGCATTTTCCATATCCCCATAAACTGCCATACTACTGGTATATATAAAATTCTTGACCTTTAATTTTTTTGCTAAGCGAATAACATTTAATGTGCCTAAACAATTCCATTCGCAATCCCCCACTGGATCAATTAGGCTATAATATCCTCCAGATTGAGCAGCGAGATGATAGATTACGTCTATATCCCCAATATCCAAATCGACCAAAGTACTTTTGCTAATATCAAATTGTATAAAAAGAACATCTGCTTCCGGTTTATTTTTATCTAAACAAGTTACATTATGCCCAATTGAAAGAAGTTTTGTTATAAGTTTATTTCCTATAAATCCAGCTCCCCCAGTTACTAGAATGTTCATATATAATTTAAAATTTTAGATTTTATATCTTTACAGGAATTAAATAAAATATTAACATCTACCGAATAGGCTAAATACTCAAAACCGTATTCCATCAATTTTTTAGCCATTGGAATGGAGTCTGAAAAAGTACCTAGTCTAACATCATTTTCCTTTGCTAATTTTGAAATATCATGCATTAACTTGGTCATTTTAGGGTGGTCTACTTCGCCAGGTATTCCTAATGATTGAGATAGATCATAAGGACCAATGAATATTATATCAATATTCTTGACACTAAAAATTTTTTCTAAATTATTAATACCTTTTTCTCCTTCAACTTGCAATATTAATTTTTTTTGCATTAGCATTCTTAAAATAATCCTTTTTATCTGTAGAACCGTGATTAGCGTCTTTCACGAACCTGCATACACCTCTATTCCCTATAGGGAAAAATTTAGCATATTCAACTGCTAGTTCAGCTTCTTTAACACTTGCAATATTTGGCACTTGTATTCCGTCTACCCCACAATCAAGAGCCGACCCTATCAAATTAGAATTTAATTCACCTACTCTTGCAATTGAAAGTATATTCGAAACTTTACAAGCTCGAACATGATTAAATAAATTTTCTCTGGAAGAAGGGCCATGTTCTTGATCTAAAATAACGAAATCCATCCCTGAGAAGCCAATCGCTTCAATAAAATTGCTGTCAACAGTTTTTGAAAATACTCCTACCATTCCCATTAAATATCAATTTTACTATAAACAGATTCTTTTTCAGGAATTCCATAATAGGTTGCTGTAAGGCTCACTAATTTTATATCTTTCGCTTTAACAATTTTTTCAAATAAATATTCATTTTCTAGAAAGAGTTCCTGTTCATTCTTTTGAATGATTTCCGTGGTATATCCATCGTATCCGGCCAAATATATGGTTTTCGCGCCAAGTTCGCAAGCGGTTTGCAATGCAATTGCTGTATGGGAATCCTTAAATTTTTCGGTAAACATCTCATCTTGCAATTCATATGAACAATTACTTAAAGCCTCTGGAATATAAGTGCCCATTTTTCTGGGAAAAGGCGGTAGAATACATTTTCCTTGAATTTCTAAGTGATTATTAAAAACCTTTTCAAGTCTATAACCCTCATTTCCTACAAGGCAGTAATATTGATCGTTTTCAATATTGTCATAACTCCTAGCGTTTTTAGAGCTTGCATGTATAACTATAATATCAGGATGCAAATTCAAAAAAGTTTTTAAGGCTTCATTATGATTTACGGCACTAGGACCCCCGCCTATTAATAAAACTGTATCACTATTTCCTATCCCTTTAAAATCTAATTTTGATAGCTCTGTATTATCTTTAAGACCTTTGGATTGATTAGAAAGAGCTCTGGCGATACTATTTAATGAATAATATCTTTTAGTAACCCATTCCATCACTTCTTTTTGGGGTAATGAATGCGCACCAGAGACCATATAAGGTAAATTAGTACCCCACCCAAAATCTTTTTGCATCTCTGAAAATGGATCAACTACCATACTTAATGCATTAAAATTTAGTTCAATTTTATTTTGTGAATTTAATGTTGTTAAAAGTAGTTCAGTGCTAAGATTACCAGCACCTCTTCCCATTCCAGTAACGGTTGCATCTACAATTACTGCACCACAATCAATCGCAGTTAATGTATTAATTAAACCTAATTCCAGATTATTGTGACCGTGAAATCCAATTTTAACATCCAACTTATTTCGAACAATATCGTAGGCTTTTTTAACGTCATTAGGAAAAACACCTCCATAAGAATCCACCATGTAGAAATAATCTATAACTCCGTCTACATTACCTATTTGAGCTAAGAACTGCTTTTCTGATTCCCATTTAGACATATACATGACATTAAAACAAATCTCAAATCCCAATTTTGCAACCTCCTCTGCCAAACCAATGGCCCGACCGAAGTTTTGGGGATCTACTGCAATTCTAACCATATTTATCAATCCAACACAAGGATTTAAAAGGTCATTGACATGTTCCTTACGAACATTCTTTTCGTCGAGGATAATAGCAAGCTTTTTATTAGAAAGTTCTTTACAACGTTCTAGAACTATGCGAGGACAATAAAAGTATTTTCCTAGATAAGTATTCATTGGATTTGATCTATATCCAATTTCCAAATAATCTACCGGAAGATCATTAAAAGATTCAAAATATATTTCTGTTAATTTATCTTCAAAATCCCAACCTGTATAATATCCCCCATCTCTCAGGGTACAATCCAAAATTTTCAAATTTTCCATATTTTTTTAACTGTAATTTTTTATAAATAATCATTTATTTTTTCTGCTGTAAACCTTGTAGAGTTCGTTCCAATTTTATAATATAATTTCTCTCGCAAAGCTGTTTGCTGTTTAAAAGCCAAGTCCTCCCGGCTATTTACATCAATTAATTTCATTAAAAAAGAATATAACGAAGGTACTGTATTAAAAGCCGGCATCAATAACTCATTTTTCATCATTTCTATATTTGAATGTATCCCCATCCCATCATCTAAATCTAATAGCAAAACGGGTTTATTATTAATTGGGGCTTCATAACTCATAGTTGATCCTTTAGTAATTATAATATCACAATTTTCAAGAAAAAATTTATTTTCTAAATTTGCAGAGAAAATTTCGAAATTATCAAACTGCAAAGCCTTCTCATCAAACTCTGCATTCAGACTCATTGGATGTTTTTTAAAGACAAAATTAATAGAAAGCATTCCATACTCTGCCATAAAAGAGTTTAAAAACTTAATAACATTATCATTATGTCTATCCAAAACTACACCAATATCAATTTTCGAAGTTTTTTTTACGTGAGGTCACTTTTTCTACTTGAACTATAGGATTTCCTACCAATGAGATTTGGTATTCTTCAACTCCCATAGATTTTAATTGGTTTCTCTGAATTTCTCCCCAACACCATACATTTTCTGCGAGAAATGGGTGGTATCCGTAGGAAGTATTTATTGTAGAATGAATTAAGGTTACAGTTTTTAAACCCTTAGACCTAGCAGCCAACACAATTGCACTCATTGTAAAGCTACGGTCATAATCAACAACAATGAGTTCAGTGTTTTCAATAGCAGGCAATATAGATTCTACTTTTAATAATTGAACGTAAAGATGATTAAAACAATTGGTTTTTGAAATTGGTAGATTAAAACTTTTAATGATTTTAAAAACTTTTTTTGAAATTTTTCGTGTTTCAGTATAAATTTTCAGGCATTTGACAATACCTACATTAGGAAATTCGTTAAATTTTATAAAGTCAAAATTCTCGTGGCTCTCGGGACTATAAAATGTGGAACTAGGTTCGATATATTCTGAAAGAGGATATATAAGCTTTTTAAAATTAGGTCTAGTAGTATTATAACCTAAAACAACTTTATTGAATTCCTTTTTATTCTTAAAATAATTATTTATTGATTTAACTATGATTTTCGGGACTATGATTTTGCTATTAAACCCCTCAAGCCTTGGATCTTCTCGGTGGGTAACAAAGAATAGCTTAGAAAATAAACCACCAACGGGAATTCCTTTGTAACAAATTTGATCAATCGCAATTTCAGCCTTTATAAAATTCTCCGAATTCATCTAATTTACATTTTTTGCAATTTGATCATTTCTTGAAAGGTTGTTGATGTATCCAAAAGATCCTCATATTTACCCTCTGAATCTATTTTTCCATTTTTCAAAACAATTATTCTATCGGCGTTTCTTATAGTAGATAATCTATGAGCTATTATGAAAATGGTATATTTACCTTGCAGTTGGTCTATGTTTTTTTGTATTGCTTTTTCCGTTTCACCATCTAAAGCAGAAGTTGCTTCATCCATAAATAAAAAATCCACATCTTTATAAAGTTCCCGAGCAATTGAAAGTCTTTGCTTTTGTCCTCCACTAATATTAATTCCGTTATTCCCTAAATATTCGTCTTCCTTATTTTTTAGTTCCGAAACAAAATCGAAAATAGATGCTTGCCTAATAGCGATCTGAAATTTTTGAAAATTTTCACTATTCTTTTCATCCCAAAATGTAACATTATTAAATACAGTATCGCTAAAAATAGGGGCTTCTTGAGTGATATAGCCAATCCTGTTTCTATAGGAATATAAATCCAATTTTTTTATATTCTGGTCATCTATAAATATTTCACCTTTTGAAGGTAAGAACAGTCCTGATAGAATATTTAGCAAAGTTGATTTTCCACTCCCACTTTCACCAATTATTGCAATAGTTTCATTTTTCTTAAAAGATATATTTAAACCATCTATAACTTTTAGATCATCATAGTGAAATGTGATATTCTTTAGCTCTATTTTATTATTAAATCTTCCGAACTTTATATCACCATTTTTTTCAAATCCAGATTTAAGTTCTTTTGTAAATTCAGATAAATTATCCATAGACCCGGAATATTCCAAAAATCTATTCCAATTTTCCTGTAAAGCCATAAGAAATGTTAAAGCTCTATAGAGAAATAAAAGGCTTAGAATGATTAATCCTATTTTGGTATCGAAAAATTTAACTTGAATTAATATCACAAAGACTACTACTAGCATAGTTAATGGTTCTCTTAATGCCCGTAATAAAGAATCAATAACCCCTAATTTTCTTTGATCGCCTTCTATATTATTAATACTAGACTTCAATTTCTCACCATAAAAATAATTAAGGCCCGTAGCTTTTAAATATTTAAAAAAAGAAACATGCTGAATTAATAAACCCTGAAAATTATGCCAATTCTTAGTTAATTTGTTGGAATAACTTTTAGTACGCTTATATAATGTTCTAAAGATGAAGTTTGTGAGCACACCGCCTATCGAAACCATTAAAGCAAACTGAGCATTAGAAGCAAAGGCAAAAGTTACATATACAAGTACAAGCACACCATATTGAGCTGCTTGAAAATAACTTTTATAAGTCATATTAACCCTGCCAACTTCTCCGCTAAAAGTATTTTGAATTTTTCCAACATCAGACTTGACGAAATTTTTAAAGCTATAATTATTAAGGTTATCAATATTGCCATATCGAATGTGTTTCATAAAATATTGCTGATATACCACCCTCACATATCCTTCTATAAATTTAGCAACCCCCTTAAGGACAAAAAACACCAAAATGATAATCAGGGCGTTTGTTATATTTAGGTTGATGCCAATAGATTCCAAAAATTCGGGTAAAAAACTCAGGTTACCTAGACTTTCTCCCTTCTCACCATCGGTTCCATCCCCACTCATTTCCAAAAGAGGAATAAACATAGCTAATCCAAATCCATCTAACACCCCTACACATATGCTTAAAAAAAAAGAAATAAAAATTCTGTATTTTAAAATCCTGTAGAAGTAAAAAAAATATTGAAAATTATTAATTAAAAGGCTTTTTATATTCATTTTAAATAATTGACTTAATTTACTAAAATTCTTTTCTTAAAATTTTTATGAACAAATTTAATTACTGAAGCTAAGAATTTATCCATTTCTGAATAATCATATATCTTTATACCTTTAAAATAAACTTCTCCATCGGTGTTTTGATCATAGAATTTAGCCGGTATACCACCATCTAAAAAGTACAATCCAAGTTTTAAAGATGGTAAAATATCTTTTGGTTCCAGATTCGTCTTTAAAAGTTGGGGGATCTCTGCTTTATCAACAGGTTCATAGGCCACACCCATTCCAGAATAGAAACTCCTACCCAATAAAATGACAGGTTTTCTCCAATAATTAGATTCCACGGCAATAGTAGATCCAAAAACAAGTATTTTCTCCGCAATTTTCATTAAAGCGTAGGAATCTGCTTTTCCTTCGGGTGGTATTAAATAAACATTATTAAATCTTCCTTCTAAAGATCTCAATTTATGGACATACTCATAATCAACACCTCGAAGATTTGGATGCATTCTAATAATTAAATTAGAATTCTGCATCTCATTTTGAAACAGGTTACATAAATAAAAAATACCATCATTCTGATCGCGAAAATAGGGATTTTCATATTCTTTACCTACAGCAGCAAATTCATCATCAGAGCTAGTATAAAGTACATAACATTTCTTGGAATAGTCAATATTTTCGGGCAAGTTATTTTTTTCCTGTTGTAATGTAAAAACTGGTCCTTGCACTTTTTTCCCCGAGACCTTACCGGTAAAAAAAACTTGAAGCTATTTGGATTTTCTCCTCACCGTTTAACTTTGATTGATCCCAATGCTGGCTTACGAGATCTTGCTTAAATTGTATATCCTGTGGTAAGGCTTTATCAAATATTTCCAAGAATCCACCAGGACGTGCAACTTCCATATTAAAATATGGGACATTATATTTATCTGCCAAACTTATTACTGCTCTATGATACGTATGTCTCCCATTAAAATTATAAACAATATCAAACTTTTCTTTATCAAATAGTCTATCTAATCCTAGATATAATGTTACTCCATTTTTCACGAGTTTTTTAACAAAACTTCCTTCAATATTATCTAGATCCCTATCCCTGGTATGTGAGATATAGGATGAAATGGAAGATTCACCCACCTTGAAATCATCAAAAATAGTATCTCTGGAAATTTTATTATTATCATTTATAAAATTTTCAGCAATCTTAAGGTCTCCATTGTTTGTTAATTCTTCAATTATAACATGCTGAAAATTACCATATATAAGTTCCAAACTTTTCTTTGTTCCTTTTTTACAAAGAAAACACAACTCAGGTTTGGAATGAGGATTTGTATAACAAGTACTAAATGAATTTGAACAGGTTAAATGATAAATCTTCGCATCCGGATATTTATCAATTAAATATTGAAGGGTCTCAAGCATCACGACCCGTGCATATGATCCAACTCCAACTATTTGAGTTATTAAAATTTTCATTTTTTAAAATGTTTAATGGAAAGTGGAGTTCCCCTCTCTAAATCTATTAAAGCCTTCTTTCCAAGTATTTCACTATAGAATCTAGGATGTAATCCAAATCCAGGCCTTATACTTCTAATATTTTTTTCCGTAAGAATTTCTCCATCCTGAATATCTTCAACCACATATAAAGATCTACTAAAATCCTTTCCCTTCTTCTGTTTATCAGTTAGGTTATAATTTACATTTCCTGTTGCTTTCTCCGCCTCCCTAACCGCTTTAACCATTTCGGTGAATTCTTGTTCATCCATCGAAAAAGAAGCATCGGGACCACCAATTGATTTGTCCAGAATAAAATGCTTTTCAATAATTTTGGCTCCAAAGCAGGTAGCCACTACAGGTGCTGTACTACCCATAGTATGATCAGACAACCCGGATATAACTCCATAACGTTCTGCCAAATCTTTTACCATTACCATATTGGCTTCATCTATAGGAGCTGGGTATGAGGAGGTACATTTTAATAATGCTATGTCATTATTTCCCATTCGATGACAGGCTTCCAAAGCTAACTCAATATCTTCTATTTCGGCAATCCCAGTTGAAATAATTACTGGTTTCCCCATGGACGCAACATATTCAATTAAAGGAATATCTGTAATTTCAAAGGAGGCAATTTTATAGGCCGGAACATTTAAATCTTCTAGAAAATCCACTGCAGTTTTATCAAAGGGAGAAGAAAAACAGATTAATCCCTCATCCTTTGCAACTTTAAACAATTCTTCATGCCATTCCCATGGTGTGTAGGCATCTTTATATAAATCGTAGAATGTTTTACCATCCCAAATTGATCCTGATTTAACTACAAAATCATCTTTATCACAATCTATGGTTAATGTGTCAGCTGTATACGTTTGAAGTTTTATGGCATTGGCGCCAGTTCTTTTTGCCGCCTTAATTGTATTTATTGCAACATCTAAACTGCCATTGTGGTTAGCTGATAATTCTGCTATTATAAAAATTTCAGAATCATTATTTATTTCAAAATTACCTATTTTCATTTTTTTATAATTATTTGAGGATCTGCTCAACTTCAAAAGAAGGTTTGTTATCTCTTATTTTTATTATTTCTACGACACCATTTGGTGTTTTAATTAATAATGGACTATGTGATAAAATAAGTCCATTTGTCATCTCATAATCAAAAGCAAAATCACTATACTCAATTTCATCAATAATAAATTGTTGACTTTTGTAAAAAGAAAAAGCTCCAGGATAAGGGTTAGATTGAGCGCGGACCCAATTCCTTATCCTTTCCTTTTGCCAATTCCAATCTATTTTTCCATCCTCAGGACTTCTTTTTCCAAAATATGAGGATTTATTATTTTCTTGAGGAACTAAACTTATTGAATCATTCTTGATCTTTTCTAAAACGCTATCTATTAACGGCACATATAACTTATTATATTTTTCTAAAATCATAGCTCCCGTGTCATTATAATTTATAGGAACTGAAATTTGCTCAATTATATCCCCTGTATCACAGCCTTTATCAATAACATGTGCTGTAATTCCTGTTTCCTTATCATTATTTATAATTGACCAAACGTGAGGAGTTCGTCCTCTATATTTAGGCAATAATGAACCGTGAATATTAAACGCCAATTTTTTTGGCAGTTTTATCAGGTTTTCTTCGATTAAATATAAATAGTTTATTGAAATTAAAACATCTATTTTTTTTTCAATTAAAAATTCATTGCTTTTTCCGTTTCGTGGATTACCTACAAAATTTGGAAAATTATAATCTTTACAAAAATTAATTATATCAAAAGATTTTTTGTCGGTCATTACAAAAACAACTTCATTCTTTTTTATTAAATCTTTAAAAACTGAATATCCAAGATTTCCACTGGCTAACACACCTATTCTCATAAAACATTTAATTTTGAATGAACAACCACATCTATAAACTTGTCATTAAATAAACAATGATCTTTAAGAACTGCATCTTTAAAATAATGATTAAATTCTAATGTTGTATAGAGATGAGGTCTTAAATCAAAAGCATACACGTATAACTTATAAATTTTTAAATCATCAAAAGCAGTTTCTTCTAATAATTTAAGAAAACTACTCCAATGAAACCTAAAATATTCTTTTTCAAGCTGAGTGTCCATTATAAAGGAAATCTCGGCATTTTTATCGATCCAATTGATATGAACCAAACCACCATAACCAATACATTTAATTCCTTCTAAATAGGAGAATAAAATTTGGTCTGGTTTTTCCTGCTCAAATAGATTAGTAATTACTGTTTCAAAATACTTGTCCTGATCTTCTTTTGTGAGTGGTCTATCCTGTCTCAAATGGTATATTTGCTCGTTACGCCATTTCATTATATCGTAGCGGTCTTCCATTCTTAATGGAACTATACTATATTTTCCGTTAGCAAAAATTTGCTTACTTAATGCCTTGTAGGAGTTCATATTTGATCTCTGCTATTTTCCAATCGGTTTCATTGTCAATATCCTGAGCTTCTAATTCCGTAATAAGTAAAGCTCCAGTATTTTTAGTTAATATGCTTTTATTCTTAATCACGCTGGAAGTGTTTATAAAATAAAACTGTCCGGCGTCATGATAGGCTTTTTCCAAATCCTGAGTCCGTAGATTTTCAAATTCAGGATAAAAATATCCAAGTCTTCCCTCCTTCAATTTCAGTGATCTTTGGACAGGAAAACTAAAAGGCATAACAGGAAAAACCACATCCAGATTTTTTGATATTAATATTGTATAAGCTTCCTTCAATTTATTTGAAGTAGTAAAAGGTGCGCTTGGATAAAGACAAGCAACATTTTTAAATGTTCTTCCCTGATCTTTATATTTTTCAATGACTTCTACTATTACATCAACCGTTGTAGCATAATCATCGGCATTTTTATCGCTTCGTAAAAAAGGCACTTTTGCTCCGTATTTAATGGCAATTTCAGCAATTTCCTTATCTTCTGTAGAAACCATCACCTCATCAAAAAGGTTGGACTTCAAAGCGGCTTGAATAGAATAGGCCATAATAGGCTTTCCAAGAAAATCCTTAATATTTTTTCGCGGAATTCGTTTACTTCCACCACGAGCCGGGATAATTGCTAAATTAGACATTGTAAAATTCATTTATCATTTCAATTAAAAAGGATTTTTGTCTATCGGTCAAAATACACTGTTTAAATTTATAATAATTTAAAGCATTTAACATATCCTATCTTTCCAACCAAAAATTACAGTAATAATCCATTAAAAATTAATAGATATCATATGTTTTCGCAAAACATTATATTTTAAATGATGCATTTATCCTATTAGGCCATTTAATAATTTCTACACGAATCTCAAAGCGAACAGAAACGGTGAAAGAAAATAACGGAAAAACATTTCGATTTAAAACTTAGTAATTTAAATTATAAATCAACTGGCATCTTTACTACTATTTTTTTTACTTGGGTATGACCTGTATAAAGTGCCATGTGAGCAAAATTACTAGGAATGATGCAAAAATATCCCTTAGGAATCTCAATAGTTTTTATAAAGTCAGAATTGACTAGTAGATAATCACTGGCTTCATCATATGCTTTAAAAATAATGGATTCCCTATCCAAATCCGCATAAGCAATGACATCTGTTCCTTCCAGAGTAATATGAATATCCATTAAATTTTTATGCGCTTCTAAAATGCTTTTATCAAAAGCAACGGAAACCGAATCACTGGTAACTGGAAAAATGAAAATGTCACGATAAGTTTCCTTTTCTTTAATATCCATTAATGATTTTGTATCGAGGAATTTACTGAATTGGCACACTCCCGAGAACATAGAATTGTATTTATAGATGTTTTCTAATCTGTCCGTTATCATTCTAAAAAGTTTTAATCTTGGTTTTTTCGTTTAACATTGATATCAAAGCTTGGTCTGTCTTGTATTTTAATTGAATGTGACTATTTATATGAGCAACATTCGGATGTTCATCCAAATAATCAAAAATTGATTTCAAAGTAAAATCAGGGTTAACGTCAGAAAGTGCTTCATGAATTTTATTGAACATAATTAAATCTTCCTCATAGTCTAAAGTCAATCGATATTGTCTTACCAATTCATCTGGAAGCTGCACCAAATTAATCTTAAAATGCGTTTGATTATTCATAAAATACCAGGTCATGTATTCAGAATAATCAGCCCTAGGGAAATGAAATTTTACTTTTCTAAGGGCTTCCGCATTGATAATTTCTAAATTAGTGCCCACAGCAGCTGATTCTGCACTAGTATAATCGGCACCACTTTTAAAATGCGAATCCAATAATAATTGTAAAATTTCATTATCTATAAAAGGCATGTCGGCCGTAACCCTTACAATAACATCAATTTTCAATGAATTAACTACATCTAAATAACGGTGGACAACATCTTCAGGATGTCCTTGATGAAATATTACTGATTCATCAAAAGTATGGTTTACCAAATCGGCATCAGAAGGTAAATCAGAAGTAGCCAATATAACATGGTGAATAGAATCAAACTTTTTAGCGTTCCTAAGGCAATATTCGACAGATGTTAAATCGCCAATTTTTAACAATGCTTTTTCTTTTAATCTAGATGATTTTAACCTACAAGCAACAATAACAGCAATATTTGCAGTTTTAAAATCACTCCTTTTTAAAGTTTCACCTGCCCTTTTAACCTTTGAGAGGATGGATTTATTATTCAATAAATTTTCAATAGCTCTTGAATTTAATCCATCCTGAGGTGATCTTTTAAAGTCAAAGTCTTCAATAAGCGAAATTCCTTTGCCTGCTGGCACCTTCTTATTAAGTAAAGGTTTAAGTAAAGATTTCTCTAAATAAGCATTTTCCTTTTTATTTATAAAAGCAGCCGATAATAATTCTTCTTGGTCTTTTATCAAGCCAACTAATTTTTCAAATTGCAGGATGTTGATACTGGAATAAAAATCATATTTAGTCTCCCGGGTAGTGAGCATGACATGTTTTTCTATGATATTGGCGCCATTTTGCAAAGCAATAATAGGTAACCAAATAGAATAATCTAAAGTAGCATCTACATGATCTGCAAATACAATTCGATTATTAAATTTTGCCTTGATAGCTTGAATTTTTGAAATCCCTGAATCAATCAATTCTGTCGGATAACCTTGAAATCCAACCTCTAACAATAGTTCTTCTGATGAAATCTCATTTTCAAATTTGTTGACAAAAAAAGCAATTTCATCAAAGTCCAGAGCAGCAATATTGATAATTATCTTTTTCTTTGATAAATCGAATTTTTTTAGCCTTTCAAATAATCCATAATTAAATAAGACCGAAACCTGGAGTTTAACACCATCAACCAAAGAAATGTTCTGCCCTAAAATATCTACACCATAATCATCAAATAAATCGAGCCAAACTAATTTTGTTGATTTCGCCTTTTGAAAAATTAATTGCCATTCATTAGGGCTAAATGCTAATTTTTCATAAACAGGATACCACTCGAATTCCTTTGTAGCCAATGTTTCTGCCAATAATGGCTGAAATTTCATAGCAAAATCATTGTCAAACTTTGAAAAAGAATCAACCAGTTCTAACATGTAGTCTAGATCGCCCCCATGTGTATTAGCTATTTCAATAATTACCTTCATTATATTTATAAAAATTAATGATAGTATTAATAACAAAATGTTGTTCCTCAGTTGTCAATGTTGGATACATAGGTAGGCTAATGCAATTTTGATAATATTTTTCTGCATTTGGCATATCGCCTTCTATCCAACCAAACTGCCTATAATACGGCATTAAATGACAAGGTATATAGTGGATTTGAGCATAAATATTATTTTCACGTAAATAATTATACAATTCCAATCTATTTTTAACTTCAAGCACATATAAATGATATGCATGACCTTCCACAACCCCAGATTGTCCTTTTACAAAATCTTTGTTTAGAAAAGCCTGAAAGTATGTTTCAGCAATTTTCTTTCGTTTTACTAAACCTTTATCCGCACGTTTTAACTGGCTAGTCCCAAGAGCCGCCTGAAAATCAGTTAATCGGTAATTGTAACCCAATTCCTGCATTTCCATATACCAAGCGGGATATGTCTCGTCTCCCCTCGACATGATATCGACTTCAGTCAATTGGCTAGAAGTACCAACTGCAAACTCAATAGAATTTTTAAACATCTCTACATTCTTGGTGATACCGTGAGTTCTTAGCATTAAAAGCTTGTCATACAAGGCCATATCATTGGTAGTAATCATACCCCCTTCACCGCTTGCAATATGTTTAACCGGATGGAATGAAAATATTGCCAAATCTGCAAAATTTCCGTTTCCACATAATTGTTTCTGCTCTTTAGAATCTTTAAAATATCCACCGGGTGCATGACAGGAATCTTCGATCATCCAAAGTCCATGTTCAACAGCAAGATCTCTAAATGCTTCCAGATCTACTGCTCTACCGGCAAAATCTACAGGGATTATTCCCTTATAGGTTTCTTTGGGGGAAGCTTCCAGAAGTTTTCTTACTTTATTAATATCCAACAAATAGGTTTCAGGATCAATATCTGCAAAAACCAATTCCCCACCACAGTATCTGACACAATTAGCCGAGGCAGCAAAAGTAATGGGTGTAGTAATTACCTTATCACCCTCCTGCACATTTAATGCCATTGCACAAAGGTGAAGGGCGGCAGTTCCATTGGAAACTGCGACAGCATATTCACTTCCAACATAGGAAGCGAAAGCTTTCTCAAATTCTACAATTTTCGGACCTTGAGTTAAATAATCAGATTTTAAGGTTTCAATAACGACTTGAATATCTTCTTCTGTAATATTTTGACGACCGTAAGGAATAGGATTACTCATAAAATTATAATTCAAAAGTTGAATCTACATGATCTTTTATTAATTTTCTTAAATCTTCTACTGTTTCCCATTCTGAATTTTCTGCAGAGTTATATTGAAAACCTGGTTTTACCTTAGTCGCTTCAAATTTACTTATATATTCCTCCAACTTCCACTTATGGGTTGAAGGAAGAATAGTATAGTATTTACCCAAATCATAGGTGTAATAAGAATCTGAAGAAGTTATCATTTCCTCGTGGATTTTTTCGCCTGGGCGAATTCCCACTATAGGTTTTTCACATTCTGGTCCAATAGCTTTAGCGACATCAGTAATTTTATAGGATGGGATTTTTGGAACAAATATCTCCCCACCCCATGCATGTTCTAAGGCATGCATTACCATATCTACTCCTCCCTGAAGAGAAATATTAAATCTTGTCATTGTAGGATCGGTAATTGGAAGAACACCTTCTTTTTTCTTTTTAAGAAAAAATGGAATAACAGAGCCATTAGACCCCATTACGTTACCATATCTCACAACAGAAAATTTAATAGGATTCCAACCGGTAATATTATTTGCTGCCACGAATAACTTATCTGATGCAAGTTTGGTTGCACCATATAAATTAATTGGTGCCGCAGCCTTATCTGTAGATAAAGCTACCACTCGTGTTACTTCTGTTTCCAGGCAAGCATTAATGATGTTTTCTGCTCCCATGATGTTGGTTTTTACGCATTCCATAGGATTATATTCTGCAATAGGAACATGTTTCATAGCGGCTGCATGGATTACGTAATCTATACCTTTTAAAGCTCTTTTCACCCTGGCTTCATCCCTAACATCCCCAATAAAGAATCGAATTTGGGGAAATTGAGAAATGGGAAAGTCCTGAGCCATTTCAAATTGTTTTTGCTCATCACGTGAAAAAATAATTATTTTTTTTATATCAGGATATGCATTTAAAATGTGGGCTGTTAAAGCCTTACCCAGAGAACCTGTGCCTCCGGTAATTAATATTGATTTATTTTTTAACATCTTTATACTTCTTTAAAAATAATATTTTTTAGTTGGCCTCAAATCTATAGGATAATTGTCAAACAATTAAACAATACTTTTAAAATACTCAATAGTCTTTATTAATCCTGTTCCCAAATTAATAGTTGGCTTCCAATTTAATTTGTCTTTGGCCAAATCTATGATTGGTTTTCTTTGCATTGGATCATCTTCAGGCAAGTCATGAAAAACCACCTTACTTTTACTACCAGTTAAAATAATGATCTCTTCAGCCAGTTCTAACATTGTAAATTCCTTTGGATTACCAATATTTACAGGCCCTGTAAAACTTTTTTCAGAATTCATCAATCGAACCATTCCATCTATTAGATCACTTACATAACAAAAACTCCGGGTTTGTTTTCCATCTCCATAGATAGTTATATCCTCTTCTTTTAATGCCTGAACAATAAAGTTGCTTACTACCCTTCCGTCTTGGGGATTCATATTGGGGCCATAGGTGTTAAAAATACGCATTACTTTAATGTTAAGGTTATGCTGCCTATGGTAATCAAAAAATAAAGTTTCAGCACATCTTTTACCTTCATCATAACATGCACGAGGTCCAATTGGATTAACATTCCCCCTGTAACTTTCTGGTTGAGGGTGTACTTCTGGATCGCCATAAACCTCACTAGTACTTGCCTGCAATATCGGGATTTTCAAACGTTTTGCTAAGCCCAGCATATTTATTGCTCCCAATACGCTAGTTTTAGTGGTTTGAACTGGATCAAATTGATAATGTATTGGACTGGCAGGGCAAGCTAAATTATATATTTGGTCTACCTCCACAAATAATGGGTGAGTTACATCATGCCTCAACAATTCAAAGTTTTTATTATCTAATAAATGATGAATATTACTTCTAGAACCAGTGTAAAAATTATCAACACATAATACCTCATTACCTTCGTTTAATAATCGTTCAGATAAATGGCTGCCTAAAAATCCGGCACCTCCGGTTATTAAAATTCTCTTCATATCGTATTTTAAAATAAAATTATCTTCTAATTAATTTCCTATAACAAAAAAGTCAAATCCAATGCTCTGCAATTCGGCTTTATCCAACAATCTCCTGCCATCGAATAGGAAAGCTGGTTTAAGCATATTTTTGTAAATTTCATTCCAATCTAGTTCTTTAAATTCATCCCATTCAGTTAAAACCGCAACTGCGTGTGAATTTTTACAGGCTTCTTCAGCAGTACTAACTACACTAACTAAAGACCTATTTTCAGAGTCTGATCTTGTTCCTAAATAATCAAGATCTGCATAAATTTGTTCAGCTGTTACTTTAGGATCGTACACAACAATTTCTGCTTGTTCATTTAAGAGATAATCTGAAACATAAATCGCGGCAGATTCTCGTGTATCGTTGGTGTCTTTTTTAAAAGCCCAACCTAAGATCGCAATTTTTTTTCCGGAAACAGTGTTAAATAAAGATTTTACAATATTAGCAGCAAACCTCCGCTTTTGATGATCATTTAAAATAATCACCTGTTCCCAATAATCTGCAACTTCATTTAAACCAAAAGATTTAGCTATATAAACTAAATTCAAAATATCCTTTTGAAAACACGAGCCTCCAAACCCAACAGATGATTGTAAAAATTTAGCTCCAATTCTGGAGTCCATTCCAACTGCTTTTGCAACTTCATTAACATCTGCTCCAGTCTTTTCGCATAATTCGCTCATGGCGTTAATACTAGACACTCTTTGAGCCAAAAATGCATTCGCAGTTAATTTAGATAGTTCTGAAGACCATACATTTGTTGTTAAAATATGCTCCCTGGATACCCAATTAGCATAAACATTAACTAGAGCTTCAACTGCATCTTTTCCTTTAACAGTATCTATATCCCCACCAATAAGAACTCTATCTGGTGCCAATAAATCTTCGACAGCTGTTCCCTCCGCTAAAAATTCTGGATTAGAAAGAATTTGGAAATTCACTCCATTACCAGTATTTTCTAGGATGTTTTTAAGAGCTTCGGCAGTTCGAACAGGTAAGGTAGATTTTTCTACCACAATTTTATCTGTCTTCGAAACACGCGCTATTTGCCTCGCACAAAGCTCAATATATTTTAGATCGGCAGCCATTCCTTTACCAATTCCATATGTTTTGGTTGGAGTGTTAACTGATATAAATATCATTTCAGCATTATCTATTGCTTCATCAACATTTGTAGAAAAAAACAAATTTCTACCTCTAGCCTCTTTTACAATATCCGATAATCCTGGCTCGTAAATTGGAATATTATTTACATCTTCATCGTTCCAAGCAGCGATTCTTTTTTCATTTATATCTACTACGGTTACATTAATGTGAGGACACTTTTGAGCTATAATTGCCATGGTTGGACCACCAACATATCCTGCACCAATACAACAAATGTTTTTAATTTTCATCTATAATTTTTTATCACATTTAGAACCTAAAACACCTTTTACGTCATATACAACTGCATTTTCAGCTTTCAAAATTTCCAAATCTTCGTTTAAAAATTCCTTATGAGCAACGGCTAGTACTATACTATCAAATTTTTTGTTTGGTAAACTCTTAGAGGTAGTTAGTCCATATTCGTGCTTAACTTCTTCTGGATTTGCTAGTGGATCGTAAATAGTAATATTAACTCCATATTCTTTTAAGTTTTTAATAACGTCCACTACCTTAGTATTTCTTACATCCGGGCAATTCTCCTTAAAAGTTATCCCTAGCACCAATACTTCAGCTCCCTTTACCTTAATATCATTTTGCAACATCAATTTTACAACTTCAGAAGCGACATATTGCCCCATACTATCATTCATACGTCTTCCTGCAAGAATAATTTCTGGATGATACCCCACCTCTTGCGCTTTTTGAGCTAGATAATAAGGATCTACTCCAATACAGTGCCCACCAACAAGCCCTGGTTTAAATGGAAGAAAATTCCATTTAGTACCTGCTGCTTCCAAAACATCATTTGTATCAATCTCGAGCATATTAAAGATCTTTGCCAATTCATTAACAAAGGCAATATTAATATCTCGCTGGGAATTTTCAATAACCTTTGCAGCCTCTGCAACTTTAATAGTTGGAGCTAAATGAGTTCCTGCAGTAATTACAGTTTTATAAAGCTCATTAACTTTTTTTCCAATCTCTGGTATAGAACCGGCAGTAACTTTAAGAATTTTATCTACAGTATGTTCTTTATCTCCCGGATTAATACGCTCTGGAGAATAACCTGCAAAAAAATCTTCATTAAATTTTAAGCCGCTTATTTTTTCAAGAACGGGAACACATTCATCTTCAGTTACTCCTGGATATACAGTGGATTCATAGATAACGATATCACCTTTTTTGAGAACTTTCCCGATAGCTTCACTACTTTTATATAAGGGTGTAAGATCTGGTCTATTATTTTTATCTACCGGTGTTGGAACAGTTATAATATAATAATTGCAATCTTTAATGTCTTCTAAATTCGTAGAGCAGTAAAGGCCGTTATCATTAGAAGGCTTTGCAACCAAAGCTGATTTCAAGACATCATCTTCTACTTCTAATGTGGTATCCTTTCCATTCATTAATTCTGCTACTCTAGTTTGATTAATATCAAACCCTATAACCGGGAATTTGGTTGCAAATAATCTAGCAAGCGGCAAACCTACATAACCTAAACCGATTACTGCAATTTTAATATCGTTGTTCATTATATAGTTATATTATTTAAGATTTTTCCAATACCAATCCACAGCTTCCTTTAAACCTGCTCTTATATTATATTTTGGATCGTAACCAAAATTATTTTTTGCCTTATCTACTGAAGCTAAAGAATGCGGAATATCCCCAGCACGATTTGGGCCGTGTTTAATTTCAATATTTGCAATTTCAGGATCATACTTGGTCAAAAATTCTTTTAACAAAGTTGTTAGTTCCAATAAATTTGTTCTATCTCCTACAGCGGTATTATAAACTTCATTTAAAGCTTCTTTATTTTCTGATGTAAGCGCCAAAAGATTCATCTGGATCACATTATCTATATAAGTAAAGTCCCGAGAGTAAGTTCCATCTCCATTAATAACTGGAGATTCATGATTCATTAACTGAATAACAAATTTTGGAATAACCGCAGCATATGCTCCATTAGGGTCTTGTTTTCTTCCGAACACATTAAAATAGCGAAGCCCAACGGTGTCTAAATCATATGCATTTTTAAAAATATCTGCATAAAGTTCATTCACATATTTTGTAATAGCGTAAGGAGAAAGTGGTTTTCCAATAATATGCTCTACTTTAGGTAAATTTTCTGAATCTCCATAAGTAGAGGAACTTGCAGCATACACAAATCGTTTTACTTTTGCATCACGAGCAGCAACCAGCATATTTAAAAAACCCGATACATTTACTTCGTTACTTGTAATTGGATCTTTTAATGATCTTGGAACAGAACCTAAGGCAGCTTCATGCAAAATATAATCCACTCCTTTCACTGCTTTATAGCAGCTATCTAAATTTCTAATATCACCTTCAATTAAGGTGAACATTGAATTATCTTTAAATGTTTCTAAATTCTCACGCTTACCTGTAGCAAAGTTATCCAAGCATACTACTTGAGCCCCAAGATTAAGAAGTGATTCACATAGATTGGAACCGATAAATCCAGCGCCACCGGTTACTAATATTTTTGAAGACCTTAATTTAGAAAATTGTTCTTGCATTAAATGCGATTGTTTTGATTTACAATCGGCAAAGATAGTATTTCTATATTAAGGTAAGGGATTCAATATCTTAAAGAATTCTAAAAAGCTTAAATCTAATTCCGTATTTGTTGTGAATAATAACAAGTCTTGAATCTACTCATTAAAATTAACATTTTATAATACTAATAATACCCCGTATACCACGACAAGTACTTTTTCACTCCCTCCTTTATACTAATCTTTGGCTCGTAACCAAAATCATTTTGCAGGTCGCTTACATCTGCCCAAGTTCTCTTTACATCCCCTGCTTGCATTGGTAGCATTTCTTTTTTAGCCTTTAGTCCTAATTGATCTTCAATTTCAGTAGTAAAATCTAAAAGCTTTACAGGTTTACTATTACCTATATTATAAAGTCTATAATTAGATTTCTGATTTTCACCTTTGATAACAATACTCATAACCCCATCTACAATATCATCTATAAAAGTGAAATCACGCTCTAAATTCCCATTATTAAAAACTTTGATAGGATTTCCTTTTGCAATAGCATCTGTAAAAAGAAACATTGCCATATCTGGTCTTCCCCAAGGTCCATACACGGTAAAAAATCTAAGTCCTGTAGTTTTAAAATTGAATAAATGACTATATGTGTACGCCATTAATTCATTGCTCTTTTTCGTTGCTGCATATAAACTTATTGGCTTATCTACATTGTCATTTACAGAAAAAGGAATCTTTTTATTTTGACCATATACGCTAGAGCTGGTGGCATAAATTAGATGTTCAATATTATAATTTCTACAACATTCTAATATATTTAAAAAGCCAACAACATTACTATCTATGTAGCTTCTGGGTTTTCTAAACTATATCTTACCCCTGCCTGAGCAGCAAGGTTGCACACTATTTTAAATTTATGCTCTTTAAAAAGCTCCGGAAGAAACGCTCTATCTTCCAAATTCAATTTATAAAATTGAAAACTAGAATACGACTCACTTTCGATTCTGACATTATATTCAGCAGCACTCGCTAAAACTCCTAATTCCTTAAGGCGATCGTACTTTAGATCAACATTATAATAGTCATTCAAATTATCTAAGCCTATAACCTGAAAACCTTCGTCCAATAACCTCTTTGCTAAATGAAACCCAATAAAACCGGCAACTCCAGTAACTAAAATTTTATTCCCAATCTTTTTTTGCATAGAATTGCTTTACTATTGTATTAACCTAAGCGCAAGAATATCAAATGCATTCAGCATTTAGGCAGTTTCCACAAAAGTATCAAATTCAAATTTTATAATTTTACTTTTTCAGCAATACCACAACATGTTTCAAAAAATAAACAAAACCAACTACCCGCCGAATAATTCTATCTTAGTTTGGGATGGAGAATGTAAATTTTGCAAGTGGTGGAAAACCAGATGGGAACTTAAGACCGAAAAACGCCTGACTTTTAAAACTTATCAAGAGGTCTCTTCTCAATTCCCGGATATTCCCGTTAAAGAATTTAAAAAGGCGAGTCGACTTATCGAGACTGATGGCTCTATTTATTCCGGACCGGATTCTGCATATAGAAGTTTATATATTGCAGGAAACAAAAAATGGCATTTTTGGTATTCAAAATATAAGTGGTTTCAAAAAGCGAGTGATGTTGGTTATAACCATATTGCAAAAAATAGAAGTTTCTATTACAAAGCAACCATCTTTCTTTTCGGAAAAAATCCCAAAAAGCCTTCTTTATATTGGCTATATTATCTTCTAGCCGTAACACTACTAATTATTGCATTATGAAATTCATTAAAACTTACTGGCTATATATTGTTGCCGCACTCATCACTTTAATAGGAATAGTAACCGGTTGGTATTTGTTTATATTCTTCGCAATTCCTTTTGCGCTCTTCAGCAGAAAAGAGAAGGAAGAATAGCGCCCTATTTGAGTTAAACTTATACTAAACCAACACCCCAATTTGCATTTAGGCTAGCATGGCTGTAACTTCAAACTAAATTTAAATTAAGATAAAAATGAAAGATTACGGGACATTATCACAGGCTATAAATAAATTGAAATTAGAAGAAGGTTACGAATATGACTTCAATTTATTAGATGAAAAAATCGAACTTAAATCTGAATCTTCTAAATATCATGTTAATGACTTTGATGTCGATAAGGTTTTAAGATTTGAAGGTATGAGCAATCCGGACGATAATGCAATCTTGTATTGTATTACCACGAAAGATGGAAAAAAAGGAACATTAGTCGATGGCTACGGTATTTCCGGTGGACAGGTTTCTAAAGAAATGTTGAAAAAATTAGATTTGAAAAATCATAGGCCAACCGATTAATCATGAGTTAAAATTGTATTAAACATGACTCGTAAATTGTGAAGCACCAACAACTATCATATTTTTGTATGGTATTTTAAGAATCAATAAATAAAAACTATGAACTATTTAGGATTAGACGATAAAAAAACTGCAAAAACTGTTGAGGAACTTAATATTCTTCTTGCAGATTACCATTTATATTATCAAAAATTAAGAAATTTTCACTGGAATGTCATTGGTAAAAGCTTCTTCGACTTACATGAGAAGTTTGAAGAGCTTTATGACGACGCAAAATTGAAAGTAGATGAAATTGCGGAAAGAATTCTTACCTTACGCTATCAGCCAGCTAGTAATATGAGTGATTATCTTAAGTCTTCTAATTTAAAAGAATCTAAATCTGATCTTTCGGATTCACAAATGATCAAAACTTTATTAGACGATCATGGAATTATTCTTAAGCAAATGCGTAAAGTAACTGAAATAGCGGATAAAGGTGGAGATGAAGGGACTATAGACCTTATAGGTGCATATATTAGAGAGCTGGAAAAAAACAAGTTGGATGCTAGACGCATGGAAAATGAAAACTAGCGATACTCACAAGACAATTTAAAATAGAAATCAATATATGTTCAAAGAATTCAATTTAAATGAATCTATTAAAGGGATATGGGATAAAATGGCCTCTTGGCTAGATTCCTTAATTCTTAACCTCCCCAATTTTTTACTTGCCGCAGTTGTATTTATAATATTTCTGTTTATTGCGAAATATGTAGCAAAACTGGTAGATAAATTACTAAGAAGAAAAGGTTCTCAAGATTCTATAAGGCAAATTTCCTCTAGGGTTGCTAAAATAATAGTAATCTTTATTGGGTTCTTTATTGCCTTGTCATTATTAAACTTGGATAAGGTTTTAACCTCTGTACTTGCTGGTGCCGGTGTGGTTGGACTTGCAATTGGTCTTGCACTTCAAGGCACGCTTAGCAATACTTTTAGTGGAGTGATCCTAAGTTTCCTACCAGAAATACAAATTGGAGACTGGGTGGTAACCAATGGGTATGCCGGCGAGGTTTTTGAAATTAACTTGAGAAATATAGTTATTAAGGAATCTGATAATAACTATGTAATGATTCCAAACTCTAAAATTGTAGATGAACCATTTAAGAATTATACTAGAACTGCTAGATCCCGAGTCATGCTTAATTGTGGTGTAGGATACAGTAGTGATTTAGAATTTGTTCAAAAATTAACTACCGAAACTATGGAATCAATTTTTCCGCAAAGAGGAAATGAAGAAGTAGAATTTATGTTTGAAGAATTTGGGGATAGCTCTATTAATTTTGTGGTTCGTTTTTGGACAGATGTTACAAGAAACCGAGACGTGCTTATGGCAAAAAATAAAGCAATTATTGCTTTGAAGAAAGCTTTTGATAAAAACGGAATTAATATTCCATTCCCTATCAGAACTATCGATTTCACAAATAAGTTATCTATTAATGAGCCTCAAAAAGAGGAGTAATAATAGGATGATGTTATTAATATATAAAAGCCTCTGTAATTAATTGCAGAGGCTTTTTTATTAAAATTTAATCGAACCAAAAAGTGCTCTTTCTGGTTTCACCTTTTTTACCTAAAGTATTAAACTTATAACTAAAGCCGAGCATAAAATACTGTTGTAGAACGGTACTCTCTGAGTCTTGAATATAATCCTGAGTGGCTGTTCTTTGAGAATTAGTATTCTGGTTAAGTAAGTCGTAAACTTTCAGGCTTATAGTTCCGTTGTCTTTTAAAACAGAATAGGCTAAGGAACTATTCCAAAAAACAGAACTTGTTTCAAATCCTGGCGCTACATCTGGATTAAAAATATATTTAATATCATTATACCATTCTAATTTCTTAGGATAAAAGGTGGTTGTTCTAAGTCTCACCTCATGTCTTAAAAATTTTCTATCATCAAAATTATCAAGATCAAATTTATTGCTTGTATAATTTAATTCATAATTAGGTCTAAACTCAAACAACTCTTTCCAAGTAAACTTGAAACCTAATTTTGGACTATATGAAAAATTCTTACTTGCATATTTTATATCGTTATTGAAGTTAACATTGCGACTTGCATTTATTCCTATACCTACATCTATATTAAACGTCCTAAGGCTATCTATAGAAATGTTCTTGCTGTAATTAGTATTTCCAAATATTTGATAATAACCATCCACATTATCGTACGTAGTTGTTCTAATAAAAGATGGGTCTATTGTAGATCTTGAAACAACCCTATCTTTAGCCACATTTATATTTAGATAAGTATACATTCCTGTACGAGTTTGAAAATCATAATTATTCAAGTTCAAATATAAATAGTGAGATTTAGTAGGCTTTAAATCTGGATTTCCTTGAACAATGTTTAATGGATCTGATACATCTATATAAGGAGATAGTTGTCTTATTCCTGGCGCATCATGGGATAAGCCAAAACCACTATAAAGAGAGGTCTTCTGGCTAAATTTATAACGAATATTTCCGTTGTATTCAATGGCATTAAATTCATTTTTAAAATTTATATCCCTAACTGCATCATCACTTTCTAGAGTTCTAAAAACATAACCTGTATTTAATCTAATTCTAAACTTATCCTTTTCATAAGTTAAACCAATTTCTGGTCTGGAGGTTCTGTTTACATTCGAAAAATCTGTACTCTGGTTTTCATTTAACAAGGAATAAGAATTTGAATCTTGATCCAGATCATAAACAAATTGAGCATCATCCCTATTCTGATTCTCAAATTTATATTCTAGATCCATAAAAACTTTTTTTGCCAGTATAGGTACACGAACACTGGTTTCAATCTCGATTCCACGTGTTTGCAAATTGCCATCGGTAAATTGATCTCTAATAATTTCTTGAGGATCATCACCAAATATCAAGGTTTCAGATTGAGAAAAATTATCATTATTGGTGTCATTTAATTCATTTTCCATAGAGAGTTTTACAAAGCCTCCATTGGCACCATACTTTTTATTAAGAGTAAGATTTCCCTTAAAATTCTTTCCTTCTCTTAGTGCTTCATTATTAGTATTTGAAGAATTGGTTAACTCCTCATTCGAATTTAAGGTCTCTTCTGAACTTGCAAATCGTGAATCTCCCTTTGTATAATTAAACCTGGGTTTAAATTCAATAAGAAAAGTAGAGTCAATTTTTGCCTTTAAATTTAAATTGATTGCGTGGTTATCACTATTGCTATCTGAATTTGAAATTAGGTTTGAAAAATATCTTCGTCCGGGAATAATATTTTCTCTATTTCTAATTTTATCTTCATAGGAATTTGATGCAGAATAAAAATAATCTGATGAAATCTCAACTTTTTCACCAATATTATCTGCGTAATTTACCCCCGCTGTTCTAGAATTAATAATGCCTTCTCCTCCTCCAAAAACTCTACCTCCAAAGTTCAAACCTCCGCTACTGCTAACGCTTATATAATTTACATTACCGAACATTTTTTGAATTTCCCCGAAACTAAAACCGGGCGAATTAATATTATTTCCTCCCGAGAGCGCACTAATTCGCAAATCATTATCGAAATAATTTAAAAGACCTGCATATTCAAAACGCTCATCTGTGCCACCGCCTGCCGCAACCCGACCGAAAATTCCTTTATTTTTCTCCTCGTCAATTGTGATGTTTATAGTTTTATTCTGATCATCACCCTTTTCATTATTAAAGGCTTCAGAATCGGTTTTTGTATCTGTTACCTGAATCTTTTCAACTATCTCTTTCGTTAAGTTTCTGGTTGCAATCGTTGGGTCGTCTCCAAAAAATGGTTTTCCATTAACAAGAATTTTGTTAACCGGTTTACCGTTAACAGTGATGTTCCCTTGGTCATCTACTTCTACCCCTGGAAGCTCCTTTAAAAGATCCTCCACATTAGCATCTTTTTTGGTCTTAAAAGAAGCTACATTAAATTCCAATGTATCCTTCTTAATAGTAACCGGTGCTCTCCTACCTTGAATTACTACATCTCCTAAAGATTCTATTTGCTCATTCAAAGAAATAGCATCTAACTTCAGAATTCTATTTTCATCCAGTGTAATTAATTTCTCATATGGTTTATATCCCACAAACGAAATATATAAATTGACCTTTGACGCCTGAGTTCTACCTTTTAAATCGAAAACACCGAGTTTATCTGATATAGTATAGGTAATAAGTGAACTATCTTTAACCGATTCTACAAAGACCGTTGCTGTTTCCAAAGGAATTTTAGATTGTCCATCTACTAATTTTCCAGAAATAGAAAATTCCTGTGAATATGAAAATAATGAGATCGTAGTAAATAAGAGGCTTAACAAAAAAACGGTTAAACATATGAGTTGAATTAATTGGAAAGCGAATAACAGAAAAATCTTCAAAACTAAATTGATAGTTATCCGTTTTAAGTTTTTTTTAACATACGTAGCAGTCTATAAAAACCTGATGATATAAAAAAGCCTCTACAAATTGTAGAGCTTTTTTATTGGTATACTTTCGATCGATAAATTCGAGAAATTATATCCCGAATAAGAATCTAAAATTTAAATCCGAACCCGAAAGTGAATCTCATGTCTTCTTTACTATTAAATAGGCTAAATTGAGCACTCAGGCATCCGCACTATTAATCCAAAGTCCTCCTCCATAGCTATCATGCCATTTATTACTATCACTTTCTTTTGTCCATACTCTTCCCAGATCATAACCTCCAAAGACACCAATCTGAAATGGCAAGAAAGATGTTTTAAATTGATTAAAGCTATATCGTAGATCTGCCCCGGTAGCGAAAGACTTCTTTCCGGTAAATCGTTGCTGTCTAAAACCTCGTAAACCTGTATTACCTCCTAATTGTGCTGCTTGATAAAACTCGTAATCATCCCCAATATTAAAGTGAGCTTGAACTTGTGATTTCAATACCAATTTTCGGTTTTCAGAAAGCGCGTTATAAAAGCCTAGGTAAGGTTTAATATATCCGAAATTACTATCAAGATCTTCCAGATTTATTTTTCCTCCCCCATTTAATTCAAATTTCATTCCTCGAGTTGGATTTAAGTTATTATCATAACTCTCGTACCTATATGTTGCATCTAATCCACCAAAGAATTTTCTTTCAAAAAAGTCCGGGTCGTTAGAAACAAAATCTTCCGTGATAAATCTTTCTTCGGTCTCATCTACTTTGATTCCTTCAAAATTAGCCATATATCCAAAATAACTTCCGAAGGGCGATTTCCTTACAAAGCCAAATTTAATCCCAGCTCTTCCTATTTTAGTTCTATTATAGTCGAAGTCTAAATCATCATCAAAATTTGGAGTTTCATTTCCGAAGCCAAAGAAATTATTCGAAGCATTAGGGCTGGAAAAGTTAAGTCCAACTAATAAATTAAAATTTCCTAATATTCGAGCAAATTCCCCTTGGTAACTAGCATCGAAACCGCTTGTAGCAAAATAATAGCCCAAACTATACGTATTTCTCGTGGTAAAAGGGTTTCTCTTAAAACCATTCACAGTAGAGACGCTTTGTATACCAATCTTGATTCCGTCATCTGGATTATAACCAAAACCGGGTACTATAGACCCCGATTTAAAGGTCTTCTTATCCTTATCGAACGTATTTTGTACATAATTGTCTCTAAACCTAATTTTAGCTTTCCCTTTTGAAACTACGGTACTTGGCTTGCTTAGATAATCGTATATCTTAACTTTTCTTCCACTATTTTCATCCACATCATAAATGTCGTTATTCTGGCCTCCAATAACTCTTACAAAGATTAAATTCTGCTCAGATTCTCCTTTCACTCTTATAACATCATCATCATCCAAAGCGTATAACCAAATTTCATCTGTATCTTCCTTAGTATACGTTTTATCACTAACCAGATCTGCTTTCTTACCGTCCTTTATCCTAGAAACAGTAATTCGGGTTTTACCTTCATCTAAACGTTCAATTTCTACGAAATCATCTTTATCTGTTCCGGTAACTATAGCCAATTTGGCCATATAATCGTAGTATCTTTTAGCGATATCCACAATATTCTCCCTTCTCCCTTTCAAGCTTTTTACTATAAATTCAGTCGTTTCGTTTCTTGTAATTTCCGGCAATTCTAAAAATGCTTCCTCAATTATTTCGTCGGTTATATTTTTCTGAATAAATTCAGCTTGTTCTATCCAAGCTTCTCTACCCACATTCTGAATTAGCGTTCTATCCATTCCGGTAGCAGCAGTATTAAACCATTTTACGTCTTTAATATCATCGCCGTATACCGCAAATTGATTTGCAAATCCTGCTAAACCTCTTAAGGTTCCAAAAAATGCTCCGTCAAAATTTGAAAATGCCTGATCGCGATCTCTGGGGATTGGCAAGAATCGCTTGGTACCGTCAGCCAATTCAGTTTCGGCCCATTTCCATTGGTCTTGATGCCTGTCCCAGTCTCCAATAAGCATATCGAAAATTCTAGCCTTGATATAAGCTTTTTCATCAAGGAAATATTTTTCATCTTTCCTCAATTTTTCTAACATATCAGAGGTGCTTAAAATATCCTCTGTCTCCTCTCCAAAAGATTTCATACTAGCCCAATCGTCTTCCGGCCTTTCCACAATCATATAAAGTTCATCCCCAAATTCTGAATTATATTCTTCTAACGCTTTTTGCTTAGGCACATAAAACAATTTAGGATTTGTATGGTACAAGCCAATGGCATCGGATAGTTTTGGAATGGCAAGAAATGCATATGGATGAGCAGCTGTATAAAAGTCTTCAATTACATTTTCAGCAACTGTATTCTCCAATTCATTTTGAACAGGAGTATCCTTAAAGGCTACAGTTTGTAAAAATTGAACTGCACTTTTCTTTAGACGACGCATATTGTAATCCCGTCCTAAACTATCTTCTAATCTAATTGAAATAGTTTGATGCCCTCCTCCTTTAATCACAGGTTTTAGTCCACCGTACAACGTATCTAAATTTGCAACTTTTACAGATATAGGTTTCCCGTAAAGATCTCTATATCGCTGACCCCATACACTTTCGTATAATCCTGTTTTTTCAGTTTCTTCTTCACTATAAATTGAAGTAACAATGGATTCTGGAAATTCCGTTGGTAAATGTGAAACATCATATGGTTTTGGAGCAGAAAAAACTTCTTTTTGGTATAAAAGCTTTGCCTTATTATTTTCATTTCCATAGAAGCTAGCCCAAGAAGAACCGTCCTCAAAAACATCGTAAACTGCAAATCCTTGACCTGGATAAGCAAAATAACCATCGTTACTTAATACCGCATAAGAGGCTTTAGATCCCGAGCCAGCAACAATTTGTTTAACACTATCATGCTCTATATACTGTAAAGAATGTTCATGACCAGAAACAAACAATAATCTTTCCGATCCTTGTGCAATTGTTTCCAACCTCTTTACTAAAGACTTATACCTTTCATTTTGTGCATCTTGAATAGAAACCCCTCCGCTCGTTCTAATTAGAGCTGCTAAAGATCCTAATATAGGTATGGGAATCTTCTTTTGCGAAGGATATATATGCCTAGTAAATTCGTATTGACCTCCATGAACCCCGTTGGTATACAAAGGGTGGTGCAACGCAACAATAATTGTTTTATTCTGATTTTTCTGCAATTCTGAAGCAAGCTCTATAAACAGTGCTTCTCTAGTTTTAATTTGCGGGCAGTTATCATTGATCGTTGGATGCTTATCCCAATCTTCTAAAAACCATTGAGAATCTAATGTAATCAATTCAATATTCTCTGAAATTTCGATTACATCAAAACCACATCCCGTTTTTGGGGCCCAGATTAAATTTTCTTTTAATTTAGACTGTAAATATTTTTTTTTGACGTTCTAATCCATTAATGCCCTCATTATACCAATCGTGATTTCCAGGCACAACTACAACCTTACCCTCGTATTTTTCGAAAGCATCTAATTGTGCATCCAATCTATATTCTGCAGCCTCACGCTCCGGACTATCTTTTGGCGGCATCCCAACAGGATAAATATTATCACCTAATAAAATTGTATAATTATCGGACACTTTAACGGAGTCCATATAATTTTTAAGGGCTATTAAACCTTCTGAACTTCCTCCTGGAGGGGAATATCCACCATCTCCCAATAGATAAAAAGATTTCTCTATTTTCTTGTCTGTAGGATATTCAAAATTTTCGGTTGGTTCGCCTTCTCTGTATTTAGGATCATAGGTAGAGCATCCAATAAGCAGGAAAATGGCCAATAAAGTTAGAAAAATGTTATTTTTTTTCATAAAATTCAATAGGGCGTTTTTTTTTTGTAATTTGGCTTTTTATCTAATCGATATTTCCATGACAGAATTAATAAAAAAGGCAGATAAGTTTGTTCTTAATTTATTCAAAGAAAAACTGCCAAATACATATATTTATCACAATTATAACCACACAAAGCGGGTGGTTAAAAGTACTAAAGAATTAATTGAGAATTCGGAAATAAATGTTAAAGAAGAAGAGGTATTGCTCTTAGCTGCTTGGCTTCACGATACCGGATATACAGTTAAATTTGAAGGTCATGAAGAGGAAAGTGTAAAAATTGCCAAAGATTTTTTACAGAAAAATAATGCAGATAATGAAACCATAGAATTGGTTTCTAAATGCATCATGGCTACCAAATTTGGAGTTGTCCCAGAAACTAAGCTTGAAAAAATTATTAAAGATGCAGATTGCTCTCATATTGCCAAAGACTACTTCGATGAGACAAGTGAATTATTAAGGCAAGAAATGCAACTTTTAAATATCCATAATTATACTCCTGAAGAGTGGCTAGCTGGAAATGTTAGTTTGTTTACAGATAAGCATCAGTTCTATACAGATTATGCTTCCAAAAACTGGAAAGCTGGAAAAGATAATAATCTTTCAGAATTATTAGAAAAACAAACGAAAAAAGTCAGGAAACTAAAGAAAGAAGAAACTAAAGCACGACTTAAGGCAGAATATAAGAACAACAACCCAGAGAGAAGTATACAGAGTTTATTTAGAGTAACACTTCGAAACCATATTAAATTAAGTGACATTGCAGATACTAAAGCAAACATCTTGCTTTCGGTAAATGCTATTATTATCTCACTTGCATTGGCAAACATTATCCCAAAATTAGATGCAGTTACCAACAAGCACTTATTAATCCCAACCTTAATTCTGGTGATTTTTAGTGTAGCTTCTATAGTGCTCTCTATTATGTCTACCAGACCAAACGTAACTACCGGGGAATTCACGAAGGCACAGGTAGAAAGTAGAGATATTAATCTCCTGTTTTTTGGTAATTTTCATAAAATGCCATTCGAGCAATTTAAATGGGGAATCAATGAAATAATTAAAGATAAGGATTACGTTTACGAGTCCCTTATGCTAGACCTTCACCTTTTAGGAAAAGTTTTACATAGAAAATACATGCTTTTAAGACTTACTTATACAGTGTTCATGGTGGGAATTATAGCATCAGTACTAAGCTTTGTAGTCGCTTTTTACCTTAAATAATCCATTAAGCCTTCATATGTAATGGCTTTATCTACAGCATCTTCATCCGGGTGATATAAAACATTTACCCGAATTGCTTTTAATCCAATTACTCCTTGCACGTCTTCTAATTCGAGTAACTCAACCTCATCTCCAAGATATTGTTTGATTTGCAGATACTTGATATACCTTAAATATTCACGCTCATCACTGCTTTGCGAATAAACAATGGAAATCTTCCCCTTCTGAGTAATTCGCTCTTCAGTATTTTTTATAAAAGCCTTATCTATGCGTTTTTTGATGATCTCGTAACGTGCATTATATGTACCATCTACATCGAATTTCTTCTCATCCATTCTATATCTAATAGACAGTGTGCTGTTAAAAACTAATATTAAAGAAGCTGCGTCTAACTGAATTGGGGTGTTCGTTTGAAGCTGATAGAATTTGTTTTCCATCTCACACATCGTAGCTAGCTGCCACAACCTAAGATTGTACAAATACACCTCATTAAACGGTTTATTATTGGTTAAAGAGGAACCAATATAAATGTTATGATCTACGCCATCGGTCTTATAACGTTCAAAATAATGCGGATATATTTTTTGAGCCTCTACTTGTTTTTTATCAAGCAATCTAGCCATTGTCCTATTTATACGTTGTACCGTATTGTCGTAATTTTTACGATGATTGTAAATTATTCCGGTTTCCGGGTTTAATTGTTTCTGATAATTTTTAACCAATTCATTTAGTTCTTCCGATTGATTACTTAAATGTTCCATCAACGGATTCACTTCTTTCTGAAGTAAATTAAAAACCCGCTGCTCACTTGAAGCATTTAAAGTATCCTGAAGATCTTCTTTAAAATCTGTAATTCTAAACCGCACCTGATCGTAAATTGGCATATTTTCTATCTGATATGCCATGTCTATAATATGTTCGATCTCTTCCAATTGATGCATAAGATCGTCTTGAATCGCAGAATTTCGAGCATCAGAAGAACCCACAATATCTATTTGACCGTAAAGAGGATAAACATCTTTAAACGCAATGTCTTTAAATGAAGCTAAACCGTCATGATTAAGATCTTTAATAAATTGTTTTGCTTCCCTATCGAATATCCATAGTACACTAGGGTGAATAGCTGTGCATTCACTTTGGATTACAGCTTTTACTTTATTCTCGAATTCACTCCTATTTCGCTCTACAGCAGTCACGATATAAGGTAGTATATCGTCTAGTTTAATAGCATTTATACTATTTAATTCGTTTTTTCTATAAGAGACCAATTCTAAAATTCCCCAAAGTTCATTTTCTACAGCAATGGGAGCCAGAATACAACTCATCACATTATTCTCTAAAAGATTTTGCGACAATAAATTGTGACCTGTATCATTCGCATAACGCTCTACATTGGTAATAGAAAAATAGGTTTGCTCTTCTATAAGCTTTTTAAAGGTTTTATCGCAAACGCTCTCTTTACATTTATTTTCAGGCTTATCATTGAGAATAAAACTAAAAGAATCCCGATTATCCATTCGCTCAAATACCATTCTATCTTTATTGAAAACAGTAAAGCCAACTCTTAAATCCGGAATTCTATAAATTGATTGAAAAATCTCTTGAAACTTCAATAATTCCTCTTCATCTGAAGTCTCTTTGTGAAGCAATGTGGTTTTCAAATCAGAGATCGCATCATCTACAGTAACATCGGTTAAATTCATAATTATAAAACCCTTGAAAATCCAAGTTAATGGTGGGAATTTCTCTTTCCAAAAGTCTACATCATCTATATTCTGAATTAAAAGATCTACATCGTCCTCTGTAATATCAATCGCGTTCTCCCCTTTTTCGATATCCATAAAATCGGCATTCATAGCCAACCTGTAATGTTTTAGTATTCCGGTTGCATCTGGTATATCGTAATATAAAGGCCTTGAAAAATCTATCTTATACCCATAGTAATTATTAAGTATAAGAATACATCCATAGATATAGAACATATCTTCATTCAGGTTCCGCATTTTAAGATCGAAACCTTCTCCTGCATTATCCAAGATTTTTTTTGAATCTGCTAGAGGTGTTGAATATGATGTTATGAAAAGGTACAGTAGCTGCTTTAATTTCATTTTTACTTAAAATTTTAGGGAAAATCTCATCCAATAAAATTTTAATAACATCTTTAAATTTAGAAAGATCATTAGGGTCTTCTATCCCATCTTCAAGTTTAGGAAAAGAGGACACATATTCTAATACTTTGGACATGTATTCCTTAGATATACTACTTTGTTCCTCATCTAATAGAAGTCTATATTCTTCTATAATTTTATGGAAACTTATTTTTATATCTAAAGGAAAATCCTGGAGCTGATTTTTCATATTTATATTTATAGCCTAAAATTACTATTTCTTTTAGTGCTCAACCTGCGAACCCTTGAAATTAACATTTTTTTACAAACTTAATTCAACTATCCAAAGTGAGTTATGTATTTTTGCTTAAAACATACTGAAATGAAACGATTTTTTACAGCTATAGCAATACTTGCGATCCTTGGATGTGCCAAGGAAAAAGAGGGATATTCCATCTCTGGAGATCTCAAAAATATTGAAGATGGAAAGATGATTTATCTCTCTGAACTCGATGCAAATAATCAGCCTAAAAAATTAGATTCTGTTGCCGTAAAAGACGGACAATTTATGTTGGATCTTCCAGAAGTTGAAGCTTCTAATTTAAACTTTCTCACTATTGAAGGAGTTCGAGGAAATGTTTTATTTGTTTCAGAAAACGAACCTATAGAATTCCAAATCTATAAAGATAGTCTTCAAACTTCTGAAGTTAAAGGAGGAAAAGAGAACAAGTTACTATATGCTTATTTAGATCATATCAAAGAGCTAAATATGAAAGTAGGGAAAATCAGGACAGATTTGCGTATGCAAGCTACCACTACCAGAGATTCTTCTGCTATGGCTAATTTGCAGAAAGAGGAAGAAGGTCTTAGAAATAGCGACATCGCATACAAGAAAAAAATTGCTAAGGAAAATCCGAATAATTTTGTTTCAATCCTTGTACTTTCAGACATGATTAACATGGGAGCTTCCGCAAATGAGGTAAAAGAACTTTTTGTAAATCTTTCAGAAAAAATTAAACAAACTTCTATCGCTAAGGCTTTAAAAGAAAATTTAGATAAACGAAGCGCTACCGAAATAGGTAGTAAAGCTCCGGAATTTACAGCTCCAAATCCACAAGGAGAGCAAATTGCACTTAAAGATGTGCTGGGAAAAGTAACCTTAATAGACTTTTGGGCTGCTTGGTGTAAGCCGTGTAGAGTAGAAAATCCTAATGTTGTAAAGGTATATGAGAAATATCACGATAAAGGTTTTAATATCTTAGGAGTATCCTTAGATAGAGCCGGACAAAAAGATAGATGGGTTCAAGCGATTAAAGACGATAATTTAACTTGGGAGCAGGTTTCCAATTTACAATTCTGGAACGATCCTGTTGCTACCTTATACAATGTGCGAGCGATTCCTGCAGCATTTCTATTGGACGAAAATGGGGTAATTGTTGCAACCAACCTTAGAGGGGAAGCTTTAGAAGCGAAGGTGAAGGAGTTATTGGAGAAATAATTCTAATTAATCACATTTCGACAAGCTCAATGTGACAATATTAATGTCAGGCTGAGCTTTTCCAAGACTCAACATATTAAATAGCATAATAAAAAA
>NZ_AJLT01000013.1 GCF_000258765.1 Gillisia marina
TTTTTTTGGACAAGCAAAAAAATGAACAATCATAAGAATTAAATAGATCTTTATCGACATCCCGATAGCGATCGGAACAGAATTACATCTCACCTCTCTGTCACACTGAGCTTGTCGAAGTGTCTTCTCCATTACTACTAAGATGCTGAAACAAGTTCAGCATGACGCAATATTATTACGGGCAAAAGAATTCGAACATGTATTTTCTGGATTTTATGAGTTTCTTAAGCCAAATTTCTATTTGGTCTTGCTAGTTTTACTATCTAAAGAAATAGATATGAAACGGTTTTTAGTATTATTTAGCTTTTTAACAGTAGGAGTTGTAAGCTGTCAGGAGAATAATAAAAAAGAGAAAAGCGGTGTACCGGAAGCGGTGCAATTAGCCTTTGAAAAGAAATATCCGGGAGAGAATGATCCAGATTGGAAACAAGATGAACACGGTTACTGGGAATCTCATTTTAAAATTGATGGTGAAAAATACCGCGCCGACTTCAATGCAGATGGTTCTTGGGTAGAAACCGAAAACGATATTAAAACAAAGAACCTTCCTACAGCAATTAAAAAGGTAATAGAAGAAAAATATTCAGATCGTGAGATCACTGAGGTGGAGCGAGTAGATAGTGCAGAAAAAGGCATTTTTTATGATGTGGAATTCAAGCAAAAAGGAAAGAATATGGACGTCATGTTTCGGGAAGATGGTACGATTATAAATTAGACTTTAAAAGCGCTATCCTATTAGATAAGTGATGCTCAGAATAATTGAGTAATAAAATCAGAAGAAAATAAAAAGGATGCGATCGCATTCAATATAATGGCCTTTGAAGGATTCCTTCTAAGGCCATTCCTCTTTTTAGTGGGTATAGCTTATTTCAATCTGATATATTAAGGACAATCTATAAGTCATTTAAAATTTCTTCAGCAATGGAAATTAGTAGTCTTTTATCCTTAGAGTGCCAAACAGCAACCATCAAGAAACTGTTTCAACTCAAAATCTTAAAAGCATTTATAAATGCATTCTTCAAGGCAAATCAGTATTTGTTTTCCTCATTTTTTAAACGGCATTTAAGCAAAGCCTAAATGCATCTTAAATAATTGTCTCTAGTTGGTATTATGTTTAATTTTAGTAGCACGCAAAAATCCCTAACGAAATTTTAATCATAAAAACATAGTTCACACTAACTAAAATCAACAAAAATGGCAAAGAAAAAGAAGCAAGATTCTTCAGACACCAAAAAGATTGAGCAGTTGAAAAAGGATCATTGGGAAATGGAAAATATGACCATGACCACCAATCAAGGGCTTAAAGTAAACGACACTAATAATTCGCTAAAAGCAGGGGAGCGAGGTTCTACCTTACTAGAAGATTTTCTTCTCAGGGAAAAGATTACTAGCTTCGATCACGAACGAATTCCGGAACGAATTGTACATGCACGAGGAAGTGCTGCACACGGATATTTCGAACTAACTAAAGACATGTCCAAATATACTAAGGCGGGAATTTTTACCGATACCAATAGACGTACGCCGGTATTTGTTCGATTTTCTACGGTTGCAGGTTCTAAAGGCTCTCCAGATCTAGCTCGTGATGTGCGTGGATTTGCAGTTAAATTGTATACAGAAGAAGGTACTTGGGATTTAGTAGGTAATAATATGCCGATTTTTTTTATTCAGGACGCCATGAAGTTCCCGGATTTGATACACTCTGTAAAACCGGAACCTAATAATGAAATTCCGCAGGCAGCCTCTGCCCACGATACTTTTTATGATTTTGTTTCGAGAACTACAGAAACCTTGCATAACCATATCTGGGCGATGAGTGATCGCGCCATTCCGCGTAGTTTTAGGATGATGGAAGGATTTGGAATTCATACGTTTAGATTGATAAACGACAAAAACGAATCTCATTTTGTGAAATTTCATTGGAAACCGGTTTTAGGAGTGCATTCTGTAACCTGGGAAGAAGCTGTAAAAATCAATGGCGCCGATGCCGATTTTCACCGTCGGGATTTATGGGAAGCTATAGAAGCTGGACAGTATCCGGAATGGGAGTTAGGGATGCAAATTGTTCCAGACGCAGACGAACATAAATTTGAATTCGATTTATTGGATCCAACTAAACTGATCCCCGAAGAAATGGTTCCTGTAACCATCGTTGGGAAAATGACCTTGAATAGAAATCCGGAAAATTTCTTTGCAGAGACCGAGCAGGTGGCTTTCTTGCCGGGACATATTGTTCCTGGAATAGACTTTACCAACGATCCACTTTTGCAAGGGCGTTTGTTCTCTTATAGAGATACTCAACTCTCTCGTTTGGGAACGCCTAATTTTCATCAAATTCCTATAAATAGTCCGGTGGTGCCTATCCATAATAACCAGCGGGATGGACAAATGCAAACGAGTATTCCGAAGGGACAAACAGCGTATTTCCCGAATTCGCTAACCGGTGGCTGTCCACATTTAGCAAAAATGTCTGAAGGAGCTTTTCATTCTTACGAGGAGCGCATAGATGCTAAAAAGATTCGGACTAGAAGTGAAAGCTTTAGTGATCATTTCTCGCAGCCCGCACTCTTTTACCGAAGCTTAGCGGCATGGGAACAGGAACACGTTGCAGGAGCTTATACTTTTGAACTTGGCAAATGTACCCAGGATCATATTAAGGAGCGTATGCTATGGGTAATAGCACAAATAGATAAAGACCTTGCTGAAAAAGTAGCAGAAGGTTTAGGAATGAAAATTCCTAAAAATATCGAAAAACCTATTAATCAGGCGATAGGTGCCGATGCCGATTCTAAAAAGCACGAACCGGGAGCAAAGAAAAATTATCTGGATGCTTCTCCGGCCTTGAGCCAGGCGAACACTAAATTCGATAGCATTGCTACAAGACAAGTTGCCGTCTTGTTGGCAGATGGATTTGATGCTAAAAGCTTAAAGGCGATGAAAACAATGTTGGAGAAAGAAGGAGCCATGGCGAAACTAGTTGCGCCACATGGAGGCACTATAAAGGATTCCGATAAGAACGAGCACAAAGTGGACTCTGCGATCATGACCACCGAAAGTGTGCTTTTTGATGCCCTTTATATTCCTGATGGAAAAGCCTCTGTAGATGCATTGCTGAAGCAAGCCAAATTTATAAAGTTTGTGAATGAAACCTTTAAACATTGTAAAGCAATTGCCGCCGATGGAGAAGGGGAGCGCTTGTTAAAATCCAGTTTTGTAAAAGACCATATGAAGGACAAAGCCATTCACGTAAATGACAAACCGGAAGCTTTTAAGAAAAGCATGGCGAAACACCGCAACTGGGAGCGAAGAAGCGTTTCGGATTCTGTCCCTGTTTAAATTATTCAAAAATTTAATGTTTAAAAACCATCCAGTAGGGTGGTTTTTTATTGTTTCTATTTTAAATCCCTGTTGACTATCAGGAGAATAAAAATGACATAGGTTTCTCAGAATCTATAAGTGCATTTAAAGCTTTAGTTACAGCATCAGATTTCACTTTATACTGGTTCTCCTGATATTCTTTGCACATCGCTACAAAATCTTTGGAAGTATAGTTCTAAACTCTTTTGTTTCCTGAGGGATCACTTTCACCATTTTATCAATCATCTCTTTGGGATCAAATTGGTTTTAAGCTATCTACAAGTAAAAAAAAAATTTTTAGAAAATGAAAGTTTACCCAAAAAACAGTTAAACATTTTATTATCAACATAGTATTCCTTTGTTTTGTTTAACAAATAATTTATTTAGTTAAACATTTCTATGAAATCAATATTTATTTTAATAATAAGTCTTATGTTTCAAAACAATGCACAATATATTTTTGATTTTAAAAAAGAACAAAATACAACTAACTGGTATGTGGTAAATGATGGAGTGATGGGTGGACTCTCCAAAGGATCAATATCAATTAACGAATCTGGTTATGGCCATTTTAAAGGTTATGTAACTACAGAGAATAACGGTGGTTTCTCTTCAATACGTTTAGCATTTGAAAGAAAAAATGTTTCTAATTTTAAACAAGTGGTTCTAAGAGTAAAAGGGGATGGTAAGAAGTACCAACTCAGGATTAAAGAAAAATCTTCCCAAAGATATTCTTATATAACAATTTTTAGTACTAGTGAAGAATGGGAAACTATAAAAATTCCATTCAATTCATTCTACCCAAGTTTTAGAGGTTATAATTTAGACAAACCAAATTATTCTGGTGAAGTAATGGATGAAATCGCAATATTATTTGGTAACAAGAAAAAAGAATCTTTCTCATTACAAATTGAAAGTATTCTATTAGACTAATCTCGCATAAACTATTAATTAATAACTAAAAGAACATAAAAGATGGATTATATTTCTATTATATTACAATGTATCGTCGCATTAAGCATATTGAATGTATGGCTAATACAGAATAAGAAAAACACCCAATGGCGTGGTGGTAACGCTACAACGATTATTGAAGAATTTAAAGTTTATGGATTACCAGTATGGTCATGCTATGTAATTGGAACTTTAAAAGTTTTGTTTGCAATTGGACTTTTAGTTGCTATTTGGTATCCTGAACTGAAACAAGTTTGTGCATTGGGATTAGCTTCGCTATTATTGGGATCTATTGTGATGCATTTAAAGATTCAAGATCCATTAAAGAAATCTCTCCCTGCTTTTTTGTTTTTAATTATGTGCTTATATATAGCCTTCCCAATTTTTTATTAGCAAAGATTATATTATATCAAATAGCATCATAAATATAACTGCATTCAGCATAGCATAAATTAAGGAAGGTGCAGATTGAATTACGGAATCTCGAATATTTAATCGGACTAAGAAGCCTAATATCATTAGTATGGAAAGCCCTAACGCGGCAATCGCTTGAAGTATTGGGGAAAATAAATAACCCAAGAATAGACCTAGAGCACCCAACAACTGCAATACACCTACCAGCTTTCTGGAGCTCTTAAAACCATATCTTACAAATTCAGATTTTAAAACGGGATTAAAAAAACAAGCGAAACCGAAGAAAAGAAATGAAATTGCTGAAATAAGTGTCAGGATAGTAATTAAGCTCATGTATTTTCTATGACTTCTATATTAAAAGAATGCAAGAGGTTTTATATTACCCTAGCAAGATAACCTAGTATTCTTTAATTTTTGATGAAATATGGATCAATATCAATTAAATGAATTTGAAGGAAAATTGGATTTATTCATATTCCTGTGAATAAATTTAAACAGAAAACTACAAAGCATGAATAAACCCCGAAAAACCTAAGCTTCTCGGGATTTATAAATTCTATTAAAAATTCTATTTTTTTGAGGGAGTTACGGTATCAGATTTCACCTTATACTGGTTTTCCTGATATTCTTTGCACATCGCCACAAAATCTGTTGGCAAAATAGTTCTAAACTCTTGAGTTTCCTGAGGGATCACTTCCACCATTTTATCGATCATCTCTTTGGGATCGAATTGATTTTCAGCCATTTCTTTCGCAGCTGCTTCAATTTTCTTTTTAGGTGTAAAATGATAGTCTTCATTAAACCATTGCACATAATTATCGTACATCCTATCGTTAAAACCTGTATCGAAAGGTCCTGGATTAATAGTTGCCACAGTTAATCCCATTGGCGTTAGCTCATCCCTTAAGGATTGTACAATCGCCTCTAATGCATGTTTTGAGGCATTATAGGCGCCTAAATATGGAGAAGTAGTTAATCCGGCGACAGAGGATACAAATACAATTTTACCTGTTCCTTTTTCTATCATCTTTTTAATAAAAGGTTGTGCAAATTCTAAGGTAGAGAATACATTGGTTTCCATCACTTCCCGAATTAATTCTACAGGCATTTCAGAAACCGGCCCGGAATGTCCAATTCCTGCATTGTTTACCAAAATATCTATATCGTATTCCCAGGCTTTCTGGCAATCCATAGGATCTAAAATATTCAATTTAATAATCTCTATATTGGCTTCTAAACCTGCTTTCTTCGTGTCTTCTAGTAATCTGGATTTTTGTTCCCATTTGTGAACTCCGGCAATTACTTTATGTCCTTTTGCCGCAAGGCCCAAAGCCGTTCCTTTACCTAATCCCGATCCCGCTCCTGTAATTAAAATTGTCTTCATGCTCATATTTTTTGGTTTTACAACAAGATAAAACAAACTAGCCTAGCCCTTCGGTTTTTAGCATATTTTAGGACTGCTATTAACTTGTGTTTAATAATCATAGGCTGAAACCTCCATATGGAAGAAGTTATAGACTTTAGTTTTTTTTGAGCGAAGTCGGAGTGCATAAGCCATCAAAAGATGGTTTTTTAATTCATTTCAAAAAAGATAAACATTATTGAGATTCAGGTTGGGCTCTATTTTGTATTTTATTAATTGAGGAAGATGGAAAGTATCATATTTGGGCGGGAGAGGAATGCTAGCTTAGCGCACTAAATTATTCACATTCATTTTATATAGTTTCCCAATGGGAATAATAGCTTCCCCAATAAAGATTCTATTGCCTTCAATACTTTTAATATGTCTCGTAGCTACTGCAAAGGATTTATGAACCTGAAGAAATTCATCCTTCGGCAAGGATTCTATCATTTCTGAAATTTTCTCTCTAATGCTAATCGTTTCATCTACTGTCGCCACCTTGGTATAATTTCCTGATGCTTCCAGATATAAAATGTTGTTTAAATTAACCTGAATATAGCTTTTGTTCTGCCTAAGAAATAACTGATTCGGCGTTATTTCATTTTCTACTGCTGAAGTTTGTTTAGCGGGAGCAACTGCTGGTTTATTCACCTTGTTCACTGCTTTTAAAAAACGCTCAAAACTGAAGGGTTTTAAGAGATAATCTACCACATTCAACTCATAACTTTCCAATGCAAATTCGCTATATGCTGTTGAAACTATAATCTTTGGAGGAGAAGATAAAGTCTTCAAAAAATCGAAGCCTTTCAATTTAGGCATATTAAGATCTAAAAAAATAAGGTCTACCGTGTTTTTGCTTAAGTATTCCAAAGCTTCAATAGCATCGTAACACTGTGCCATAAATTCCATATTTGGCAGCAGATCGCAATAACCTTTTATAATATCATGAGCAATATGCTCGTCGTCTATGATAATATACTTGATCATAATTTTTTGATAGTCAGTTGTGCCTTATAGATAGTATCAGATTTAGAAAATGACAGCAAATGTCTTTTAGGATATACCAATTCTAGTCTGCGCTTTAAGTTTTGTAACCCAATTCCTTGTTGCTCGTTCTCTAAGCTGGCATCAAAATTATTTTCGATATCAAAATGCACTTTATTTTTTTCTGATGTCAGATTGATATAAACATACGCATTCTCTCTTAAATTTTCCACTCCATGTTTAAAGGCATTCTCTAAAAGGATTATAAAAAGAAGCGGCATGATCTTATGATCCTCCTCCTTAATCTCATGGTTAAATACAACATCAATCGTTTTATGATATCGCATTTTATGCAAGGCTATATAGTTTTGCAGGTAACTTATTTCTTCAGATAAAAGCACGGTTTCCTTTTGCCCATCATAAATACTGTAGCGCATCATATCTGATAGCTTCAAAATTAATTCTTGCGCCTTTTGTTGATCCTTAGCTACCAAACCATAAAGGTTATTCAGCATATTAAAAAAAAAAGTGCGGATTTACCTGACTTTTTAAATGCAGCAATTCGGTTTTAGTCTTCTCATTTTTTAGCCTGATAATAGATTTTACCTGTTTAAAAATCCATCTTAAAAGTAAAAAGAACATGAATATGAAATATAAAAAAGAGATAATTACAAAGGGTTCATTACTGCCAAAGGCATCGTTAAATACGATTATTATTAAACCCATAAAAATTAGCACTCCCCAATTTAGCCAACCGGGAATGCGCTTCATCTGTTTTCTAATTTTTACAATCATGTTCAATAATAGATAAATAAAATACTTCAAACAAATTAGTGGACAAACACCTCCAACATAGGGATAAATAACATACCCGAAGGGATAAAGCAACTTTATGGAATTTGGAGCGTTTTGTAAACTCCTAAGAACTCTATACGTCACTTTTCTTTTATAAATGATTGCCTCAGGGATATGTTTGCTTCATCAATCTAAAAATGAACAGCATGGAACTCATTATCAATAACCTATCTAAAACCTATTCCAACGGAATTAGAGCCTTAGATACAATTTTTCTCGAAATTCCCACCGGAATGTTTGGATTATTAGGTCCAAATGGTGCCGGGAAATCTACACTAATGCGAACATTAGCCACTTTGCAGGAAGCAGATTCCGGTGCTATTACGCTAGGCGACCTAGACTTGTTGAAGCAGAAAAATGAGATCAGACAGGTTTTGGGATATCTACCGCAGCAGTTTGGTTTGTATCCCAAAATATCTGCTGAAGTTTTGCTGAATCATCTTGCAGTTCTTAAGGGCATTACCAATAAAAATGAACGTAAAGAATTAGTAGCAGCTTTACTGCACAAAACAAATCTTTATGATGTTAGAAACTTAAACTTAAGTGGCTTTTCCGGTGGAATGAAACAGCGCTTTGGAATTGCCCAAGCCTTAATCAACAACCCAAAACTTCTTATTGTAGATGAACCTACCGCTGGATTGGATCCTCTAGAGCGAAATCGGTTTTATAATGTACTAAGCGAACTGGGTGAAAATACGGTTGTAATTCTTTCTACTCATATAGTTGATGATGTAAAGGAACTATGCACCAACATGGCCATTATAAATCAAGGTCAGGTTTTACTTAAGGGAGAGCCTTTAAAACTTATAGACGAACTATATGGCAAGGTGTATAAAAAGACCATTACCAAGCATGAATTGGAAGATTACAAACAGAACTATCAAGTAATTAGTGAAACTTTATTTCTCGGGAAACCCATCATTCATATTCTTAGTGAAGTAGATCCAAGAAATGGTTTTTCTCCTATAGCAGCAGATTTAGAGGATGTCTACTTCTCGCAGATCTTAAGCAATACTCATCCTAAAGTTATAATATAATGATGTGGTATAATATTTTTAAATTCGAAATCGCATATAGAATAAAACGCCCGGACACGTATGTGTTTTTTATTTTTCTCTTTTTGTTCTCCATTGTAGGAGTCGATTTTATTTTTCAAGGAGCAGAAATAGGAGGCATCAAAAAAAATGCTCCTTTGGTAATTGCAAAGGCAATGGGAGCCATCACGGGAATCTTTATGATTCTTGCTTCTATGATCATGGGAGTTTCTGTTTTAAGGGATTTCGAGTATCAAATGGAATCGCTCATGTTTATAAACCCTATTACTAAAAAGGACTATTTATTGGGTCGGTTTTTAGGATCCTTTAGCGTTTTACTGTTCGTGTTTAGTAGTATTTTCTTCGGAATGATTGTCGGCGAATTTATGCCTTGGCAAGATCCAAAGGATTTATTGGACTTTAATTTATTGGCATATCTGCAATCTTTTATAACCATTACTCTCCCAATTTTATTTTTTGGAGCAAGTTTGTTTTTTGTTAGTGGTGCACTAAGTAGAAATCTTGCGGTGGTATACACCCAAGGTATCATCTTTTTTGTGGTCTTTATGCTTACAAAAGCCATTTCCAATGAGTATTTACAAGCACTTTTAGATCCGTTTTCTTTAACCACCTTGTCTCTCGCAACGGAGTCTTGGACTACCTTAGAAACCAACTCGCAGCTCATCCCTTTTAACGGAGTGCTATTTTATAATAAATTAGTATGGTTAAGCCTGGGTCTTTTAACCTTAGTCTTTGGCTATAAGAAATTCGATTTCAATGTTATAAAAACCAAGCGAATTAAGTCGAAAAAACAACAGGTAGATACTATACAAAAATATACTAATAAAAATATTGCTATTCCGGAGGTTCAAGTACAGCAAGGAATTTTATTGAAGTGGAATCAGTTAATGCACTTTTCTTGGTTTTATTTTAAAAGTATCTGTAAGCAAGCTTCATTTTGGGCTATTGTTATTTGCGGCATGATCATTATTCTCATTAATTCAGTAAATCTCGGGACCGTATATGGCGTAGATAGTTATCCCGCAACCTATTTTATTGTTGAAGAGCTCCAGCAAACCTCCATCTACTTCTTTATTATCATTTTGGTTTTCTATTCCGGAGAACTTATCTGGAAAGAGCGATCGGCAAAGTTAAACTTGATTTGTGATGCTACTCCGGTTGCAAGTTTTATAAATCTGTTAGGAAAATATATAGGCTTGCTACTTATCTATGTTGTCTTAATGATATCTTTAATTGTTTCGGGAATTATTTTTCAAACCATAAGTGGCTATTATAACTATGAGCTACAAGTATATTTATACGGCTTCTTTCTGGAAATCTTTCCATTTTTGGCACTTTACACATTTATAGCTTTTTTCATTCAAGCCATCACGAATCATAAATTCATAGGAGTTCTCCTTGTATTGATGTTTTTTATCTGCAACGTGGCATTGGGATTATTTGGGTTTGACCATGATCTATATTTCTTTGGAGGAGACGCTTTAGCAAGTTATTCAGATATGAATGGCTACGGACATTTTTTAAGACCCTATCTTTTTATAAAAACCTATTGGTTTCTCTTCGGAATGATACTTCTTGTAATAGCATCATTATTTTTAACCAGAGGCACAGAAACCAACTTTTTAAAACGATTAAAAGCGAGCAGTAGTCGGTTGAGTATAGCATTGCTGAAATTTGCGAGTGTCTTGGTTTTTGCCTTTATACTTCTTGGAGGTTATATTTTTTATAATACCAATATTGTAAACGAGTATTGGACTAATTCTGAAGCCACCCAATTTAGAGTCGATTATGAAAAAACACTGAAGCAATTTGAATACATCCCACAACCAAAAATTGTTGCTGTTAATTTGAAGGTAGAATTATATCCTTCAAAAAGAGAATACACGGTAGAAGGTTATTATATGCTCAAAAACACATGCGAAACAGCTATCGAAGAAATACATATTCAGAAGCTTATAGAAGCTAATATAAAATTAGAAAATGTGATTTTTGAAGCTGGTGCAAGGCAAGATACGCAATACAAAAAATATGATTATTCAATTTATAAATTAAATGAAGCGCTGCAACCCGGTGCCACTATTAAAATGGATTTCATACAGACTTTTACCACAAGAGGTTTTGAAGAATCCGGTTCGAACGAAAATATTGTGGAAAATGGCATCTTTTTTAATAATAAAGATTTGCCAACAATAGGCTATAACAGGAAATATGAACTTCCCGATAATGAGGAACGGGTAGACTATAAGTTAGCCGAACGATCAAATAAGGCAGATAGAGAGCACCTAAATGAGCTTTTAAATGCGCGATCCGGCAGTGATTCTGATGGAATTGATTTTGAAATGGTGATTGGAACAGCAAAAGACCAAACAGCAATTGTTCCCGGCGAACTTTTAAAGCAATGGCAAGAGAATGACCGCAACTATTTTCATTATAAAATGATGCAACCCATCATAGATTTTTATTCCATTGTTTCAGCGCGATATGAATTAAAAAAAGATACATGGCAACCGAAATCAGACCCTATCGGTCAGCCTGTTGACTTGGAAATTTATTATCATAAAGGTCATGAATATAATTTAGATCGAATGATGTCAGGCATGAAGGCTTCTTTGGATTATTATAGCAAGAATTTTAGCCCATATCAATATCAGCAGTTGCGGATTATGGAGTTTCCTCGCTATGCCGAATTTGCACAATCATTTCCCGGGACAATACCCTTCTCAGAGTCTATTGGATTTATTCTGGATATCGATGACGAGCAAGATGTAGATATGGCTTTTTATGTAACGGTTCATGAAGTGGCGCATCAATGGTTTGGTTTGCAAGTGGAAGCAGCCAACGTGCAGGGGCAGCACTTTTTATTAGAAACACTCTCTCAATATGCAGCCATAATGGTATTAAAACAACACTTCCCTAAAGAAAAAGTTCAACAGTTTCTAAAGCTACAGCAAGAGAAGTATAGAGAGGGTCAGCGTAAAGAAGCATCTCAAGAACCGGCATTAGCATTGGTAGAAAATCAAGATTATGTGTATTATGCCAAAGGTGCTATTGCTATGTACAAACTTCAAGAAAGCATTGGTGAGGAAAAGGTAAATCTGGCATTAAAAAGATTTCTAGAAGATTGGAATACGATCGATGGAAAACTAAAAACAAAGACTAAGAGATACGCTACCAGTAAAGATTTGCTTCAATATTTTAGAAATGTAACACCAGATTCGCAACAGTACTTAATTAGTGACTTATTTGAAAGTGTAAATTAAAATCAGAATAGGTCATGAAAGATGCTAGTAGAATAGGAGGGAAGTATCATATTTCTGAATAAATTTGTTTTTTAAATATTTCAATTAGTATTTCGTATCTTTAATTCCCTCCCTAAAATTCATAGCGATTTTGATTATGAATTCTCCCTAATTATAGCAACCATAAAAGTACAGATACTATGAAAAATACGAGCGTTAAAGCCTATGGCACTGAATCGGCTGAAGCCGATTTAAAACAAATGAACATCGATAGACGAGAAGTCACTTCAAAAGATGTGGGTATCGATATTCTATATTGTGGCGTTTGCCATTCCGATTTGCATTTTGCACGTAACGATTGGGGAATGACCCAATATCCTGTTGTCCCGGGACATGAAATCGTGGGCAGGGTAACTCATGTAGGGGATGGAGTATCGAAATATAAAAAAGGCGATTTGGTGGCGTTTGGCTGTTTAGTAGATTCCTGTAGATCTTGTAAAAATTGTAAAGCCGACTTAGAGCAGTATTGTCCGGAATGGGTTGGTACTTACGGAGGCTATGATAAACATTTAGATACGAATACACATGGCGGATATTCAGAAAACATCGTGGTAGATGAAGCATTTGTACTCCGCGTGCCGGAAAATTTAGATCCTGCCGGGGTTGCACCCATTTTATGTGCAGGAATTACAACCTGGTCCCCATTAAGACATTGGAAAGTGGGCAAAGGTTCTAAGGTAGCCGTAGTTGGTTTAGGAGGATTAGGGCATATGGCTATCAAATTGGCAAGTGCGCTTGGGGCACATGTTACTTTATTTTCAAGATCTCCTAATAAGGTAGAAGATGCCAGAGCACTGGGTACAGATGATGTGATTATTTCTACAGATGAGGCTCAGATGGAAGATGCTGCCGGGCGTTTTGATGTCATTATCGATACCGTTCCTTATGAACATGACTTAAACCCGTATGTTAATACCTTAGCTACCAGTGGTACGCTGGTAGTAGTAGGATACTTAGGTCCATTAAATCCTATGTTGGTTACCGTGCCCATGATTATGGGGCGTAAGTCTGTTGCAGGTTCTTTAATTGGTGGAATTGCCGAAACTCAGGAACTGTTAGATTTCTGCGGAGAACATAATATCACCTCAGATATTGAGGTTATTAAAATGCAAGATATCAATAAAGCCTACCAGCGAATGCTAAAAAGCGATGTGAAGTACCGATTTGTGATTGATATGAAATCGCTTAAAAATTAATTTGAAATTGGTTTTTGAAAATAGAAATCACCCGTTTTGAAAATGGGTGATTTTTTTTCAGTTTTCACAAAGTATAATTCTGCTCAACATTGTATTATAGATGAAGTAGTTTAATATGCGGGATATAGGAGGGAAGCTTAATGCACGAGAAATGATCTTAAACATATAAGACATTCATTATACCATTATGTATGTTTAATTTAATAAATTTACGTTGAACGTATAATTTATACATGGACGCTAATTTATTGAAAATATTATTTTCGATTTTAGGCTTTCAATTCTTATTTGTCTCACTTTTTTTACTTCAAAGCAAAAAAGGAAAAGCTATAAGCAACAAGGTTTTAGCTGTTGTTTTTTTAATGATTTCTATAGCTGTAATTAACCTCTATCTGATAATTTTTAGGATAGACATACAATTCCCTCAATTATTATTTATTGATGATACATTTATGTTTGCTTATGGTCCATTACTATATCTTTTTACACAATCTGTGATTTTTAAAGACTTTAGACTACAGAGGAAAAGTTTTATTCATTTTATACCATTTTTAGCATCTTTATTTATAATAATTATAATCTTTCTATTTTCTAAAACTGAATCTATCTCTCAAGTAACTAATCAACTTAATAATCTACATGTCCCCATTTATTTTCATATAGGAAGTCTTTTGATGTTGAGCCATATTTTTTATTATTTATTTAAATCTAAACAAGAAATTAAAAATGTTATTGGGAAAGTAAAGAGCTTATACTCAGCTTTTAATCAAGATAATTTCAAACTTCTAAAATTTATATTAAACTGCTTTATTGTACTGTTTTCATTGTCATTAATTCATTCAATTTTGCCATTTTTAGGAGTTAAAAATGGGTTATTAATTACTTTGTTATTAATGATCCTGTTTATGTTTTATTTCATCAATTCAGTATTGTTAAAGATGCTCAATCATTCTACAAATAAAAGTGGCGCGATGACATGGTCCATATTTAAAGAGAAAGAAAAATATGCAGGTTCAAGTTTATCCCAAACAGACCTTAAGTTGTTCATGAATAAGTTAGAAAATCATATGAAAACGAAGGAACGATTTTTAGATAGCGACTTAAATATTAATGATTTGTCAACTGAATTGGATATGACTTCAAAAGTGCTGTCGCAAGTAATTAATGAAGGATATTCAAATAATTTTTTCGATTTTGTAAACACATATCGAGTTGAAGCTGCAAAGGCGTTACTTACTAATCAAGTAGATAATAAACAAACTATTCAAGAAGTCATGTACGATTCCGGTTTTAATTCGAAATCATCATTTAACACAGCTTTTAAAAAATTCACTAAACTTACACCTACACAATTTAAAAATTCTCTTCAAAAAGGTTCGACTTCCTGATTTCGGACTATTCAGACTACTGAATGATCTAATATTGTATTGTAAATCAAGTAAATATCAAGATCATGCAATTAGTACACTATTTCCAAAGAGTATCAACTCACGAGTTTCTAAACAAGCTCGGGCGATTATTAAGAGAAAATAAACTTGCGAAGATCATAGAAATAATAGTAGTATTTCTATTAGCATTTCTAATTATCGTCACTTTCAAATCAAACGAAGCTTCAAACCTTGTATATAATCAAGTTGTTATATGGCTCGCTAACATTGTTATGCTCAGCATTGTTTTTATAGGCATCAAATTAAGGGGAGAAGGTTTAAGTCAATTTGGATTTAGCTTTAAAAAAATCACTTGGAGGATTGGATTCAAAATCTTTTTTCAATCAATCATAGTATTCATTTTAGCATTATCAGGATTTATAATTGGTTCTATAATAATGGCAAACATTATTGGTATTCCCGAAAGTTCAGATATGGGTAGTTATAATTATTTAAAGGATAATTTAGGAATGCTTTTACTAACGCTTTTTGGCACGTATATCGTAGCGTCATTTGGAGAAGAAGTTATTTATAGAGCATTTTTAATAAACCGGATTTCCGAATTAGGATTAAGTAGTAAGACAGGAAAAATAATAGCTGTTGTAATTAGTGCAGTTGTTTTTGGATTAGCCCATTATACTTGGGGACTTATGGGAATTGTTCAAACCGGTTTTATGGGATTGGCATTAGGATTTTGTTACCTAAAGCTTAAAAAGAGAATTTGGGTATTAATTTTAGCACACGCGTACATGGATACGATTTTAATGCTGCAGTTGTATTTAAGTTAATTTTCTAGCCCTAAGCTATTCCATTCTGAATGTTTTAAAAGGAATAGAATATATGTGGGAAAGGGTTAGGAATAGAATTGTTTTTTTTTGAATTTTAATTATTTCAAGAATTCCAATACTGACTTTCAAAATACAGATTATTAAAGCCTATCATATTGTTGTCCTTTTTTTCCTATATATCGTTTTTGATTCAATCTATAGGTAAAAGAAACGTTTATTTGTGGTACTCTAACCTGTGAATTTATCTCTTGAGTGAAATCTTCGCCTTTGGTTCTAATGTTCCATTCCCAACTATCGAAAATATCTTTGAAGTTAATGCTCAATGAGGCATTGTTATTAAATAGACTTTTACTCATTCCAAAATCCAATCTATATAATGCTTTTCGGGATAATTGCCCTCTATTATTTGCTCCTCTAAATCTATTCTGAAATTGAAATCTAAATGAATTAGACACCTTAAAATTTAGGTGCAACCTTCCACTAAAAGCAACACCTTCTGAATCGAAATTGGTGTTTTGATAGCTTCCATTTTGACTGTAAGCATTTAAAGTAACCTCATTGTAGAGCCCCAACCAACTTAATGGCTTATAAACAATGCCTAATTCAAGGCCATATGATTTATCTGTGCCTATATTTACCGTTCTTGTTACAAACACTTCTTCTGCACTACCATTAACAGTAATATTTTCTTTTTGGATAAAGTAATCCATAGCTTGATTTGTTCTTCGGAAAAATAGTGTAGGTGCGATCGAAAATGAATTATTGAATTTTGATTCGTATGCTAATTCAGTTAAAACAGCATATGCCGGATTTACCTCGGGATTACCTACAAAAATTTTTCTAACATCGCTAAACGAAGAAAACGGAACAAGAGCATCTCGTCTTGGCCTTTGAATACGCCGTGAAATCGAAAACCGAAGCACATCATCCTCATTAATCTGATAGCTTAAAAAACTAGATGGAAACACATCTGTATAATTTCTGTAAACCTTCTTAGTATTAAAATTTGAACCGATGTCGATGCTTGTCGTTTCTGTTCTTAATCCTACTTGAAATTTAAATTTTTCATAGCTTTTAGCATACTGTCCGTAAAATGCGGTAACGTTTTTTTTATAATTGGTTTCATCAGTAAATTCAGGGATAATGGTAACGATATTTTCAGCTAAGCGTTTAACCTGAAAGTTATTATCAATAGTTGTAAACCTACTTCTTCCACCCAATTCTATTTGTGCTTTGTTATTTAAAATATATACATAGTCCAAAGCAATAGTAAAGCGTTTGTCTTTGATATCATTGTCGATTCTATCATTAGCAATAGTTGAATTTTGTGGAAATTTAGTTTGATCTATAATATTAGAATCCCCATCCTCAATGGAGGACTGAGTGAGCGCACTTAATTTGAGTTGAGAACCATTATCATTCAGCTTCATTTTATATTCACTGGCAACTTGTAAGAAGTTGTTTTGGAATTCTTCGGAATCTAACCTTTCAGAAGTAGTAGATAAATTATTGTTGATGTAATCTTCATAAGTAATACTGTTAGTAGTATTTAAGTCGGCAAAACGATAGGTAACATCTGTTGAAATAGAATGTTTCAAATTGAATTTATATTCTCCTCCAAGATTGTTCGTAACATAAAATTGTTTCAATATTTTTTCTGAAGTCTGATAACTCTCCGAAGGAAAAGAGCTGAAATTTTTAAGTTCTATTGATCCTGTAGCTTTAGGTTCAGAATATCCTAAACCGGAATTAAAATACCAGGAGTGATTTTCATTCGCATTATTAATATTTAAATTAACTCCAGAGTTTAATCGTAAACCTGAAAACACTTCAAAGCTCGTGCTTAATCGTTCCTTTTTCCCCTTTTTTAATACGATATTAATGATGCCTCCGGAACCTTCAGCACTATATTTTGAGGAGGGATTTGTAATCACTTCAACTTTATCAATTGAACCTGCCGGGATGGTTCGTAAAAGTGATCCGCTATCTGTTAAGCCACTAATACGACCATCGACTAGAATTGTAACACTAGAATTACCTCTAATGCTTATTTTCCCATCTACTTCAACCTGTACGGAAGGTACATTCTGCATCACATCAATTAGGCTTCCACCATTTACTGAAAGATCTTTTGAAACATTATATACTTTTTTTGTCTAATTCAATTTTATAGTTAGATGTATTAGAGGATATAACCACATCATCTAATGTTACATCTGTATTAATAATAATGTCTCCAAGTTTCATTGCTTTTTTGGTGATTCTTAAATCTAGAGTGGATATAGTTGGAGGTAAGCCAACGATAGAAATTTCAAAATTATATTCCTGTTTTGGTAGCTCTATTGAAAAACTACCATCTTTATTTGCTAAAATCCCGAAGATAGTTTCAGGCTTATCTTTGACTTTAAAAAGAATATTTGCATAAGCTACAGAAACTCCAGACTTATCTTTAATTGTGCCGGAAACATTAATATTCTGACTAAGCATGTTACTCCAAAAGCACGTAGCAAGGAGAATCAAAAGAAAAGATTTCATGTTTTTTAGGATTTTATAGGATGTAGTTATCCTGTTCTGCTTGTAAAAAGAGAACTAGTTTTTGGCCTTAAAGCTTACTAATTAAGAGAATTGGTTATTTAGAAGAAATCTATTATTCTATATAATCTAAAGGATTTACGTGTTGCCCGTTATGTTTTACTTCGTAATGTAAATGTGGCCCGGAAGAACGCCCTGTATTACCAACATAACCTATTAAGTCTCCTTTTTTAACTTCTTGGTTTTCCTTTGCCTTAAAGCCACTTAAGTGTGCATACCAGGTTTCATAACCATTGGTATGTGTAATCACAACTAAATTACCCCAATCACCTTCCATAGAAGCTTTTGAGATAATACCATCGGCAGATGCTAGCACGGGAGTTCCTCGTTTTGCTTTTATATCTATTCCGGTATGAATAATATCCGCATTTGCTTTAGAATGTTTTCCTTGTTCTCCAAAAAAAGCTGTGATGTCTTTTTTTGTTGCATTTTTCACAGGGAATAGGGAAGGAGGAAGGCCTTTAAATTCAGCAAGCTTAAAAGTCTTTATAACAGGATTATTGTTGAATGTGGGTTTGGTAAATGCTGAAACTAAAAAAGCACATACTGGTAAAAATAGTAAATATGTAAATTTAGCTTTAAGCTTAGATGTTGGTTTAGTCATCATTGAAACTCGTTTTTTAAGAATAGGTTGATTAAAATAATTATATAAGTTATTCGGTTTTTGAATCTCAAGACTTTGCAATAATAACTGCATATATTGAGAGGTTTTAATACCATTTTGAAGCACCCCTTGATCTGCTTGATATTCGTGTATAGATTTTAATGATTTTCTATAAAAATATACCAATGGATTAAACCAGAAGAACGCAATATAAATTTCAGTTAGAATAACGTCTAAAGAATGTTTAGAATTAATATGTATCGTTTCGTGTTCCAGAATTTGAGGATCAAGATTTTCAAATGTATGTTTTGGAATAAAAATCCAATTGAAATAAGAAAAAATTTGAGGCACATTAGCTATAACTAATCGATACCCATTTTTTTTGTGAATTACAGAGTTGTTTTTTAAGACAACTAATTGTCGGGTATTAATAAAAATTCTGATTAAGAAAATAAAAGTTACTATCAAATAAATAGTTATTACTACTGAAGAAAAATTGAATAAAGAATTTGCTAATGGCTGTTGTATTACTTGGTATTGCTCATCTATAGTAAATGGTATTTGTTGAAATAAAGGAACCTCTATAATTTTTGACGATATGGAAGGGAATAAATGATTTGAAAATGGGATAATGCTAGAAACAGGAAGCAGTAATAGTAGTATAAGTCTATTTAATTTATGAAAGGTAAGTCTATCTAGAAATAGAATATATAATAAATAAAGTACTGAAAAAACAGCAGTTGTTTGTATAAGATAGAGAAGTAGATTATTCATTTTTTACTTTTAATTTTTCTATTTTACTTTCTAGCATATCCTTCATTTGTTCTAATTCGGTAAGGTTTAAATCTTCATTATTAGCAAAAAACAAAGCAAACTTACCCGGAGAGCCACTAAAAAAGTTACCTATAACATCTTTCATGTGCTTCTTAAAATAAGTGTCTTTAGAGACGTTTGGGTAGTACTGCCTAATTTTCCCATAAGTATCAAACTTTAAAAACTCTTTTTTTACCAATATCCTTACAACTGTAGATATCGTAGTATAGGCTGGTTTTGGTTCTGGAAACTGTTCTACAATATCTTTAAGGAAGGCTTTTTCAAGTTTCCAAGCGTATTGCATTACTTGTTCTTCGGCTTTAGTTAATTCATTCATAAGGCAAATATATAATTATTTTTTAAAGTATGACTATAAAAATAGTCATACTACTATAAATTTAGTCATTACTGTTTTAAGTGTATCAAATTTTAGTATAAACTATGAAGAAATAAAGCCGCAAATAATGCGCAGGTAGAAGAATTTTAGGAGCTAACGAGGGCAGGGCATACAAGCCAAATGACGGAACCTAATCTTATAAATTATTTACTAAGATTATGCAGGTGCTGAATTAACTTTTTAAGACGTCAATTATTCAATAAATAATTAAACTTTTCCTAATAGAGGGATGCTTCTACAGATTTAAACCAGTACACCAATAATGGATTTTTAAGATTCTGAATTAATCACCGTAGCGAGAACTTCCCACACGTTTTCAGCGACAATTTTATGACCTTCTACTGTTGGGTGAATACCGTCACTCTGATTTAATTCTTTAATTCCGCCGACATCCTCTAATATAAAAGGAATTAAAGCCAAATTGTTTTTCGCTGCTAAATCAGAGAAAATGGTTTTAAATTCCGCAGTATACTCTTGGCCCATATTTGGAGGTAATTGCATTCCTGCCAAAATAATCTTGGTATCCGGGTTTTTCGCTTTAACTGCATCTATAATTGCTTGTAAATTAACTCTGGTTTCAGATAAAGCTACTCCACGCAAACCATCGTTAGCACCCAACTCTAAAACAAAAATATCAAACTCTTGGTTGAGGATCCATTCTATCCTGCTTTTACCGCCGGCAGTGGTTTCACCGCTTAATCCGGAATTTACAACTTCGTAATCCAATCCTAAAGAATCTATCTTAGCCTGAATCACTCCGGGAAAAGCATCATTTGTATCGTCTAAACCATAGCCTGCGGTGATACTGTCCCCAAAGAATAGGATCGTTTTTTTTGCAGTAGACTCAGTAGTTTCAGTATCAGTAGTGCTTAGTTCTTCCTTGGTTGCATTCGCTTTGGAATTTGATTCATTTCCGCATGAGATCACCACAAAAGCCATCAGGAAATAACAAATATTTATGAGCTTTCGTCGCTTGGAAATTATCCTATTTGAAAGCGTTTGTGTAGTTTTAGACTTCAGCATGAGTTCAGGAATTATTATAACATTTAGATGTCAAAGATATTAAAGATTAACGGGCTAGAAAAAAGATATACAAGTGGCTCCAAGCAATTAACAGTACTTCAAAATATAACTTTTGAAGTTGAAAAAGGACAAACATTCTCTATTGTGGGACCTTCCGGAAGCGGTAAAACTACACTGCTGGGGCTATGTGCGGGTTTAGACGAACCCAATGCGGGAACCGTAGAATTATGTGAATATAATTTAAATACGCTAAATGAAGATGAACGCGCCCAACTCCGAAACGAGCAGGTAGGTTTCATTTTTCAAAACTTTCAATTGCTGCCAACGCTTACTGCCTTAGAAAATGTTAGTGTTCCTTTAGAATTACAAGGAGCTAAAGATGCAGCTAGTAGGGCAAAAGAGTTATTGGGTAAAGTTGGTTTGGGAGATCGCATTCACCATTACCCATCCCAATTATCCGGGGGCGAGCAACAGCGAGTGGCCTTAGCAAGGGCTTTTTCGAATCGGCCATCTATTTTATTTGCAGATGAACCAACCGGAAATCTAGATGAAGAAACCGGTGAGAAAGTGATTCAGTTACTTTTTGATCTTAATAAAGATGCAGGAACTACCTTAGTAATTATCTCCCATGATCTGGATTTGGCAGCAAGAACTCAGCAAATTTTAAGACTGAAAGGTGGCCAGATTTTAACCAATGAACCAACAGCAAACTTTTGAGCACTTCTAAATTACAATCAAAATTAAATATAGCTTGGCTTTTTAAGATGGCTTGGCGCGATGCAAAGGCCAGCAGAGTTCGATTGCTGCTTTTTATGGCTTCCATCATCTTGGGAATTGCTGCCGTGGTTTCAATTCAGCTATTCAGCCAGAATCTTACAGATAATATTCAGCGGCAATCTAAATCCTTAATGGGTGCCGATTTTACCATAGATAGCAGACAACTTCCCACAGAGCGAGCTCAAGTGATTATCGATTCTTTGAAACCGGATGCTTCTGAAGTGAATTTTGTTTCCATGATCGCCTTTCCAAAAAATGACGGTACTAAACTGGTTCGGGTACGAGGCTTAAAAGGGGATTTTCCTTTCTATGGGATTATAGAAACCCAACCTCCCACTGCTGCAACAACGTATCAAGAATCGGGTGGGGCACTGGTAGATGCAACCTTGATGTTACAGTATAATATAAAGCCCGGAGATTCCATTAAAGTAGGGGAGCTTACATTACCCATTTCTGGTGCCTTACAAGCAATTCCCGGAAATACTGCACTTTCTACATCTGTAGCACCGCTGGTGATAATTCCATATCGATTTATCGATGAAACAGAATTATTACAATTTGGAAGCCGTAAAGAATATCAGTTTTTTTACAATCAGCCAAACATAGACCTCGAAGCCTTAGAGAAGCGTTTACAACCCAAGCTGGAGAAAGAAAATGCAGATCTGGATACACATACCAGCACAAGCCGGAGATTAGGTAGACGTTATGAAAATGTAGGTTCTTTTTTAAACCTAACCGCTTTCATCGCATTATTACTTGGTTGCGTGGGGATCGCTAGTTCTGTAAACATTTATATCAAGGAAAAAATCAAAGCGATTGCTGTATTAAAATGTATGGGCGCTTCAAGAAAACAAAGTTTTTTGATTTTCTTAATTCAGATAGCGGGAATTGGAATTGTAGGAGGAATAATAGGAACAGCAATAGGTATTGGCCTTCAGGAGCTATTCCCCCTTATTTTGAAAGAATTTTTACCGTTTGATTTGACTATAAATATTACAGCACAGCCCTTAATTATGGGTGTAGTATTAGGTTTAGTGATGTCGGTATTATTTGCATTATTACCATTATTGCGAACATGGTATGTCTCTCCCTTGGAAGTCTTGCGGGTGAGTAGTGGTACATCAAAGGAGTCAAAATATGCTCGAGTTGTTGCTATTGCAGTGATTATTTTGTTTTTATATGGGTTTAGCTTTTGGCTGCTTAAAGATTGGCTGTTCGCTTTAGCCTTTATTGGAGGAGTACTTATTACATTTGGAATATTGGCGGGCATCGCCATTACTACAATGAAAGTCGTTAAAAACTATTTCCCGAAAGGAGCCCGTTTTTCTACCCGTCAAAGTTTGCTGAATCTTTTTCGCCCTAATAATCAAACTGTGGTGCTGCTTGTTGCCATTGGTTTAGGAACATTTTTAATCAGCACCTTATACTTTACCAAAGATATTTTGCTTGATAAAACAGAACTGGGTAATACTTCAGACAGTGCAAACCTTATTACCTTAGACGTGCAACCAGACCAGGTGAATGAAGTTGTAAATACGTTTAAGTCAAATGACTTGCCGGTAATAGATAATATTCCTTTGGTTACTATGCGTATTCATAGCATAAAAAACCGGTTGGTAAATCAGTTACGTACGGATAGTACTTCACAAATAAAAGGCTGGATCTTAAATCATGAATTTAGGACGACTTACCGCGATAAGCTGATTGATTCCGAAGAAATAATGGCAGGGGAGTGGGTTGCTTCGCAGAATAAAAATGATGTAGTCCAAATCTCCATTTCAGATAATCTTGCAGAAGATGCGCAGGTGTCCATAGGCGCTTCCATGGTGTTTAATGTACAAGGAGTACTTATGGAAACCATTGTGAAAAGTATTAGAAAAGTAGATTGGGCCAACCTTCAACTCAATTTTTCGATCGTATTTCCAACAGGAGTTTTAGAAAATGCCCCACAGTTTAATGTATTGACAACCTATGCGACCACAGAGAAGAGTTCCGCTAGGTTGCAACGAGATTTGGTAAGTAAATTCCCCAATGTATCTATTATAGATTTGAGACAGGTATATACAGTGGTTGAAGATATCTTGGATAAGGTATCATGGATTATCAATTTTATGGCATTTTTCAGTATCCTCACAGGGATTATTGTTTTAATTGGATCTGTGCGCACCAGTAAATATCAACGAATTAAAGAAAGTGTGTTGCTCCGGACCTTAGGCGCAAAGAATAAGCAAATCCTAACTATCACCGCATTGGAATATCTCTTTTTAGGGATTCTAGGAAGTCTGGTAGGAATTCTTTTGGCATTGGTTAGCAGTCTATTATTGGCTGTATTTGTTTTCAAAGAACCATTTGTACCATCGGTAATCCCTTTCTTAATATTTATCCCGGGAATTTCATTATCGGTTTTAGCAATTGGATTAAGCAACATTCGAGAAGTGCTGAAGAGTTCACCTTTAGAAGTGCTTAGAAAAACCGTTTAATAACTGGTCTATTTAGATATGTTATATAATGCTGCTCAAGGCTTTTCTTTATATGAAACAGCCATTGGTTAATCTATTTCTTAAAGTAACAGGCATATATGAATTAAGTGAGTGAAATTAAAATAGTATCTTTAATAAGATGGCAATTTCAGATTTCAGATCACATCTTCGACTTTAATTTTTCTGAATAGGCATTGAAGATAAAGTGTCCTAGAATTAGGTTTTTACAGCTATTCTTCGGAAATATTTTAAAGGATGTATTTTAGAGAAAATCTTATTATTAATAACTGGAAATAATTATTGTTTTATAAAATTCAATAAATCAAAACATCAGGTATGTTACAAAATGTCTTATTAGCGCGCGAAATATATTCCTCGGAAGAACATAAAATGACCAAAAAAATGATTCAGGATTTCATTAATAATGAAATTATAGATCAACAAGATGAATGGGAGAAAAATGGAATGGTAAGCCGAGCAATTTGGGAACGTGCCGGAGAATTGGGGTTGCTTTGTATTGACATTCCGGAAGAACATGGTGGCGGTGGATTAGATTTCAGCTTTAGCGCCTTATTCATAGAGGAATTGGGAAGAAATGGGGTTAGCGGACCGGGTTTCTCATTACATTCAGATGTTGTTGCTCCCTATCTCTTAAAGTATGGATCTGAATCCCAAAAACAAAAATACCTCCCTCCAATGGCTGCAGGTAAAATGATCACATCCCTTGGGATGACAGAGCCAAATTGTGGTAGTGACCTTCAGGCTATTACAACCAACGCGGTAGACAAAGGAGATCATTATTTGGTGAATGGGCAGAAAACCTTCATCACAAATGGTTATATGAGCGATATGTGTATAGTAGCTGTAAAAACCAAACCAGGAACAGAAAAAGAAGGTGTGTCTCTATTAATCATAGAAAGCGATGCTGAAGGTTTTGAAAAGGGTTTACCGCTAAAAAAAAATAGGGATGAAAGCTCAGGATACCAGTGAGTTGTTTTTTGATAATGTAAAAGTTCCAAAAGAAAATTTATTAGGAGAAGAAGGAGCGGGATTTAAAATTATGATGAAAGAATTAGCCAGAGAGCGTTTAATAGTGGCACTCAATGCGATTGGTGGGGCAGAAGGAGCCATTGAAAAAACTATTGAATACACCACTACAAGAACAGCTTTTAAGCAACCTATTGCTAAATTCCAAAACACGCAATTTAAACTGGCCGAGTGTGCTACACAATTACAAGTTCATCAAGCATTTTTAGATCGTTGTACTCTTTTGTTAGCAGATAATAAACTAACTGCAGAAAGTGCTTCCATGGCAAAATATTCTGCCACAGAAATGCACAATAAAGTAGTAGATGAATGCCTACAGTTATTTGGCGGCTATGGCTATATGTGGGATTATCCAATTGCCCGAATGTATGCAGATAATAGAGTTGCCAGAATTTATGCCGGTACCAATGAGATCATGAAAGTATTAATAGCTCGTGGGTTGTTTAAAGAATTATTTCAGGAAATGAAAAAAGCAAAAAGAAATCAGTAAATCCATTATGTATAATTCTACTAATATGTTCTGCGTGGAATTTATCCTGAGCGTAGTCGAAGCCTAACTTTGCTTTGGTAAAAGCGAAGTTAACAACACAAAGCCTTTTGTTCTTTTCTTCTCCAATGTTTTTTTAAAAATGTAATGAAACCCATAGGTTCACGAGCTCCTATTTAATAAAATAGGAGTGGGGCGAGTAAATAAGCTTTTCCCGAAGCGGTCCTGAGCTTGTCGAAGGATAAGAGCGAAGTGGGAATGTGTGTGGAATGACTTGAGTATTTAATTGCTTTAATTCAATATGTTAATGTGTTATTGAAAAGTCCTATAATTATTCAATTAAAGTAGGAAATTAGATGTTTAAATTTATCAATGTGTTAAATACCATCAAGGTTTAACAAATGAAGTTTTAATAGGTAAATTTGATGTTAGAGAAAAATAGATTAATATGGGAGAAGATACTTTAATTATCAAATTCTTAAAAAGAGTATGGTATTTAATTGAATATTGGTGGACAAGGTTTGTAGATTATAGATTTAAAAAGTCAATATTTTCTATTTTATTAAAATGGTTTAGCATAAGTTTAATTGCTGAATTAGGAAAAGTTGGTGTGGACTTAATTTTTGATGATGTATATGAAATTATCGAAATTAATTTTGGTGCTAATTGGGAATTATTTGCTAAAATAATACTAGATGGATTTTTGGGTGGTTTTACAATTGGATATCATTGGGTTTCTATACTAATAAAAGTCTACTTAATAAGCTTATTTGCAATTCTTGAATATAAAAAGATAAATGATGGAAATGTAGGTCGTCAATTCATCTTGAAAAATATTCAATTTTGGAAGTGGAATTGGAATGTATTAATTGATATTAACGCAGAATTTAATTTTCTGAAGGTTGTACATAATTACTCAAATATAGAATGGGAACCTACAGATGAGTGGTTTTTAGATATAAATAGAAATGAATTATCTTCAATTAGAAAAAAAATATAATAAAGACTTACATATTAAAAGTAAAGTTGAAGAAGATATATTGTCTAGTATAAGACTTTCTCAAAATCAACTCCATAAATTAAAAGAAAAAGTTAATGATACTATAAATGGTGTTCTTCAATTAGATACTGAAATTGATGAACTATTCAAAGTAAATACAAAACAAGATGTATTGGTATTAGATGAAAACTCTGATGTTTATAAAGAATTTAATTCTCTAAAAGATAGTTTATCAACGCATAAAACTAACTTACAAGAGTTAAATGTATTAATTGAAAACAACAAAATTGAAGATGTAAAAACTTATGTCATTCAAGACCTATTAGAAGTTTCATTTGATGTAGATATTCTTAATCAAATAATAGATGAAAACAGATTAAAACTATTCCTTAAAAAAGAAGATGATGGAGAAGTTTTTACAGTAAACCAAAAAAGGAGTAGTTATAATTTTGTTTATAAAACTTACAGAGCAATAGACGATTTATTGTATTTTATTTTTCAAATAGAAATATTTAGAAATAAAATTTTTCATAATTTTTACATTGTTCAAGCAAAAGCCGGAATTGGGAAAACCCATTTTTCAATAAATTTAGAAAGAATACTTTCAGATGAAAATTTTAAAACTATTATTCTAAAAGGCTCTTCGTTTAGTGGTCAGAATAATTTACAGATTGCCTTTAAAAAGATTTTAGAACTACCAGTCACTATTACCTTTGAGAATACACTTTCTAAAATTAATAGTTTTTCAGAAAAATTTAATACTAAAACTATCATAATTATAGACGGTATTAATGAGACTACAAATTTATTACAAGGTTTTAGTAATATTTGGACTGAAAACCTTGAGGCATTGTGCAATAGGATACATCAATATAATAATCTTGTTTTAGTTATTACTTGTAGAGAAACCTATCTAAAAAAAATAAATCTCAATAACGGTTTTGATAAAAACATATACCAACTTGAAGGGTTTGAAGACGATCTAAAAAGATTAGAAGCAATTGAAAATTACTTTGAGGAATATAAAATTATTTGCAATGACGTTCGAAGAGATAATCCTAATCTAGACTTTTTTGAGCTACCCCTAATTCTTGGTGTTTTTTGTGAAATGACAAATTCAGAAAAATTAGATCCCAAAACTATACAATTAGGACAATATACTTATGAAGAAATACTACAGTTATTTGTAGATAAACAAAGTGAAAAAGTTGCAAGCTTACTGGATAGACCATCGAAAACACCAATTTTAAACGCAATAGATCGTTCATCAGGAAAATTTAAAACTGAATTAGATGCCTCTTTAGATTTTGATGAATTTTTGGCAGTAACGGACAATAAATCTATCGATGATATATTTGAGTCAAAATCAATTGGAATTAAACTACTTGATGAAGAATTATTGTTTTTAAAAGAATACTTACCTGGTTATTCAGAAGAAAGAGTGCTCCATCTTTTTCAAAACATAGGAGGATATTTAATTGCTAAAAATATTTTAAATGAATTTCCGAAAGCAAAAGATTTAGTAGATTCAGATTATTATAAAACTTATTTAAATTACAGTTCTAATGAAGACGAAAATAAAACACACCAATTAGCTACAGATATTTTAAAATTCTTAGTGATAGGTTATTCAAGAAAAAAAAGAGGATTTACTTAATTATACTAAAGATCAATTAGTTGTTAATTATACTTGGGAATTTTTATTTCAAAACCCAGAAATTGAAGAAAAAGAAGATATTGCTAGAAAATTAAAACCATTTCTTAAAAATAAAGTAGGATGGGAAGGACTTTTAGATAGGTCAATGAGAAATTTTGTAAATCCAAAGAGCTCATTTAATATGTTTTTCATTTCCCATCAATTAAAAGAATTACCTCAATTTCAATTTGATTTCATATGGACAAAGTTTGTTTTTGATCGATGGATTACTTGGGGTGAATTTTTTGATGAATTTTTTGAAGACAATGATAAAATTGAAGAGAATAAAGAAGAAACTATACTCTTAAAGTTAGAACTAGTTATTTGGCTTTTAGAAACAACTTCGAGAAACTTTAGAGATAAAGCAACTCTTGTTTTGTTAGATTATTCTACTCAAAACCCACAATTCATCTTTAGAAAAGTTGTTGAGTATTCAAGCGTATCTAGACCTTATATATTTGAGCGTTTAACAGCTATTTGTTATGGAGTTTGTTTAAGAAAACAAAATGACACCGATTTTATAAATGGATTGTTTAAAGAACAAATTAGCTCTATATACAATCTTCAATTTGGTAATGAACCAACAGCACCTACATATAATTACATTGCAATAGACAGTTTAAAACACATTGTAGATTTAGCATTATACAAAGGTGTCTTTACTCTAGAAGAACAAGAATTAATATTATTAAAAAACTACAATTTTAATCCTGTAGAGCAATGGCAAGAAACAACAGAAGATCATACAAATTATGTAACCAGTATTGTTAATAGTTGGCATAATAGTTCTAAATCAGATCCTCTTAGAGGAGATTTTGTGCATTATACAATTCCACGTCTACAAGAAAGAGGGGAAGCTGGACCTGGATATAGATTAACAGCAACAGCTAACATTTATAAAAGAATTATTGAACTTGGATATATAACTGAAGATAAATTTGAGCCAATTGATAAAAAAGAAACTGATTTTTATTTTGGGAGTAAACCTTATGGTTTTGAAGGTAAAATAGATAGACTTGGTAAAAAATATTCTTGGATTTCATTTTTTGATTATGCAGGACATTTACTAAACCAAGGATTACTTAATGTTTGGCATGGTGAAGAGGGAGAGAGAACCTATAATAGGTTAGGAGATGTTGAAATTGAAGTAAGTAATCCGAAACCAGTAATTTTAGGTGAAAAGCTTTTTGTTTTTGATATGTTATACCATAAAAGCGTAAAAGAATCTTGGACAAAAAAACCGCTTTATGAAGAATCTAAATTAATATGGAATCAAGATTTTAAAGAAGGAAACTTTACTTTAGTAAAAGGATATTTAGAGCAAAGACCTAATAAATCTTATGATGTACGTACTTTTCTATTAATTGAATCCTTCTTAGTCAAGAAAGATGAAATACAAGGAAACGAACAAAGTATTATAAATCAAGAATTTGATTGGAATCATGATTTACACACAAACGATCACTTAAGTAATGTTTATTTTGGTGAATTATATTGGGCAGATAACATTCCTGAAGTTGTAATAAACCAGGAAACTATTCCAACCTTAAATGCTCAGGGAAAAATAGAACGAAGAGTTTATACTATAGAGGCGACAAATACTGAATTTATGTGGGAATCAGATTCTGATATTTTCAAAACACTTAGAGGTAATATTCCTTCTCCAAATATAGGTAAGTATTTAAAGTTGAAATCAGATGCTGAAAATTTTCAAATTTTAGATAAAAAAGGAAGTTTGGCTTTTAAATCATTTGAGTTTGAAAAACCCGATTTAATCAAACAAGAAATAGATTATTTAAGAACAGATTTATTAAAAAAATATATGGATGAAAATGGTTTTGTATTAATGTATCAAATAAAACAGCATACCTATGATAGAATAACAGGAAAAGGTAATGGTGATTTTAGAGGTATGCAATTTTTCTTTCCTCATTTAAACAATAAATAAACTATCCAAAATGGATAGGTGATTAAAATATTTTGGAGAATATAATTAAATGAGACCATCAAGAAATGCATTACAAAAGAATTTTATAATATAAATTTTTAATCTAAATAATATAGAAAAATATGTCAGGACGATTACAATTGATAGAACAAAAGCTATTAGCTATTGATGGAGCTGGGTTTCAAAATCTTTGTGACACATACTTGACCATGAGAGAGAATGAATATTCAAGTTTGAATCGTACTGGAAGTCAATTAGGAAAGTTGAAAACAATAATTGGTACACCAGATTCATTTATGAGAATATCTGGTAATAAATTGGCTTACATTGAATATACAACACAAGCGACAGTAATAGTCAAAAAAATAAAAGAGGATATTGACAAGTGTTGGATGAATCTAAAACTGGTGTTGAAACAAATGAAGTCCATAAAATAATTGTATGTTTTAATAGTAGACTTAAAGTTTCTGAAGAGACTTCGTTACAAAAGTATGCATCGAAAAAAAAAGGTAAATCTAGAATTAATAGGCATTGATACTATTGCTTTAGATATTATGTCTAAATATTATTCTTTAGCAAGAGACTTTCTTGAAATATCTTTAGATACTGGGCAAATATTGCCATTTGATGTTTTCATAAGTGAGTATAACAACAAAGCCAATCAATTATCTACACCATTAGATAACTTGTTTTTTCATAGAAAATTAGAGCTCGACAGTATTCAAACTATATTAAATTCAAAAAATTTATTGATATTATCTGGAGCAGCAGGAGTTGGTAAAACAAAGATTGGAATAGAAGCCATTAATGTTTTTAAAAATGAAAACCCTTCATATATATCTTATGTAATTGCAAAAAAAAGATGTTGATATTTATGAGGATTTAAAAATTCAATTGAAAGTGGATAAAAACTATATACTTTTGATTGATGACGCTAATAGACAATTACCAAACCTATCACAGATTTTTGGTTTTTTTAAATCAAAAAGAAAAGGAAATTTAAAGTTAATTATAACAGTTAGGAATTATGCTCTATCAGATATTTATAATTTAAGTCACGATTTTGATTTTGAAACTATAGATATACCAAAGTTTTCTGATGAAGAAATAATTGACATTCTAAAAAGTGATTCATTTAAAATTATAAATAGTAAATACCAAAAAAAAGATTGTTCAAATTGCAGATGGAAATGCTCGCCTTGCTATTATGGGAGCTCGGTTAGCTTTAGAAAAGGAAATAGAATTTTTACTTGGAGATGTTGGAGACTTGTTCGAATCCTATTTTAAAAGCTATGCAATTGATTTTGATTTATTCTCAAATAAAGACTTATTAAAGTCTTTGGCTCTTGTTTCATTTTTCTTCACTATTGATAGAGAAAACAGAAGTTTTATAAATAATATACTATTAGACTTCAATTTGGATTATTATAAATTCAATGAAGCAATTGAATTATTGCACCAAAAGGAACTTGTAGAAATTCAATTTAATCATATTCGGATTTCAGAACAAGTAATGGCAACATATTTCTTCTATATAGTTTTCATAGGAGATGGATTATTGTCGTTTGAAACTCTACTGTTTAACTATTTTGAAACAGATAAATATCATATAAAGGATAGTATTATACCCGCAAATAATTCATTTGGTTATGAAAAGGTTTTATCTAAAATTAATCCTACAATAGACAAATATATCGTTACAAACAAAGATGATGAACCAAAATTATTAGAATTTTTAGACGTTTTTTGGTTTTATAAACCAGATGTAACATTATCCTTCTTCTTAAATAAAGTTAACTTAATTGAAGAGCCTAAAAACCCTAAATATTCTGGGTTTTATGAAACCAATGATTTCGTTCATAGTAGAGAACAAACTTTAGATTATTTATCGCGGTTTTTTAGAAATTATAGCGATTCATTTATACCTTCCATTGAACTAGGGTTTGAATATGTCAGGAAGCGACCTGAACATTTACCTGAATTTATAAGAAGAATTAGAGAAACTTTATTATTTGACGAACCAGATGAAAAATATGCATATAAGAGGCAATCTACGTTCATAAATTTAATGAAAGAAAAAATTAAAGAAGGTTTTTATCATTACTCTGTTGCTTTCTTTGAACTAGCAAAAACTTTTTTAAAACATTCATTCCATATTACACATGGTGGAAGAAAAAAATTCAATTACATTTTATGATTATCCAATTACAGATAGTAAAGAGATAAGAGAAATCCGAAAAAATATCTGGGAAACTCTATTTTACTGTTTTAAAGAAAATAGAGGCGAGGTAGTGAAAGTTATAGATGAATATAAACCAGAATATAGAAATAGGAATCCTAAAATTATTGATTTTGACTTATCATTATTAATTCCATTTATTTCAGAACATTTTTCATCAAAATCTTTTAATGAAACCTGTGTCGTTAATGATCTTATAAATTCATTAAATCGTGAAAAAGAAATTACAGATTTGTCATACCAAAAATTAGTATCAAAATTCAATACACTTGAATATAGAAACTTTAGAAAAATTGACTGGAATAGATTGAGAGATAAAGATGAATATGACTATACAGATTGGAGAAAGTATGAAGAACTCAAAACGGAAAACCTAAAGAAAAATTTCACTTTTTCAGGTAGTGAAAATTTTAACTCATTTTTTGATTTGATTGAAAATATTTTAAAAGTTAGTAAGAATAGTAATTCACAAATTGAAAACTCAATTGATATAATTATTTCTGAAAATTTCAAAAACAATAATGAAGTTGGATTCAGTTTACTTAAGCAGTATTTAGATAAAAACTATAATATAAGAACTTTATATAAAACCTTGTTTACAATAAATAATTCAACAAAGGAATGGTCCTTATCACTATGGGAATTATTAAAGAAATGGAGAAATGACAACAGTATTCATTGGAAATTAGATTCTTTAGTTAGACTACCAAAGGAACATATTGATAAATACTATTATAATGAGGCTTTAGACACTATACAAAGCATTAATAAACCTAGTTACTTGTATTTGGATCAATTTACTAAATTTGATGTCATTAAAAAGGGCTTTTTAAAGAAAGTAATTAATATTATTTCTTTAAAAATTGAAAATGAATCAACTAGAATTACATTTTCAGACTATCCTTTCACTGATGGTTTAGATATTTTTATAGAAGATTATGCCCTTATAAAAAAATCTTATTTTCAACAATTTGAGTTTGGCAAAACAGGATTGTCTTTTGATTACCAGAAAAAAGGATTTAAAAATTTTTACAATAAATATCCAAAATTTCTTTTAGACTTTTTCTCTCATTTTTATACCAAATATGATGTTCATAGAGATGTAAAAAGTCTTGATATATCATTTATTTGGGATAATCCAAAAGACACAATTAATATTGAAAATATAATAAAATTATTAATTGAAAAAGAACAATATATTGGTCTTGGTGAGCATTCAGTATCGGCTTTATTTCATAGTCTAAAAAGCGATGAACAAAAGGAAAATGCCTTTGTTTTTATTAAAGGTTTTATTACCAAAAATGCATTCGATAGTGATTATATTCAAATTATATTTGACACTGTAAAAGAGTGTTTAATTGAAAAGTATGAAGAATTACTTCATCATTTTTTTAATCTAAATTCTGCTTTAGATTTCTTTAAGAAAATTGACTGGATTGGAAATGCGGGAGTTCAAATGGGAGAAGTAATTTGGGGTGAACTTTATGCAAAAAAATGGACAAACCTTCTCGAAAGCGTTGATAAGTTTCATAATAAATTAGCCATTATTCCTATCAAAAGTCACATAAAGAGTAAGATTCAAGAGCAATATAGAAGAGCAGAATCTGAAAGAATGATGAAATTTATAATGCCAAATAGATTCTAAACGACCTCATAAAATTTTGGTAAAACAAGAGGTGAGTGGAGCGAACATATTTTAGGGGTCTAGTAATATAGCATCTTAAGAGTTATAAGTATACAAGGGGTTTCAAAGCAATCTTAAGGCGTTACAATGTTTACTAAAATATAGTGTAACGAGCCGTAATTGTTTCCATCCCGAAGGATCGGGATTGTGCAGCCTTGATTTTTTTGTTTAGCTCACGTATTAATATTTTAGTGGAGTTCGTGAATCTCCTTTTTCGATTTCTTTTTTCATCAGGGAAAAGGAAAGAAATCAAATATTGGTAGTTACAATTTCAAATTTCCTTTCTAAGTGTTATTAAGCAGCTAAAATCAAAAAAAGTTAAATTGAAAGACTATACGAGCAAGTGCTTAGACTATTTAAAACTGATTATCCAGTGGATGATAAGTTTTAGATACAGATTGAAGTCTAATTGAAGTCTAAATTTTTCTTGAATTTTAAGCTGTTGCGGCAAACTCACGAGAATTGTCTAAAATTTTTTATTGCGTACATTTTTTATAGAATACGCGATTTTTAAATGAATCTAAAAGCTTAGCTTTTTTTGTTTTCGTCAAAGCGGCTGACTCGGAAGCTTCGGAGGTGTTTACAAATAATTGTATCTAACTGCCAAAAGAATTTATAGTTCAGAAATATTTAAGAGCCTTCCAGCGATATGGCTTTGACATAATATCTATCGATATAGTCCTAACGGCCGATATCTGATATTATATCAAATAGCAGAGCTATACGCCAACAGCATTATTCAACAATACTAAGGTGTACTATAATTTATATTATGTAAAATAGAATATATGAGAACCTTATTGTAGCCTGGTCTTTAGATTCTACATTAAATTAATGCGCTACTCCTGCTTCAAAGGCTTCACTCCATTTAGAAGCTACTCCCACAGCTGGAATTAATTCAGCAAAGATCTTTAAATGCCTACGGTCATAATGTTTATTCTTATGGAGAATTCCTAGTTTCAACTTAAGCTCAGTATTTATAGATTGAATTTTAGTTTTAGCAATTACATGCTCACAAATCTTTCCAAGCAAATCATCTTCGGTTTCTTGTGGAATATAGGAAATACTACTATCATCCCAATTATTGAGCAACACAGGAATATCTATTTTTCCACGGATATCGTAGGCATAGAGATACAGCATATATTCCATATTCAATCTAATATCCATAGGATGGAACTCAATTTCTGTACGTACAGGAATTATGGTAGAATCTATACCAACCTCGATAATTTCTGGAAATTTAGATGCATTTACCGCTAAAATCTTTGCCATAATAAACAGGTTTACCTATTCAAACTTATTTTTTTATAATTCGGGAATGATCGGTTAAACCTCTCACCTCAATCTTAGGGTTTCCGTATACAAACACCTTACTTTTTCCTTCGGCATCTATCACTAAATCCTTGGTAGCATGTAAAAATATATCGGTGTTGTTAGAAGCATTTAAAATCGCAGTTCCCGTTTTCATTTTTTTAGCTTTCAAATCGGCTGAATTTTTTAAAGAAAAAGTGGCAGTGTTCACTTTTCCATCCATCACCATTTGTGCCGACTTGGATAATTGAGCCGACAAATTATCTGCATCCATTTTTCCTTTTAAATCTGATCTATCACTAATATTCACAGTGACATCCTTAGATTTCAGATCTATTTTCCCACCGGAATTCTTTGTTAAGATGATATTTGCATTTCTAGACTCTATATCCAAATCGAACTTTGTAGATTGATTCCCTGTAAAACTAAAAATATCGGATTCTAAAGTTCCTTGAGTTTCCAGCTCAGCATCATCATTTAAAATAATACTCGAGATTCCTTTCACACTTAAAAAAACCTCTAATTTTTTACTTCCGGTAATTTTAGCGGTTGTATGAATTTTTAAAACCCCATTTTGCACATCAAAGCTCACTACTTCCGCAAGGTTTTGATCGGTGGTAAGTACATAACTGTTCTTGTTACTTTGAGCAATCGTAACTTTCACATTATCGTTGATTTCTAAGGTACTAAATTCCTCGTCTATAGAATTAGTGACAGAAATTACTTCCTTATCTCCTTTAATTTTTTCCATTTTTTGAGCTACACTTATGCTGCCTAGAAAAATGAATAATAAAAAACATACTAGTGTTTTCATGATTTTCGATTTTTAATTGCTTGCAGCTATAAATTTTGAAGAATCAAAAATATATCACAGGCTTCTATAAATATACAACACAATATTCTCATTTTTAATAGTTTAGATAAATCATTTCTTTTTTAAAAAGTAAAATTGATAGGCTAAAGTTGAAGAACATTCTCCTAAAAATTCTTTAAAAAAAGTTACCTCTTCCCTACTTCTGCACTAAATATTGTAATTTCCCGGCTACTAATCCAATCACTAAAATATAAGCTTTATGGCGGGTAATTCTAAGATCGCTATCTACGGCGCAATTGGCGCAAACTCTTTAATTGCAATAGGAAAATTTATGGCAGCTTTCTTTACGGGAAGCTCCGCCATGTTAGCCGAAGGAATTCACTCTTTGGTAGATACCGGAAATGGACTTTTACTTCTCTTAGGTATCAAAAGATCTAAACAGGAACCAGATGAAATGCACCCTTTTGGCTACGGAAAAGAGGTCTACTTCTGGAGTTTTGTAGTTAGTATTCTCATTTTTGCTTTAGGGGGTGGATTCGCAATTTATGAAGGTATTCATGCGCTACAAGATCCGCATGTAATCGAAGATCCCACTTGGAACTATGGTGTTTTAATTGCAGCACTAGTTTTTGAAGGTACGGCCTTGTATTTGGCTTTAAGAGCATTCAATAAATCTAGAGCAGCCTCAGGGAACTTAATCAGAAATATCGTTCAGAGTAAAGATGCCGCCACCTTTGCGGTAATAATAGAAGATGCTGCTGCAGTTTTAGGTTTAAGTATCGCTTTATTGGGAGTATATTTATCTCAACAGCTTCAAAACCCGTATATAGACGGAGCTGCTTCGGTTTGTATTGGGGTGTTACTATTAATTGTAGCTACCTTTTTAGCTAAAGAAAGTAAAGGACTTCTATTGGGAGAAAGCGCTACTCCGGAAGTGATTGCAGCGGTAGAAAAGATCATGAAAGACCATCCAAGTGTAAAAGATTGGACGTTGCCGCAAACTATGCATTTTGGACCGGATAGTATACTTTTAGTAATAGAAGTAGATATGGTAGATTCTATGGAATTGCTAGATGCTGAAAATACTATGCAAAGTATTCGAAATGAAATTCAACAGAAGGAACCTATTATAACACAGGTATTTATTCAGAGTACAAATAATCTTGAAAAAAACATGTAAATAACTAGAAATTTTAATTTCAGTTAACCTGAAAATTGCAATCATAATTCTTTGCCAATTCTAGAAGATTTGTTTGTAAAACTATAGAAAATTAGGTTTCTTAGTTAAAATATAAACCCTAAAAATATAATTATATGGAAGCTATATTTCAATTTGTTCAACTTTCTAAAAGTGAACGTTTAGAAGAATTAACTCAGAAAAAACTAGATAAATTAGAAAATAAATACGACTGGATTGTTAGTGCCGATGTTTTCTTTAAAAAACAGGATGGAGAAGCACCAAAAGGATTTATTTGCAATATAAAATTAGGAACACCGGGAGTACAAATCTTTGCTGAATCTGATGAGGATTCTTTTGAAGCTGCTATCGCTGAAACAGTAAGAGATCTGGACAGACAACTTTCTAAGCGTAAAGCACAATTGAAGACACATTAAATAATTATTTTTTGATCCTAAGGGATTGAATATAGATAAGTCTGAAAAGTGATTTTCACGTCATCCTGAACTCGTTTCAGGATCTAAATTAAACTTAGAAGCTGAAACAAGTTCAGCTTGACGGATTAAAAATCCTTTTTCAGGCTTCTTTTATTTTGAAGACTTTTCAATTCGCCCCTCCGTACACCTCTACTTCCTTCATGTCAAACCAAAGTCGAGAACTTTCTAACTCAAAAAAGGTAGCTTCTACTTTAGACTCAATTACTAGAAGTCGAAAAATTCATGTTAATGTCTTTCCTAGATAATTTAGCATAATATTGGTTACTAGTTTTTAGAACTATTTCCTAACTCTCGTTCTTCCAATTGTTCTTTAAACTCATTGATTATTCCACCTTTCAATAAAATATGGATCTGTCTCTCACTTAAGCTATGCTTGGTAGAAATTTCCAGAACTTCCCCATTTTCTTTTTTTTATGATTACCGGAATGGTGTTTTTTTCTGAAACACTATTCGGAAGATTTTTAAGTGTAACCATATCCCCTTGTGCTATCTTATCATAATCGGCTATATCTATAAATTCTAAGGGTAAAATTCCGAAATTCACCAGGTTTTGCCAGGCGATTCTTGCGTAGCTTTTTGCTAAAACAGCAACCTGTCCCAGGTATTTGGGAGCTAAGGCAGCATGTTCCCTACTAGAACCTTGAGCGTAATTTTCTTTTGCAACTACAATATGTCCACCATGTTCGTTTTTGGCTTGCATCGCCCTGTCATAAAAAGTATCATCGATCACCGTGAAGGAATATTTACTGATTTCCGGTAAATTACTCCTAAAAGGAAGCACCTCTGCTCCTGCTTTCAAGATCTCATCTGTAGAAACATTATCCCCCATTTTTAGAAGTACAGGGACCGTATAGTTTTCCTGCAAATGATCTATATGTGGCAAACTTTTAATGTTTGGCCCTTTCAGCAACTCTATTTTAGAGCCATCTTCTAAGGGAGCAACCAACATATCTTTATTGATGATTTCCATTTCCGGTTGAATATATTTTGGATATGTCATATTATATAACTTTTCCAAATCCCTAGGGTCTGTGATCTTACCTGTTAAGGCCGAAGCTGCTGCAGTTTCAGGGCTACATAAATGCACTTGATCGTCTTCTGTTCCGGACCTACTTGGAAAATTCCTAGGCATAGTTCTCAGGCTAATAGTATCTGATGCCGGAGCTTGCCCCATTCCTATACAACCCATACACCCGGATTGATGAAACCTGGCTCCTGCTTTAATAAGATTTCCAAAAGCTTTATTATCTATCATATTCTGAATGATCTGCCTGGAGGTTGGATTCACATCAAAAGAAACATCACTATGTACAGTTTTATCTTTCACAATAGCACTTGCCATCCAAAAATCCCGTAACCCGGGATTTGCAGAAGAACCTAAAACTACCTGACTAATTTTCTTCCCGGCCACCTCGCTCACAGGTACAACATTTCCCGGACTGGTGGGTAAAGCAATTAGTGGTACAAGATCGTCTAGTACTATTTCTTCATGAAGATCATATTCGCAATTTTCATCGGCTACAAGTTCGCTCCAATCCTCTTCCCTATCTTGAGATTTTAAAAAGCGTTTTGTTTCATTATCACTTGGAAATACGGTAGTAGTTGCTCCTAATTCTGCTCCCATGTTTGCAATTACATGCCTATCCATAGCGCTTAGTTGTTTTAGACCATCTCCGTAATATTCAATGATCTTTCCAACCCCGCCTTTTACATCATGCCGACGTAGCATTTCTAAGATCACATCTTTAGCACTTACCCAATCAGGTAATTTTCCGGAAAGCTTAATACCCCAAATTTTTGGCATTTTCACAAAATATGGTTGTCCCGCTATAGCTGCAGCCACATCTAATCCTCCTGTACCTATTGCCAACATCCCTAGTGATCCTGCAGCACAGCTATGACTGTCTGATCCTACCAATGTTTTTCCCGGTTTTCCAAAGCGTTCCATATGCACTGGATGACTAACCCCATTTCCGGGCCTACTGTACCATAATCCGAATCTCTGTGCAGCAGAAAGAAGGAATAAATGATCATCGGCATTTTTAAAATCTGTTTGTAAAAGATTATGATCTACATATTGCACCGCAACTTCAGTCTTTGCTTTTTTTTAGGCTCATAGCCTCTAATTCTAATTGCACTAAAGTTCCTGTTGCATCTTGTAAAAGCGCCTGATCTATTTTAATTCCAATTTCTTTTCCGGGAATCATTTCTCCCTTCAGAAGATGAGATTTAATGAGCTTTTGAGTAACGTTTAGATTTTCCATTGTATAGAATTTACCATATAAAATATCGATTTCACATGAATATTAGCTTCTATTTAACAATATCTTATAGCTTTGTATATACTAAGATACAAACTCTGAGAGCGTATAATTTGGCAAATTAAATTTATAATTAGAACTATGAATGTTATTGTAAAACGAGCGATTGTTGGCGGTGTGGTTTCCACAATGATTATGGGAATAGGAACATATATTTTAGGAGAGGTTTCAGGATATAAAGCCAAAGAATTGCTATCTACATCTCTTGCGGGAATCAATATGCTTTGTAATACGGTAATCCTAGGATCTTCTACTATTCTGGCTCTAATGTTGCCTTTGCTAAGTTTGAGTACAGGATCTAATTCAAGATTAACAAAAGTGCATTATAGCCATGTATTAACTATCGCAAAATTTGTAACTATTCTTATTATAGTTTCGGTAATTACTTTTTTAATGCTGAATTTACCTATAACAGAAAGCGAAGAAGTTCCAAGCACTTGGTTTTCTACAATTTATTATGTGAGTCTGGGAATGGCTTCAATTTTAGGAGGTGGTTTTGTAGCCATAGTTACTATGCTTTATGAAACGATTTCTAATGTAATATTAATAGTTGGTTTTGGAGTAAAAGATCATCCAATGGTAGAAAAGGCTGAAGACGAAGCAAAAGAGGCTAAAGAAGAAGCCAAAGAAAAGAAGGAGGAAATGGAAGATGAAAATCAGTAAAAATAAAAAAAAGACTACTCGAGAAGTAATTTCTGCCACTAAACGGAATTTTACTTTTCAAATAATACGAAAACTAAAATTGTGATCAGTGCGAAAAAACTTCGGGAATAGTCCCTTTTAAAATTATTTCTTCAGTCTATGACTGAATTCTACTAAGTTTATTTAAAATATCTGTTTGTTGTCCATCTTCTAAATTGAATGCTGGTTTTCCATGTAATGGAAATAAGTAACTAAAGTCTTCATCAAAGGCGCCCAACTTTCGGCCAATCCAAATTCAGAATTCTTGCTTTCCATGGTTGGTCTTGAAAATGTGTTTTCTTCAACGTCATAACTAGAACCTATCGCATCTTCGCCTGTAAATAACATCCCATCATTAATATCTGAATAAATCAAAATAGAACCTCCTCCATTTCCAGGAAGATCATATATCTTCAATCCAAAATGTTTTACAATTTCAGGTTTTGCCGTGATATTTTTTGGTTTATAGGTAGTGTCGTTAATAGAATTTCTTGGATGTGCATAAATAGGTGCTCCTCCTGCATCTTCAGAAACCGTTTTTAAATCGGCGTACGCATTTTTATAAACCGAAGAATTACTAAGAATTATTCCTTTTATGGTATATCCATCTGCTACGAGCTGCTTTACAGCTTTTAAGGTTTCCTTTTCTACAACGTCTATTAGAAGGATATCTTTTCTATTTATATGTCTAATAGCATATCCTTGGTTAAATCCATTTTCTTGTTCGCTTCCTTTTATAATAAAAGTATCGGGAATCAATTTTAAAAATTTCCCGATTTCTCCTTGTGCAATAAATTCAGCTGTTTGGCTGTGCAACACTTCCATTTTATCTACTGTCTTCATAAGGGTTTTAATTTTAAATTATAATTCAAGTTACAAAGGGCTGCAACTACGCCAATCCTCTTTAATATTGTTTAACGAGCATTTAGCACTTCATTAACGCAAATGCGTATGCTGAATATTTCCCGTGATGGGAGAGGGAAAATGAGTGCTCTAATTTTTTATTAGCAACATATAAAAAGGGAATTCCATGTATGTTCTTCTGAATTCTAAAATTAGTTTTATGCTCTTTTAAAAGTAAGGAATATTCAGTAATTAATTTGCGTTTTAGATTACTTTCCCCTTCAAAAACTTTAAAAAAAGTGCTTTGATTTTTTTCTGAAGTTGCCGTACTGTGGATGTTAGTTGCTGTGATCTTCGAAATTGTGAAATAAACATGACTATCTATTCTCACAATTCCTTGAATGCTTTCTTTTTCTTCTGAAAATATTTCACATTGAAAATCCAGCGGATTGTAAGTTCTCGGTAAATTGAATCTACGCTGATGTGCCTTATATGCAGCTTCTTTTAAAGACCAGCATAGTTGAAGCCAAATTTTTGGATTCTCAGCCTTAAAAATAACAGCTTGCTCTGCTAAAGAATATAATTTATTTAAATATCGGGAACTGTTCCAATTTGAAGAGATTGGAATGTTAAGATCTATGATATCGTTCCCAATCAATTCTCCATTTTAATTAAAATAATTCTCTTCGCGTCACCGGCCGTCAGCATCCCTTCCATCGAGGTATTATCTATTTCAATATTAAACTCATCTTCTACATCTAAAATCACATCCACCAGATTGGCAGAATTTATTTTGAGATCGGTTAGAAAATCGGTTTTTTCATCGAAATTTTCCAATCCTTCCTTACGCTGAACATAAGGAGTAACGATGTTTTTTATTTTTTCTAAAATTACTTTTTCTGTCATGTAGCTAATATAATATTCAATGGTAAAAAAAACTAATTGTGAACTTTATTGATATCTTAAAATTTAAACTGATCTTTTAAATAATCTTCGTCATGCTGAACTTGTTTCAGCATCTCAATAAAAGGGAGTCCAAAACCTGAAATTTGAAACCTAAAATCAACCATATTTCTTAAAGATCACTACCGCATTCACATCTCCAAAACCAAAACTCGCTTTTGCTAATATACTAATAGGTTTTTCAATCATTTTTCGTGGAACACGCTCTTCAGGAATCAAAGCTAAGATCTCGGGATGTACTGCTTCACAATTAATGTTTGGGAAAACAAAGCCTTTTGCTATTTCCAAAACACTGGCTACACATTCTATACTTCCGGAAGCACTTAAGCAATGTCCAGTCATCCCTTTAAGGGAGTTGATATAAGGAAAATCATTTTTAAGATCCAATGCTTTCACCCAATTCTCAATTTCAACAGAATCTTTACTAGTTGCTGTTAAATGCCCATTTATCACATCTACATCTGAAGCTGATATGTTGGAATTTATTAGAGCTCCCGTTATGCAACGCTGCACCGCTTCGTTATTGGCCGCAGTCATACTTCCCTCTCCTCTTTGTCCGCCACTATTTACTTCCCCTCCCAGAACTTCGGCATAAATTTTCGCTCCTCGCTCTAATGCCGACTCCAGATCTTCCAAAACTAAGGCTCCTGCTCCACTTCCCGGAACAAATCCGGAGGCACCTGCACTCATTGGTCTAGATGCACTTTCTGGGTCTTCGTTATAATTTCCGGGTAAAATCCGCATGGCATCGAATCCGCCCCATACATAAGGCCCATGATCGCTACAGCTTCCTACTAACATTCTGGTTGCTTTTCCGGCTTTAATACGCTCATAGCCCATTAAAAGGGCTTCAGTACCTGTAGTACAAGCAGAGGAATTGGTGGTTACCTGATTTCCACAGCCCAAAATACCTCCTAAATAGGCACTTATCCCGCTCGCCATAGTTTGGATCACGCTAGTACTGCCTAAACGTCTAGTTTTTCCGGCATCTATTAAATGTATGGCTTCTCTAAATTTATCGACTCCTAAGATCCCGGTTCCGAAGATAATTCCGCTATCCCAATCTGGTGAATCTTTCTCTGAGATTTCAAGACCGGCATCTTTCCAAGCATCAGTCCCGGAAATCACTCCGTAAACTATCCCGCTACTATTAAGTCCGCGTAGTTGTAAAGGTGTAAAATATTCACTTTTCTTGGCTTCAGAAATTTCCGGCTTCCCTCCTATCTGGCAACTAAAATTCAGGTCTTTAAGTTGAGGATGAAAAGTGATTCCGCTCTTTCCAGACCTCAGAGATTCTTCAAATTCAGGAATACTTACCCCATTGGGAGCACAAATTCCCAAACCTGTAATTACGACTCTTTTATTCATTATTAATTATTTCGAAATCTTTTACATTTCACCTTTTAACCATAAAGTTTTGTCTATTCAAGCCTTTCGACTACTCTCAGGATAAAATAAAGTTGAGAACTTTTAGCTAAAAAAGGAGGTTTCGACTTCGCTCAACCTGACATCTCTACTATGCTTCACATTCTAAAGAACTTGAATATAAATTCTGAATCTTAAACTTGAAACTTTACATCTTCATCATTCCGGCGATCGTTCCTCTACAAACCAATTCATTCTTATCACTAAACATTTCAACCGCACATTTCAGTTTGTTGAATCTAAAATATTCTTTTTTTGAAACCACTTTCACTTGTTCCCCAGGAGCAATCGGTAAAAAGAAATCTATCTGAGTAGAACTCAGCGCTATTTGAATATCTGCAGTAGTTTCAGAATTCTCATGTTGAATATTTTTCAGAAGAAAAATTCCTAAACATACCACCCAATCTGCGCCATACACTCTGTAAGAATCACTCCGGGAGTTACCGGATGATCTTTAAAATGTCCTTTATAAAAATCAGAATCTTCTGGAAATGTATAGCTCCCTGTACAGCCGTCTTCATCTATCTGAAGAATTTCATCTACAAAGAGAAAGGGTTTTTTATAAGGAAGTTTGGATATTATAGTAGCTGAATTCACTAAATGAACTAAAATTAGAGTTAATGTTTAATTTAAAGAATCGTTGAAGAATTTATCTTTTATTCTATGATATTGCATAGCTGTAAATTTCAGGTTTCAGGTTTCAGGTTTTACGTCTTGTTGTCCCGAGCATTCGGGAGTTTCAGCATCTCACAAAAATTAGGAGGAGACCCTGAATAAGTTCAGGGTGACGAAATGTTTAGCTTCATGCTGGATTATATACAGGTATACCTAATTACTTAAGATGCTCCCCACCATTTACGGGAATAATTGTTCCCGTAATCCAGCTGGCTTCATCTTTACTTAAAAGATATACCACATTAGCCACATCGTTTGGAACAGTGAGACGCTTAAAAGGATTGTGTTTTAGCGCATGCATGCGTAAAGTCTCATTTCCCGGGATCATCTGAAAAGATCTGGTAACAGTAACACCTGCCTGAATGCAATTCGCACGGATTCCATATCTGGCAAATTCGAGTGCCATACTTCTGGTAATGGCTTCCAGAACAACTTTCGCTGCAGAAACAGCCGCATAGTTCTCCCAAGCTTTCTTATTCCCTTCACTGGTAAAGGAAACCACCCGAGCATCTTTGGCAAATAAGCCTGCTTGATACACCGCTTCGGTCCAATCGTATAAACTTAAGGCCATCGCATCAATAGTGATTTGAAAATCTATATTCTCGAGAAATGGCCCATTTCCGCTCATTGGCTTCAAATTTCCTTTGGCAATACTATGCACCAAAGTCCTTATCTTCCCTTCTTCTCCTAAAATATTTGTAATTTCCTTAATAAGATCTCCTCGTTTTTCTTTCTGAACGGCATCCACATTAAAACTTTCCAGACGCACCCCTGAATTTCGAATATCCTCAAAAGCTTCTTCGATATCGGGAATTTCAGACCTTCGATCCCTATGAATAATTATAATATTCATGCCGTGTTTGGCAAGTTTTCTAGCTGTTGCAAGTCCAAGTCCGCTACTGCCTCCAAGGATCAGTGCCCAGTAATTGAGGTCTTTAAATTCTGCTACCATTCTATTAAAATTCGTTGTGCTGAAAACCCAGGTCCAAAACTTAAAAGTAAACCCTGCTCTCCTTTTGGAATTTCTTTCTGAAGAAATCTTTCCAAAACATACAGCACGGTCACACTGCTCATATTCCCATATAGGCGAAGTACTTCGCGGGTATCATCAATATTCTTCCCTAAGGTACCAAAAAGATCAGACACTGTTTGTACAATCTTTCTTCCTCCGGGATGAAAAATAAGATGTTCCACTTTATCTATAGAACTTCCATTCTTCTCTAAGAAAGGATAAATTATTTCAGGAAAATGATTCGAAATAGTTTCTGGAACGCTCTCATCTAAGATCATTTGCAAGCCGGAGTTGGCTAGATGAAAGCCCATGAGATGGGTGGCGTCAAAAAAGTGATACATTTCATCGCCAATAATTTTGGGTCCAACTGCATTTTCTTCAGAAGAAAGCAGCACACAAGCCGCTCCATCTCCAAAAATAGCGGCACTCACCATATTCGCCATACTAAAATCTTCTAACTGAAAAGTTGCAGTTGGACTTTCTACAGCAACCACGGCTGCTCTTTTTCCAGGATTGGCTTGTAAAAACTTATGCGCGTAAATCATTCCTGAGATCCCGGCGGCACATCCCATTTCTGTAACGGGAAGTCGGGTAATATTCTGATTTAACTCTAATTCATTTATAAGATAGGCATCTAAAGAAGGAATCATTATTCCCGTACAACTCACTGTGATAATGAAGTCTAGAGATTCCGGTTTCCACTTATTCTCTTTTAAGGCTGCTTTTAAAACGTTCTTTCCTAATTTCTTGACCTCCCGAACATAAATGTTGTTTTTTTCTTCAAAAGAAGTCGCAGTAAACACCTCTTCCGGTGCCATAATAGAATAACGTTTATCTACACCGGCACCTTCAAATATTTTGGTAATCTTTCGCTTAAAACGCTCATCCTTTTCATCCAACCATTCTTCCACTAACGGAATAATATCTGAAGTTTTTCTAAAGTATTTTGGAAGTTCTTTTTTTTACATCTATAATTCTTACACTCATAGGGGGTTATTTTAATAAGATCCAACGGTAGCGGAATGCCCATTTCCATTGAATTTTATGTTTTCGAGCCGATATTTTTTCTGATAATTCACAGAGATCTTTCTTTTTAAAACCTCGAAGTATGGATGTTAATCCGTCTTTTCTTGCAATTTCGTTATTGATAAAGATTCTGCAAAAAGCCTGAAATAAAACATACGCTACCTTGCTTCGTTGAAGATCGTTAATTATTATCCCCAACCGAGACTGATTTTTAAAGATAGTAAGCAATTCTAAAATCTCTTCATTTTTAAAATGATGTAGCGTTAATGTACACAGCACAATGTCATATTCTTGCTTTTTATAAGCCTCACTAAAAATATTTAAGGCTTCAAATTTAATTTCAGGATAATAATCTGATTTCCTTTGTGCAATTTCAATAGCGTAAGGATTGGCGTCTATTCCAATAAGTTCCAAATCAAATTTTTGATTCCTGCCCCAATTGGCTATTTCACGAAGTACCGCACCGCTCCCACATCCTACATCTGATATTCTAATAATGGTTCCCTTCGGGATATCTTTTAAAAGCAACTGGATTCCATCTAAAGTGATTTTATTACCACCCAACCATTTATTGATCTTCTCAAGATCGTTTAAGGTCTGTTCTAATTCTTCACCCTTTAATTCGAAATCGTCCATGATCTCGGCTTCTTCACTGCGCTTTGAGGTATTTATAGAACTCATACTATTGGTTTTCCGTGGGTTTTTGCAATGATTTTTGGTAATAATACGGGAAAAGTACTTATAATTTTTTGTGCAAAACTGGAAAGTCCCGGACTCAATAAAACTCTTTGTAATAATCGGCCCATCCGCAATCTGGAGCTAAATTGTTCTTTCCATTTTTTCTGATATTCCATCTCCATAGCTTCTCTTGAATTCTCATTATTTTTGTAATAATCTAGAATTGCTTCGGAAGCAAGTTTGGCACTATGAATTGCCATCGCCATTCCATTCCCGGATAAGGATGAATAAGTCCAGCTGCATCTCCTAACATTAAAATATGATTCTGAATACTCGATTTCGTTTCAAAAGAAATTTGTGCTATGCTAAGATCTTTTTCAAACAAAGGAGTCGCATTTTGAAAGAAGGATTTTAAATGAGGATTCTGCATTAAAACTTTATTTTTAAAGCTAATAGGGTCTCTGTGATGTTTAAAACTATTGTAGGAAGCTAAATAACAAACATTGATTGCTCCGGTTTCAGTTTTAGATAATCCGCAATACCCACCTTTAAAATTATGAAGCATCACCACATCATCTGGAAAATCTTCTTTTTTATAATGCCCTTTGATTGCCAGCCACCCGGATTTTTGATCTATAAAATCGCGATCTAATTTTTTATCTAATAAAGAACGTTTTCCATAAGCCCCTAAAACTATTTGAAATTGAAAAGTTTCCTTATTACTGGTTGTTAATTCAAATTCATTTTGATTATAATTTATATCAGTCACCAATGCCTGAATGAATTTTACTCCAGATGCAATTGCTTTTTGGTATAAAAAATTGTCTAAAGCGTAACGAGAAATCCCTAAAGCTCCTAATGGTAACTTGGTATTTACACTTTTACCCGATGCATCGCTGTAGTGTAACTTAGTTATGGCTGCAGGCTTAAGATCTGATAAATGAATATCAAGCTGTGCTAAATAAGGAATAATTTCAAGAGATATATATTCCCCACAAACCTTATGGTTAGGATAGGTATCTTTCTCGAATACTGTAACTGTTAAATTATTTCTAGAAAGATGGATTGCAGCAACTAGTCCGGCCAAACCACCACCAACTATCCCAATTGTTTTCTTTTTCACTTGTTGAAGATAGTAAAAGGAAACAAAAAAATCCCGAGGATTGCCCGGGATTTAATATGAATTTGTGAGTTGTCTTAGTTCTCTTTAGTAGCCTCTTCAGCTTCTTTCTTCAATTCTTCATTTGCTACAATAGCAAGCTCTACTCTACGGTTCTTAGATCTACCTTCGGCAGTTGTATTATCATACTTAGGCTGAGCTTCCCCATACCATTTAGTATCGAATCTTCCTTTATCAAGCCCGTTAGTAACCATGTAATTTGTTACCGCCTGCGCTCTGTTTTTAGACAAAGTCAAGTTGTAACTATCGCTACCAGTATTATCTGTATGTCCTTCAACTAAAACATTAGTATTTGGATACTCTTTGAATATAGCGGCTAATTTATTCAAGGTTTCTTGAGACTTAGCATTGATGTTATATTTTTCAGTATCAAAATAAACACCACTTGCTTCATCAAATGTCACATTAATTCCTTCCCCTACTCTTTCTACTTCAGCTCCAGGAATTTCTTGTTCTATTTGTTTAGCTTGTTTATCCATTCTATTTCCAATGTATCCACCAGCAGCGCCACCTACAACACCACCAATAATAGCACCTAAGGCACTATTTCCTTTACCTACATTGTTTCCTATAACTCCACCTATAACAGCTCCACTTCCGGCACCAATAACAGCACCTTTTTGAGTATTATTTGCATTTCTAGTCGCCTCACAACCAAACAATAAGGTTGCAGAAAAAGCTAGAGCTATAAATTTATTAATTCCAATTCTCATAATTATATTTTTTTAAAGTTTAGTAAAATTCATTCTGATAACAAAAGGAGATCCCTCCAGAGTTACAGTTTGTTCCCAAGTCATCGTAGTTTCGGTTAAGGAAACTAAGTTAATTCTGAATCCTTGATTTCCTGTAGTAGAATTCCATTTGCTATCTGTTGGTTTCAACAAAAAGTCAAAATTATTCATAGCTGAATTCTGATCATCTATAGACCACACAAAGTAACGCTCTCCAGCAGTACAATTAGCACCGGCAGTAGTATATGTTCCTGTATTGTTGTTAGACACAAAACTCCAACTACTTCCTTTAAAACAATCTGCGGAAGCATCATTAAATAAAGTCACATCAAAAGTTCCTTGGGAATTCGGATATGTTACTGTATTCAGCATCCAATCACCTTTAAAGGTTTTACGCGCCTCGGTGGCTACTTTACTTGGTCCACATGAAGCTATTAGAAGAGCTGTGGTTAGTATAAAAATTATTTTTTTCATAAGGGTTTTTTTTTGGTTTAAGATTAGAAAAAATCCAACCGGATAAAGTTATTTACCTGATTGGATTTATATGTTGTACTTAAATTATCTTCTGAATAATCTGCTTATTAAAGAAATAACAAGCAATACAATAAAGATATAAAAGATAATTTTTGCAATGTCTGCAGATCCTTCTGCAATTCCTCCGAAACCGAAGATTGCGGCAACAAGAGCAATTATCAGGAAAATAACAATAAGTCGTACCATAATAGTAGTTTAATGATTAGTTGAAGCTAAATTACTCTACGACTTGTCATCTCACAAAAGATTATTAATAATTTAACAAGGAAATTGTTAAGGAATCTTAAATATGAACCCCTCAAGCTAATATTTTGCTAATACGCCATTAATTCTTTTAATTTTTCATTAATACGATTTTTTGGAAGGTATTGATCTTCAAGATTTTTAGTAAATGGAATAGGTGTTTCCATACTTCCCAATCGCTTTATAGGCGCATCCAAATATTCAAAACACTCCTCTGCTATCTGCGCTGCAATATCCGATGCAATACTTCCGAAGATAGAATCTTCATTTATAATAAGTACCCTTCCTGTTTTCTTCACAGAATTAAAAACGGTTTCTATATCTAAAGGCTGTAATGTTCTCAGATCTATTAAATCTACACTAAGATTCGGGAATTCTAACAAGGCTTCCATCGCCCAATGAACTGCTGCCCCATAAGTAACTATGCTCACCTCATTCCCTTCCTGCAGGAAAGCTGCTTTTCCAAACGGAATGGTGTAATAATTTGTAGGTACTTCTTGGCGTATACTTCTATATAATGCTTTATGTTCAAAAAACAAGACAGGATTAGGATCGTTAAAAGCAGTATTCAATAATCCTTTTGCATCTTTTGGAAATGCCGGATACACTACTTTTAATCCAGGGGTTTTCGTAAACCATGCTTCATTGGTCTGGCTATGGAAAGGTCCGGCTTGTACTCCTGCTCCACAAGGCATTCTAATAACAACATCTGCTTGCTGATTCCATCTATAATGAATCTTAGCAAGGTAATTTACAATCGGGTTGAAACCTGAACTCACAAAATCTGCAAATTGCATCTCTACCATAGATTTAACTCCGTTAATAGATAGTCCCATCGCAGTTGCCACTATTCCAGACTCACAAATAGGAGTATTTCGAACTCTATCCTTACCAAAATCTGTTAAACTGTTTTCTGTTATTTTAAATACTCCGCCATAATCTGCGATATCTTGACCCATCAAAACGAGGTCTTCATGCTTCTGCATAGATTGTTTTAAACCTTCGGCTATCGCATCGATAAATCGGATATTTTCAGTTTCATAATTTTCTTCAAAGTGCTGAAATTCAAATTCTTGATACACATCATTTAACTCTTCACTTGTAGAAGAGATAACTACTTCTTCCTCAAAAGCAAGTTGTAGATTTTCATCAATTTCAACCTTGATCTCATTTATATATTCATTATCGATTTCTTCAGTAAGAATATTTTTTTCCTGAAGAAACTCCTTAAAATTAGAAATTGGATCTTTGGCAGCCCACTCATTCATCAATCTTGAGGAACGTATTTGGTACCACTCGCCTCCTCATGCCCTCTCATTCTAAAAGTGATGAACTCCAATAATACTGGTCTTGGGTTTTTCCGAACACTCTCAGCAATTTCTGAAACTTTGGTAAACACTTCTAGAATATTATTTCCATCTATTTGATGTGCTTCCATACCATAACCAATACCGCGATCCATGATGTTTTTACATCGATATTGCTCGGTAGTTGGAGTGGAAAGTCCGTATCCATTGTTTTCAACACAAAATAATACCGGTAGATCCCAAACAGAAGCTATGTTTAGAGCCTCATGGAAATCCCCTTCACTGGTTCCGCCTTCGCCGGTAAAAACTGCAGTGAGTTTATTCTCGTTTTTGAGTTTATGCGCCAATGCAATCCCATCTGCCACTCCTAATTGCGGTCCTAGGTGAGAGATCATACCTACTATTTTGTATTCCTGGGTGCCAAAGTGAAAACTTCGGTCTCTACCTTTTGTAAATCCATTTGCTTTTCCTTGCCATTGCGAGAATAATCTGTAAAGCGGAATTTCTCTTGCAGTAAAAACACCTAAATTTCTATGCATTGGCAAGATATATTCATCTTCCTGCATAGCCATGGTTACCCCGATAGAAATCGCTTCTTGTCCAATTCCGCTAAACCATTTAGAAATTCTTCCCTGCCTTAATAGAATAAGCATTTTTTCTTCTATTAGTCTGGGTTTTAGCATGCCACGATATAATTTTAATAAAGTGGAATCTGAAAGCTTGGTGTCTGGGTATTTTATAGTTGTAAACTCTGTGGTTGCTGGTTTCATAAAAAAATTCTAGTTACTCAAAAGTAATTAATTTTATGAGTTCCTTATAATTGAAAAGAAAAATATATACTCCGTTAATTTTATTTAACTTTGTTTGTAAACTATGATAAAGACACCGTAAAATGGCAATGAATAATATACCAAGTGTAGATTTAGCAGATTTCCTTTCGGGAGATCCAAAGCGTAAGCAAAAATTTGTAGATGAAATAGGTAAAGCCTATGAAGAGATTGGATTCGTATCCCTAAAAAATCATTTTTTGAGTGATGAGTTAGTAGACGAGTTATATAAAGAAGTAAAATCATTTTTTGACCTTCCAGAAGAGACAAAAAGAAGTTATGAGATTGAAGGCTTAGGAGGCCAACGAGGTTATATTTCTTTTGGGAAAGAACACGCAAAAGGCAAAAAAGAGGGAGATCTAAAGGAGTTCTGGCATTTTGGACAGGAACCAACAGCCGATGCCAATTTAATAGAAGAATATCCTCCAAATGTAATTGTTGAGGAACTAAAAGATTTTAATCATACCGGAATGGAAGCATATAGAATGCTGGAAAAAACCGGAATTTATGTATTACGTGCTTTAGCACTTTATATTGGCTTAGATGAGCATTATTTTGACCATTGGGCAAGTAATGGAAATAGCATCTTAAGACCTATCCACTATCCTCCTATCACAGAAGAGCCAAAAGGGGCAGAACGTGCCGGAGCTCATGGAGATATCAATTTAATCACACTTTTAATGGGAGCTTCTACCGGAGGCCTTCAAGTATTAAGAAAAGATGGAGAATGGATAGATGCAATCCCTGAAGAAGATGAATTGGTAATAAATGTAGGTGATATGTTAGAGAGACTTACCAATAATAAATTGCGATCTACCATACACAAAGTGATAAATCCGCCTAAAGAACAATGGAGCAAGCCTAGATATTCTATTCCTTTTTTCATGCACCCTAGAAGCGAAATGCCTTTAAATTGTTTAGAAGAATGTATAGATGAAAACAATCCTAAGCAGCATGAAGATATCACGGCAGGAGAATTTCTACATCAGCGTCTTGTGGAAATAGGTTTGATTAAAGAATAAGTTATGTCTAAGAAAAAGTTAGGTCTTGAGGATCTGGGCGGATTTGTATTTTCTACAGATAACGATTTTGAATTAAATTCCGACAACTCAGATGATATTGAAACTCCGGAACCAAAAGACCAGCATTTAGAAGCACATTTCAGCAACAAAGGACGTGGCGGCAAAATTGTTACGGTTATTAAAGGTTTTGAAGGAAAAGAGGAAGATCTTAATGCTCTTGGAAAAACTTTGAAAAAGAAATGTGGCGTTGGTGGATCTGTAAAGGATGGCGAGATCATAATTCAAGGAGATGTTAGAAATAAGGTCATGGAGTTTTTAAAACAAGATGGGTATCGCGTAAAACGAGTTGGCGGATGATTAATTAATACTAACGATTTTTTAGCTTCTATGTATGCCTAGACAATTACATATTGCAAATGGGAATATCCTTGCACAAAATATTTTGGATCTCGGAATTCAGGGAGATATTATAATTTGGCGAGAAATGCTTTGTGAAGGACCTACCACGTACGAACTTGGGACTCCTGAGTTCATTAAAATTCGTAAAGCATTCCTTAAAAGTAGTTATCAAATTAATCCTGAAGATTATGGAGATAAATTTATTAAAGAACTACGCAAATTAGACTCGATAAAAGATGTCGATGAAATTATACTTTGGTTTGAGTTCGATCTTTTTTCTCACCTTAATATGTTGGCAGCCATCAGCCAGTTATTAGAAAATAAGGTTGATTTACCGGTATATCTGGTCTGCAGTAAAAAGCTGAAAGGAGAGAAAGAATTTCAGCCTTTATCACAATTGTCGCTGAAGCATTTAAAAAACCACTTCGATCAGAAAATTCATTTAGATCAAGATGATTTAGAAATGGCAAACTTGATCTGGCAATATTATAATGAAGAAAATCCGTTGAAATTAAAAGCGCTGATAAAGCAAAAATCTAATTTTGAATATCTTTCCAGTTGTGTTAGAACGCATATTGAACGATTCCCAAATTCCAAAACAGGTTTAAATACTATTGAAGCGAATATTCTTAGTTTAATTAAGGAACATAACATCACCAGTTTAAATCAGTTACTCGGTTATTCTATTCAATATCAAGGCTATTATGGATATGGAGAGCGACAAATCCAACGCTTATTGAATAAATTAAAACAATTCTATACCCTAAATAGTGATAGAATTATTTTTACTAAAAAAGGAGAAGAAGCCTATGCGGGTTCTCGCAATTTTTATCAAGAACTAAAAAACAACGATTCATTTGGCGGAGTTAAAATGTATGATTTTTTATATGACTCCGAATCACACAATATTTTAAAATTATAGAATGACTTTAAAACCTTCAGAGTTTATCTTAAATGAAGATGGCAGCGTATATCACTTAAATTTATCACCAAAACAACTTGCAACCACGGTTATTACGGTAGGCGATCCAGACAGGGTTAGCCATGTTACGAAACATTTCGATAACATAGAGCATACCGTACATAAAAGAGAATTTCATACTCAAACCGGAACATTTAAAGGAAAACGGATTAGTGTAATCTCTACCGGAATTGGAACCGATAATATAGATATCGTTTTCAACGAACTAGATGCATTGGTGAACATAGATTTTGAAACCCGAAAGGTCAAAGAAAAGCTTACCTCTTTAGATATTATTAGAATTGGAACTTCCGGAAGTATTCAATCTGATATTCCGATAGATTCTTTTCTAGCTTCTGAAACCGCTGTTGGTTTCGACTCGTTGTTGCATTTTTATAAAAGTGAATCTATTCAGGATAAGGTTTTTTCTGAAGCATTAAAAAATCACTTACAATTTTCTAAGGATCATGGATCTCCGTATGTAGTAAATGCATCTTCAGAGTTACTTTCACATTTTAATGATTCCAATTATTTTAAAGGAACAACTGTTACTAATTGCGGTTTTTATGGGCCACAGGGAAGAGTTCTTAGGTTGCCGCTAAGCAATCCTAGTTTAAATGACAATATGGCTAGTTTCAACCATTCAGGAAAGAAAATTACTAATTTAGAGATGGAAACCGCCGGAATCTACGGATTATCCAAACTTCTTGGTCATCGCGCTTTATCCCTAAACGCAATTGTTGCCAATAGAGCAACAGGGGAATTCAGTAAAAATCCAACAGAAACAGTAGAGAAACTAATTGTGAATGCACTGGATAGAATAGCTGCTATTTAGTACGTTATTTAACAGAACATTAAAGTTGAGAGCATAGGAGTCTTTGTATTTTTGTTAAAAATAATGATCCCCTATGCTAGCATCTACTACTAAAGAATCCCGTTTAAGACACCGTGACCTTAATTGGTTAAGTTTTAATGAACGAGTATTACAAGAGGCAGATGATAAAATAAATCCACTTTACGAACGGCTTAAATTTTTAGCTATTTTTTCTTCTAATTTAGATGAATACTTTAGAGTTCGGGTTTCCCAGTTAAGGCAGATTAAGAAAGTGGAAAAAAGCATTCGCAAAAAACTTGCGCTGCGCCCTAATAAATTTACCAAGGAAATTCTCGAAGAAGTAAAACTCCAACAACATAGGTTTGGAGAGATATTTCATGATCAGATTATTCCAGAACTTGCGGAAAATGGAGTCTTCCTTATCGAAGCAAAAGACTTTGATAAAGATCAAAATAGTGCTGCCAGAGATTATTATAAAAATAGTGTAGCCGAATTTGTAAAGCCGGAGATCATAGACCTTTCCAAAGAGTCGGATCTTTTCCTCACAAACAATGTGCTTTATTTTGCGGTTACTTTTGAAGATGAAAACAAGTTGGGAATTGTAAATATACCCACGAAAGACTGTGGAAGATTTGTTCAGTTCAACAACAATACGATCACTTTTCTGGATGATATCATTAGAAATATCCTTCCCCAGTTGTTCCCTAAAGAAACTGTTTCCGGGATTTTTGAAATTAAAATGTCCAGAGATGCCGAATTATATATTGATGATGAATTCGATGGGATTTTAGCCGAAAAAATCTATCAATCCTTAGCTCAAAGAACCGACGGTCAACCAACTCGTTTATTGTATGATGCTGAGATGCCGAAGGAAATTCAAAAAAAATTACGTAAACTTTTACATCTTGGTAAAATAGATATGATGCCTGGCGGACAATATCATAATTTTAGTGATTTCTTTTCATTTCCAGATCCATCAAACAATCCAAAACTACATTTTGAAGCACTTGCGCCGTTAAAACATAAGATCTTAGAAAGTACCGAGAATTATTTTGAAGCTATCGCTAAAAAAGATCAGTCGTTACATTTTCCATTTATGTCGTTTGATTATGTTGAGAAATTTTTAGAACAGGCAGCTTCAGACCCTAATACAGAGAAAATCAAGATTTCCTTATACAGGGTTGCAGATGAATCGGCGCTTACTTCAAGCCTTTTGAAGGCTATTGAAAATGGCATTAAAGTGACCATTTTTGTAGAAGCTAAAGCTCGATTCGATGAAGCAAATAACATTGTTTGGGGAAGAAAGTTTGAAGAAAAAGGAGCGAATGTAATTTATAGCTATCCTAAAATAAAAGTACACTCCAAGATTATGTTGGTGAAACGACTTGAAAATGGAAAATCAAAAAGATATGCGTACATAGGAACCGGAAATTTTAATAGCAAAACTTCCAAGATCTACTGTGATCATGCAATTTTTACAGCAGATAAAAGAGTTACGAAAGAATTGGATCGGGTTTTTAAAGTTTTAGATGGAAAACTGATAGTTCCTAGAGAAAAACATTTACTTATTTCACCATTTTCTACCCGCAGAAATTTCACTAAATTAATTCTGAATGAAATAAAATTTGCAAAAGAAGGAAAAAGTGCTTCTATAACCGCAAAGATGAATAGTCTGGAAGACAAAGAAATGATCGAACTTCTTTACAAGGCAAGCAATGCCGGAGTGAAAATTAGATTGTTAATCCGCGGATTTACAAGTCTTATTCCTGGAGTTAAAGGAATGAGCGAAAATATTTATATCACCAGTATCATCGATAGATTTTTAGAACATGGAAGAATCTACCTATTTGAAAATGGAGGGGATGAGCAAATTTTCTTTGGAAGTGCAGATTGGATGGGAAGAAATTTAGATAGAAGAATTGAGGTGATAACACCTATTTTTGATAAAGATATTGCTCAGGAATTTAAAGAGATTTTACAAATCCAGTTGAGCGACAATGTAAAAGCTAGAATTCAGGATGAAGAAGAATCGAATAGCTATATTGAAAAAGGAGAGAATGATAAAGCTATCCGTTCGCAATATGAGATTTACGAGTATTTAAAAGAAAAACATAGCTAGAGATGAGAACACTTAGAGTTGGTGGCGTTCCAGAACATTTTAATCTACCATGGCATCTTGCCATAGAGGAAGGAGATTTTGAATACGACCATCTTCATATCGAGTGGGTTAGTTTCCCCGGTGGAACTGGAGCTATGAATGCCGCGTTAAGAAATAAGGAAATAGATGTTGCCATTATTTTAACAGAAGGCATCATTAAAGATATCATTGCGGGAAATCCTTCAAGAATAGTTCAAACCTATGTGCATTCGCCTTTAATATGGGGAATTCACGTTGCTGCTAATTCATTTTATAAATCTGTTGAAGATTTAAAAAATACAAAAGCGGCCATTTCCAGAATGGGATCTGGATCTCATTTAATGGCTTATATAAATGCTGAAAAACATCAATGGGACACTAAATCTTTAGATTTTGAAATTGTTGGAGATATAGATGGTGCCGTAAAAGCCCTTTCCGAAGATACTGCTCAATATTTCATGTGGGAACGTTTTACCACAAAACCTTTGGTAGATAAAGGAGTTTTTAGAAGAGTTGGAGACTGTCCTACTCCTTGGCCATGTTTTGTTATCGCGGTTCGAGAAGATGTTTTAGAAAATCAGCGAGATGCAGTTCGGGAAATGCTGAAAGTTATAAATACCAAAACGATCAGCTTTAAAGAGATTCCGGAAATCGAAGAATTGCTGGCTAAACGATACGATCAAAAACTTGAAGATATTAAAGAGTGGTTAGAAATTACATCTTGGAGTGAATCTCAATTGACTTCAGAAGAAATTGAAAATATTCAAACCCATTTATTAAGCTTGAATTTAATTCCAGAAAAACTCGCTGCTTCCAAATTAATTTATAATTTGTAGTCTTTTAAGAATCATTTTTATTCCAAAAGACTTTATGAAAAAACAATTACTTTTCCCCCTGTTCCTACTTGCTTCATTTTTGAGCTTTTCCCAAGAAAATCCTACCAAAACAGAAACAACTTCATCAGAAGAGGTTTATAAAAGGGATATTACAAAAAACGAACTAAGTATTGGAACGTTAAATTTAGTAGCCTTTGGTGCTTTGGATATTGCCTACGAACGCATTATGACACCAAATTCCAGTTGGGCAGTTGAAGCATTTGTATTGGCGCTCGATAGAAAAAATGAAGATATTGGAGATGCTTTTAATAAAGATTTTTCATTAACAGGAAAGTATAAGCATTTCTTTGGAGACCGCAGCGCGTGGGGCTTTTATGTGAATGGACTTGCCATGATTTCCGCGGGGAAATTTAGAAGTACAGAAGAAACATTTGTAAATGGTCAATTCTTCTATAATACCGAAGAAAAAGATTACACAGATTTTGCTCTTGGCTTTGGTTTAGGTGGGAAATTTGTATCTAAACAAGGATTTTTCTTAGATCTAAGCACCGGAATTGGAAGAAATTTATTCAGTGATGACTCTCCCGTTGTTGTTGGACAATTTAATGTGAATCTTGGGTTTAGATTCTAAACTACCAGTTAATAGGAGTTTTTCCTTTATTTAATAAATAATTATTGGTTTGGCTAAAATGTTTATTTCCAAACCAAAAACCTCTATTTGCACTTAAGGGAGAAGGATGGCCGCTAGTTAAAACCAAATGTTTAGCAGTGTCTATTTTTCTTCCTTTCTTTTTTGCATAGCCTCCCCAAAGTAAAAATACCAGATTATCTTTTTCTTCTGAAAGTGTTTTTATCACAGTATCTGTAAATTTTTCCCAGCCTTTATTTTGATGAGAACCTGCTTCGCCAGCTCTAACAGTTAATACCGCATTTAATAATAGCACTCCTTGATTAGCCCATTTTTCAAGATCCCCATTTTCTTTATCATGGACTTCTTCAAGATCGGAATCTATCTCTTTAAAAATATTCTTTAAAGAGGGCGGATTGGTAATTCCATTATTTACTGAAAAACATAATCCGTTAGCCTGCCCAACTCCATGATAGGGATCCTGCCCTATAATTACCACTTTAACTTTATCGAAAGTTGCTTTATTAAATGCTTCAAAAATATGATCCTGTTTTGGGTAACAGGTATTCGCTTCATACTCTTCAGAAATAAAATTTTTTAAATCTTGAAAGTAGGATTTATTAAATTCATCATTTAGTATCTTTTTCCAAGTGTTATGGATAGTAAGCTTCATTATAATTTAAGTAAATTTGTAAAACCCAAAATTAGGGAAAAATTACTATGATAAAAATTGCATCGAAAAGCCTTCAGGATCTAGAGTTTCCTAGTGTTAGAAAACAAATAAGTGAGTTGTGTACCACTCAAATGGGAATAGAAAAGGCTTTAGAAATTGTTCCATATACTTCTTACAACGACACTATTTTTGGTCTTAATCAGACCAACGAATATGTCAGTTCTTATATGCAGGATAGTAAAATCCCTAATCATGGTTTTGATGCTGTTCATAAAGAGATTAAACTCTTAGCTATAGAAAATTCGGTTTTAGAAATTAGTGGTTTTAGGAAGATTTCCAGTCTCTCAAAAACTGTTAACGATCAGTTACGATTTTTTAATAAGTTTAAAGAGCTTTATCCAAGTTTATATAAAACTACAGAAGAAGTAGAATACACCAAAGCACTAATCGAGAGGATAGATGAAGTGATAGATAGATTTGGCGATGTTAAAGATAATGCCTCTCCCCTATTGCTAAACACGCGCCGAGCGATGAATTTGGTAAAAGGACAGATAAATTCCAGTTTTACCAATGCACTTTCAAAATATAGTGGCTATGGCTATTTAGATGAAATAAAAGAAAGTGTAGTAGATAACATTCGGGTGTTAGCTGTTTCGGCCATGTATCGCAAAAAGGTGAAAGGTGGAATTTTAGGTAATTCCAAAACCGGGAGTATCGTTTACATTCAGCCGGAAGCCACTTTAAATCATACCAGAGAATTAAATAATCTGGAGTATGAAGAAAAGGAAGAAATAGATAGAATTTTAAAAGAGCTCACCGTTTTCTTGGTCCCTTATATTGAATTATTAAAAGAGTATCAGGAACTTTTAAGCGAGATAGATGTGATTGCGGCTAAAGCGAAATACGCACGTTTAATAAATGGCTTATTACCTAAGATCACTAAGGAACGGGAGCTTTTTATAAAAGATGCCTATCACCCACTGCTTTACAGGAATAATTTAAAATCCGGCGAAAAGACCTATCCTCAGAACATTCAGCTCTCTAAGGAAAAACGCATTATTGTTATTTCCGGGCCAAATGCCGGTGGAAAGAGTATTACGCTTAAAACAGTTGGCTTGCTTCAGATCATGCTGCAAAGCGGAATTTTAATTCCCGTTCATGAGTATAGTCGGGTTTGCCTATTCAATAAAATCCTGACTGATATTGGGGACAACCAGTCTATAGAAAATCATTTAAGTACTTATAGTTATCGCTTAAAGAATATGAATTATTTTCTGAAGAAATGTGATGATAAAACCTTATTTCTTATCGATGAATTCGGAACAGGAAGTGATCCTGAATTGGGTGGTGCTTTAGCTGAAACCTTTTTGGAAGTATTTTATGAGCGAGAGTCTTTTGGAATCTTAACTACGCATTATACCAATTTAAAGATGCTGGCTAATGAATTGCCATATATGAGCAATGCCAATATGATGTTCGATTCCGGAACTTTGGAGCCTCTTTTTAAATTACATCTTGGAGAAGCAGGAAGTTCTTTCACTTTCGAAGTTGCTCAGAAAAACGGAATTCCATACAGCTTGATAAACCGATCTAAAAAGAAAGTGGAACGTGGGAAGATTCGATTCGATAAAAGTATTGCAGATCTTCAACGAGAGCGCAGCAAGCTTCAAAAAACCACAGATTCTTTAAAAAGTAAAGAGTTGAAGGCTTCTCAACAAAAAGATAAACTGGAAGAAACTAATACTAAGATTCAGCAGAAATTAGAAAGCTATCAAGAATTGTATGATAGCAATCAGCGCTTGATTTATCTTGGGCAAAAGATTAATGATCTTAGCGAGAAATATTTCAACAATAAAAAGAAGAAAGATCTTATTGGGGAGTTTTTAAAGATTGTTGAAATAGAAAATTCTAAACGAAAAAAGGCAACTTCAAAAGAAATCAAAGTCAAAAAAAATTAAAGAAAAGAAGGTATTACAAGAAGCTGAAAAGAAAGTTGAAGTTATTAGAGAGCGCAAAAAGGAGGAAAAGAAAATAGAGGCGATTCAGCAGAAAAAAGAAGCGAATAAACCGAAAGTATCTTTAAAAATTGGAGACAGAGTGCGCATGGAAGATGGTCGCGCTGTTGGATCTATAGATAAAATTGAAAAAGGAAAAGCCATCGTAAATTATGGCATGTTCACCACAAATGTAGATTTGGCACAATTAGAATTGGTGCAACCTGCAAAAAACAAAAAAATAAGATGGAGACAGTTTTACCAAAAAATAAAAAAATCATTCTTTTTGATGGTGTTTGTAATCTTTGTAATAATGCTATCAATTTTGTTATTGAACATGATAAAAAGGATGTTTTTCGGTTTGCATCCTTACAAAGTGATCTAGGCAGAAAAATGGTCTTAGAAAGAGGTATCGAGCCCGAGGTGCTGGATTCTATTATTTTGATAGAACCTGGAGTTGTGTATTACGAAAAATCTACTGCTGCCTTAAAAATAGCCAAAGAGCTTTCCGGAGGTTATTCTTTAATGAGGCATTTCCTGTACCTTCCAAATTTTATTAGGGATGGAGTTTATAATCTGGTGGCTTCTAATCGCTATAGGTGGTTTGGAAAAAAAGATTCTTGTATGATTCCTACACCGGAGTTAAAGGCGAAATTTTTAGATTAAAAAAAGAGTTCGTCTATTTAAAGTCTAAAAATTGAAATACTACGTCATTCTGAACTTTTTTCAGAATCCCAAAACACTATAAACTAATAACAAATCAAGACCTTAAATTAATCCCAAAAGCTTTCGGGACTGGGTGACGATATTAAGAAAAATACACCTTAAATTTTTAGATTAAAAAAAGAGATCAGATTTTTTAAAATCTGATCTCTTTAGAATAAAATATAATTTTTAAAAGGCTCCTGTTTCTAAGCCATTTCCTTCTCCTTTACCGGTGCATAATTATCGTCCCAATCTTTTACATTTGGAGGTCCTAATTTATCTACAGATTTTGCAACCATCATAGATACAGCTGCATCTCCTGTAACATTAACAGTAGTTCTACACATATCTAAAGGTCTATCTATAGCAAAAATCAATGCTAAACCAGCTTCAGGAATCCCTGCCTGAGCAAGTACTATTACCAACATCACCATTCCGGCACCTGGAACCGCAGCAGATCCTATAGATGCCAAGGTAGCCGTTACAATAATTCCTAATTGCGCTCCTACCGTAAGATCTATTCCAAAGGCTTGTGCAATAAATACCGCAGCTACCGCTTGATACAAACTTGTACCATCCATATTTATAGTAGCTCCAATTGGTAATACAAAACTCGCTACTTCCTTATGCACTCCAAGGTGTTCTTCTACTCGTTCCATAGTAACAGGCAAAGTAGCAGCACTAGAACTTGTTGAAAAAGCTAATAACTGTGCCGGTGCAATTCCGTTTAAGAAGAATCCTGGCTTGTTTTTAGTGAATATCCATACGATAAGAATATAGAAACCTATCATTAATGCTAATCCAATTAATACGGTTAAAGCGTACATAGCTAAAGCTGCAAATAAATCTGTGCTTGGTGATTCTACCACTAAAGCCGCTAATAATGCAAACACCCCATAAGGAGCTGCGAGCATTATAAGATCAATCATTTTTAAAATGACTTCATTAAAGCCATCGAAAAAGTCCTTTACAGGTTTTCCCACGGCTTCAGGAATTAGGATTAATCCGATTCCGAAGAATATGGCAAAGAAAATAACTTGTAGCATATTTCCATTATCGCTCGCAGCACCAAAAATATTACTAGGGACTATATCTTCTAGCGCTTGTAATGGTCCCGCTTCTTTTTGTCTTTGCGCATCTGCAATTCTAACAGAAGCATCAGTTTCATAACTGGTAATAAGATCTGTCCTAGTTTCTTCACTTATCGCACTTCCGGGTTGTATAAGATTTACTAGTCCAAGACCTATGGAAACAGCAACTACCGTTGTAATTATATAGGTTACAATCGTTCTAGTTCCCATTTGAGAGAGCTTAGAGATATCTTTAAGATCTGAAATTCCTTTTATCAATGAAGCAAGAATTAACGGAACTGCAATGAGCTTTAAGGCATTAATGAAAATGTTTCCGAAAGGTTTTATCCAATCCCCAACAAATTCCGGCCCCCAACTGAAGTTGGTTAGTACCAATGCGAAAAGTACCCCTAGGAACATTCCTAATAAAATTTGCCAGTGCAGTGCTAATTTTTTCATTGTATTCTTGCTTTAATTATATTTTTGATGTTTTATTCTGAAGCCAAAAATCTGCCAATACTAAGGCTGCCATTGCTTCTATAATTGGAATAGCTCTAGGAACTACACAAGGATCATGTCTACCTTTTCCTTGCATTTCTACTAAGTCTCCTTCAGAATTTAAGGTTTCCTGTTTTTGCATAATTGTTGCAACAGGTTTAAAAGCTACGTTAAAGTAGACATCCATTCCGTTAGAAATCCCACCTTGAATTCCTCCGCTTAAATTTGTTTTTGTTGAACCATCTTGATTAAAAAGATCGTTATGCTCGCTCCCTTTTTGTTTCGTGCCTTCAAAACCACTACCTATTTCAAAACCTTTTACAGCATTAATAGAAAGCATTGCCTGACCTAATTTGGCGTGCAACTTATCGAAAACCGGTTCTCCTAACCCTTTTGGAACATTTTTTATAATACATTTCACGGTGCCTCCTACAGTATCTCCTTGAGAACGGATCTCACGGATATAATTTTCCATTTTGGTTGCTGTCACAGGATCAGGGCAACGCACAGGATTAGATTCAATTAAACTAAAATCTAGTTGAGAAGCTTCTTTTTCTAGTCTAAGTTCCCCTACGGAAGCAGTGAAGGCTACTATTTCAATATCCTTAATAACTTGTTTCGCAATAGCACCGCCTACAACTCTGCATGCTGTTTCTCTTGCTGAAGACCGCCCTCCCCCTCTATAATCTCGTACTCCATATTTTTCTGAATAGGTGTAATCTGCATGAGAAGGCCTAAATGTGTCTTTTATATGAGAATAATCCTTTGATTTCTGGTTTGCATTTTCAATAGTAAAACCAATGGGCGTACCAGTAGTAACGCCTTCAAAAATTCCGGAAAGAAAAACTACAGTATCCGCTTCTTTACGCTGGGTAACGATTGCAGACTGTCCAGGTTTCCTTTTATCCAAATCTTCCTGAATTTTATCCAAATCTAATTCAATTCCAGCGGGGCATCCATCTATAATTCCACCAATAGCAAGACCATGAGATTCTCCAAAAGTGGTAAGTTTAAATAGTTTTCCGAAGGAATTCCCTGCCATGAATTGATTTTTAACAAATGTAATTTTTTAACTACAGATTTAAAAATCTAAAGACATATTAAAATTTAGGGATACTAAAATTGTGGAAGTAGAATGAATGAAGTATCAGTTTAATATGGCATCAATGTTTTTATATAGTAAATTCATATCAAAAGGCTTCGTCATAAATGCGTCAGCTCCAGCCTCCAAGCATTTAGATTCTGCATTATGAAGCGCCGTTAACATCATGATCTTTACTTTAGAAGTTTGTTCATTATTTCTAACCCTCAGACAAACCTCTGTGCCATCAATTTCAGAGTTCATTTTATCTAATATTAACAAATCTATATTATTATTCAAGATGATTTTTTCAGTTTCATTGGGTTTTTCCTATATAATAACTTCATACCCCTTTAATTCTAAAACCTCTTTTAGCAGCGCCCTTGTAATTGCATCATCATCAACCACTAAAATTTTAGTTTTTTTCATTATTTCCAGTTTCAACTTAGAGTGCCATCCAATATAGAGAAGAAATTGGAATCATTATTTTCATTCAACATCAAAAAGTCTTCGAACTATTTATTAAGTTAAAAATCAAAAAATTATGGTTAGTGAGTTTTGAAAACTACTACTAAAAGTTTTTAGAAATTACAAAGTAATTCGAATAGAAGTTAAAGTGCGCAAATATAGTGTATTAAAGAGCCTCAATGCATATTTTAACTGCTTATTAGGATTAAATAAGGGCATCTTTAAGAATCGTGACAGGATGCTTTGCATTTCTCTTAGTCCCATCGAAGATCTGATGCCTACAGCTAGTTCCATTGGCTGCTATAATAGTTTTTGAAGAGCACTTTCTAACCGCTGGAAAAAGACTTTGCTCTCCAATATTCATACTTATTTCATAATGCTCCTTCTCGTATCCAAAAGATCCAGCCATACCGCAACAACCAGAAGCAATAATTCGAACTGTATAATTGGCTGGAAGATTCAAAATATCAAAAGTATATGCAGAGTTAGACAATGCCTTTTGATGGCAATGCGTATGGATTTTTATCTCTTTCTCTTCTGAAGTAAATGAACTGGATTTTATATTCCCTAAAGCAATTTCTTTTTTTAAGAACTCTTCGATTAAAAAGCAATTGCTAGATAGTCTTTTGGCTTTTTCCGAATCATTAGCTAATCGGAGATATTCATCTCTAAAGCTTAAAATCGCTGATGGCTCTATTCCAATTAATGGTGTTTCTTCAGAAATTAAATCTGTAAAAAGTTCTATATTTTTATTCGCAACTTCTTTAGCTTCCTCCAGAAAACCTTTAGAAATATAACTTCGACCACTTTCAGGATTCTTAAGGATAATTACTTTATAATTTAATTTAGTTAAGAGCTCGAACGCATCAATTCCAATTTCCGCATCCAAATAATTAGTGAACTCATCATTAAATAAATAAACAGTCTTAATGGGATCTTTCAGAACTGTTTGGTTTTTCATATAATAATCCCAAACGCTTTGCTTAGAAAGCTTTGGTAGGGTTCTTTGTGATGCTACGCCCATCACTTTTTTAACAATTCCTGAAGTTAAGGTGTTGGTAAATAGAAAGTTAGATATACCGGTGGCCTTGGAGGCAAAACCATTCATCTTTGCATTATTGGCAAAGGCCTTGCTTCTTAAAGTTTTTCCTTTGGATTTTTGATATTGGTATTGAAATTCTGCTTTCAATGCGGCAACATCCACATTAGAAGGACATTCACTCTTACACCCCTTACAACTTATGCACAAATCGAACACTTCCTTTAATTCTTCATGTTCAAATTTGTTAGGTTTTTCTGAATTGGTTAAGAATTCACGCAACGCATTTGCTCTCGCTCGCGTACTATCTTTTTCATTTTTAGTAGCGCGATAGCTAGGACACATGGTACCTCCTGCTTCAACAGATTTTCTGCAATCTCCACTTCCATTACATTTTTCGGCCAATCTTAAGATTCCTTGCGAATCAGTGAAATCCATCAAGGTTTCAATTTCCGGTTCCTTTCTATCCACTTCATAGCGCAAAAAAGTATCCATGGGCACAGTATTGGTGATCTTGCCCGGATTAAAAATATTGTAAGGGTCGAAAATAGCTTTTACTTCCTCAAGCAATTTGTAATTTTTAGCACCAATCATCAACTCAATAAACTCCCCGCGCAATCTTCCATCACCATGTTCTCCACTCATAGAACCTCTGTATTTTTTTACCAAGACAGCAACCTCTTCTGTGATCTCTCTAAAAAGTTTTACATCTTCTTCCTTCTTTAGATTAAGAATAGGTCTTAAATGCAATTCTCCTGCACCGGCATGTGCATAATACACCGCTTCTTGTTTATGCTTTTTCATTATCTGAGAGAATTCAGCAATATAATTGGCTAAATCCGGCAAAGCTACGGCTGTATCTTCTATACAAGCCACCGCTTTTTTATCTCCAATAATATTCCCTAGCAAACCTAGACCAGCTTTACGTAATTCCAAGGCTTTATCTATTTGTTCGTCTAAAAGAATAGGGAGCGCATAGCTGAGATTGGTTTTTTCTAATCTATTTAATAAAATATGAATTTGATCATTCAAATCTTCTTGATTTTCAGATCTCAGTTCAAGCATTAAAATCGCTTTGGGATCACCTTCAATAAAAAACCTGTTCTCTTTATATTTTAAATTCTGAATCGTACAATCCAAAATTACTTTGTCCATCATTTCGCAAGTAAACAAATCACTTTCCATGGCAGGAGCTACCGCAAGCATACAATTTTCTATACTCGAAAAATGTGCAGCAATCATCGCAGTATACTTTGGCGGCAAAACATCGAGTTGCAAGGTGATCTCTGTTGTAAATGCCAAAGTTCCTTCACTACCCGATAATAATTCACATAAATTGAAAGCTTTATTACTTTCAGAAAAAACTTCGGTATCAATTAAACTGTCTAGTGCATATCCCGTATTCCTTCTATGAATGGTTTCTAAAGGAAATTCTTTTCTTATTTCTTCCTGAACCGCAGACGGAGAAAGTAAGGTGTTCAGTTTTTTATATATTTCAGACTCTAAGGATGCTCCTTTATTAAGGCCGTCAAATTCTTTTTTTGAAATCGCATGAAAATCTGCTTCACTTCCATCGCTAAGTATAATTTTTAAACCAAGAGTTTTGTCGCGCGAAGTTCCATATTTAATAGAAGTAGTTCCGCTAGAGTTATTCCCAACCATTCCTCCTATCATACATCTATTAGAAGTAGAAGTGTTTGGCCCGAAAAACAAACCATATTCCTCCAAGGCTCTGTTTAGATCGTCCCTAATAACACCGGGTTCTACAATGGCCGTTCGTTTTTTAAGGTCTACTTTTAAAATCTTATTAAAATGTTTGGAAACATCTACCACGATACCACTTCCCACACATTGTCCCGCTAAGGAAGTTCCGGCAGTACGAGGAATTAATCCGATATGATTTTGAGTAGCAAAACCTATCAGGATCTTAATATCATCTTTGTTTTTTGGAGTGCAAACAGCTAAAGGAATTTCTCTATATACTGAAGCATCAGTGGCATATAAACTTTTATGTAGGTCATCAAACAAAAGTTCCCCTTTGAGAGCGCTTTGTAATTCTAATAATTTCTCTTTCATAGCTGCATTAAAATTACAAATTAATCCTAGAACTGCTTAACAACATTTTCATCATTATTAACAATACATTGGCACTTGAAGCAATTTCAGAACAATTTTAACGTTTAAATTTGCTGAATTAACCTTAAAAATTAAAACATGAAAAAAATAATCTTTATGACACTATTTGCAATGGGAGCAACATTGGCTACCAATGCACAAACTATATCTGAAAATGCGCTAGGATTGCGTATTGGTGGAGGAAATGGGTATGGAGCGGAGGTTTCCTACCAAAGAGCAGTAGGTGGAGATAATAATAGATTAGAATTTGATCTTGGTATAAGAAACGACAAAAATAATTATGACTCTTTTAAATTAACTGCATTATACCAATGGGTATGGAATATCGAAGGCGGATTTAACTGGTATGTTGGCGCTGGTGGAGGTGTTGGAAGTATTGATTCTAAAGATAGAAATAGATATGTAGATGAAACATTTATATTTCTTGCGGGAGATATAGGTATCGAATATAATTTTGATATTCCATTATTGATCTCTTTAGACTTTAGACCAGAAATAGGTTTTATAAACGATAACGATAGAATAGATGACTTTTCACCGGATATCGCATTAGGACTTAGATATCAATTCTAGGTTTCCATAAAAATATATAAAAAAGGCTGAAGGAATTAAAATTCTATTCAGCCTTTTCTATTTCCATCACTGCCTTCTCATACAATTTCTCATAGATAGGCACAATCTTGTGGATATCAAATATTGTTGCTTGCTCTCTGGCATTAAGCTTAAATTTTTCTAATGTTGTATTATTTTCTAGAATTTTTATAGCATTAGAAGCCATTTCTTCAATATCTCCAACATCACTTAAAAAGCCTGAAATTCCATCCTTATTAACTTCCGGAAGACCACCGCTATTAGAAGAAATAACTGGTACGCCATTTACCATAGCCTCCAAGGCAGCTAGACCAAAGCTCTCTTTTTCTGAAGGCAATAAGAAAAGATCTGAAAAACATAAAATTTTATCTACCTCATTACTTTGCCCTAGAAATACAACTTTATCCTGTATTCCTAATTCCTGAACTAAATATTCGGCTTTTTCTCTTTCAGGACCTTCCCCAACCAAAATTAATTTAGATTTTATGGTCTTTTGAACGATATAATAAATTCTAATAATATCTAGAATTCTTTTAACAGGCCTAAAATTACTCACATGAGAGATGATTTTTTCATCTTCATCTGCCATCAATGTACGCTGACAATCTGTAAACCCAGTTTTAAATTTGGCAACATCAATAAAATTAGGCACTACTTCAATCTCCTTTTTAATCTTAAAAAGTTTAAGCGTGTCTTCTTTTAAGGATTCAGAAACGGAAGTAACAACATCGCTATTATTAATACTAAAAGTAACCGCTGGTTTGTAAAAAGGGTGATTTCCAACCAAAGTAATATCCGTACCATGCAGCGTGGTTACCATAGGAATGAATATTCCTTCTTCTTCTAACATTTTTTTTAGCCATATATCCCGCATACGCATGTGGAATCGCATAGTGCACGTGCAAAACTTCAATTTTATGAAGCTTTACCATATTCACTAATTTACTGCTGAGCGCTAATTCGTAAGGTTGAAAATGAAATAATGGATATTCCGGAACATTAACCTCATGAAATTTAATATTTCCGGTTAGTTGCTCCAATCTAACAGGTTGTTTGTATGTTATAAAATGAATTTCATGACCTCGCTTAGATAATTCCATACCTAACTCTGTTGCCACTACTCCACTCCCTCCAAATGTGGGATAACAAACAATACCTATTTTCATAATTTAATCATCTATAGATTCGTATATAACTTCTTGTATTTTTTCTCGAATATCCTCTCTAATCAATTTTCGGTTATTCACATCTGGATAGGTTCTATTAGATAAAAATACATAGACTATTTCTTTATCTGGATCTGCCCAAGCCAGTGTACCGGTAAACCCTGTATGGCCAAAACTGGATAATGAAACACAACCACAGGTAGGCCCCGCTTTCCCCAGTTGAGGTTTGTCGAAACCAACACCTCTCCTTACGTCTTGATCGCAATAATAACAGGTATTAAATTTATCTAAAGTTTCCGGTTTAAAATATTCTTTTCCACCATAGGTTCCTCCATTTAAATACAACTGCATAATTTTTGCAACATCAGTAGCATTACTAAACAACCCGGCATGCCCACCAATTCCACCTTGCATAGCTGCTCCCTGGTCGTGCACATAGCCTAAAACTTCTTGTTTTCTCCAAAGCTTATCATATTCTGTTGGTACAATTCTCTCCGGAGCAATATTAGCTAAAGGCAAATATGTAATGGTATTTGCTCCCAAAGATTTATAGAAATGCTCTTTCACTAAATAATTTAAGGAGGTCTTGTAATGATCTTCTATATAATATTTCATTATATAAAACGGGAGATCACTGTATCTATATACTTGTTTGGGCTGCAACTTACTATCTCGTATCACTCCCATAATAGAATCTCGCAAATCGTCTCTTATAAACATTTCATTTGCAACCTGAGTATTGTAAATATCCATAGGTTCTTCTCGGTAATATTTAACCGACCTGCCTTTTGTTTCCTTATCTAAAGTCGAAATATAAAATGGAATCCAAGGTTTCAACTTTGCGTAATGCATCAGCATATCTTGCAATTTGATGTTAGCCTTATTTGAACCTTTAAAAAATGGCATTAAATCCCCAAGCTTGGAATTAAACTTAAGGTCGCCTTTTTCTTCAAGTTCCATAATTAAGGGTAAGCTCGCTAGGATCTTTGTTAGAGAAGCAAGATCGTAAACTGAAGAGTCGGTTACTTTGGTGGTTTTCTCATAGGTATGAAAACCTGCATTCCTTTCGTAGATCACCTTACCTTTTCGGGCTACAATTAATTGTAATCCCGGAGTCATTTCTTCTGAAATTGCTAAATTGATTAAAGAATCTATCTTTTGAAGTTTATAAAAATTCATCCCTACAGCTTCTGGATATCCGTAAGACAATCTGTCTATACTTTTAGTGTAATATCCTGTTCCTGCAGGAAATTCTTCACTAATACTAACCGGCAATCTTCCTTTTGCTCCCAAAGCACCAAAGATAATTTCTGCAGACTTCTTTTGAGCAGCTTCAGAATTTTGGTAACTCATTACTATCCCTTCAATATTACTGCTTGAATTGAGATCCATCAGTGCATACGGTCTAGCAAATACATCTAAAATAGTATTGTTATTTCTTGATATTTCATGAATCCAACTTAATTCTTCCGTAGAAAAGGCATATCTAGCCCATGGAGAGGCGTTGGATTTATGATATCCAATGATCACCTGATTATAATTTTTTAATTTTTCCAATAATTCATCCAACTTAGTAGCTTCAATCCAATCTACCTTTACATATTTAGATAAATGATGATAAAATGGTGCACCGTCATCATCGCCTAGTTGAACATAGGCTATCTTTTTAGTGTCAAGCTCTTTTATCGGGAGAATGCCCACATCGTTCTTAATAAGCGTGATCGCATTCTCTATAAGCTTATCATAAAGAGCTAAATCTTCAACTGTATTAAGTTCTGAAATTAGATTCGTAGTATCAATTGGCTTATAGTTATGCAAACCAGCTTTATATTTCGCAAATAAAATCTTTCTAACAGAATGTGCCATCCTTACTTCAGAAATAGTCCCATCGTTATAAGCTTCCGTGATTTTATCGATAGCCTTAGGGACATCTTCAGAAATCAATAAAATATCGTTACCCGCCATGAATGCTGCAAGGTCAATTTCTCCTGGATTTTTGTAATTCGATGCTCCTTTCATATTAAGTGCATCTGTAAAAATAAGTCCGTTAAATTTTAATTCTTTTTTCAGAAGATCATTTACAATAGTAGCCGACAAAGAAGATGGTATAGTTTCTTCTGTTTCCAAACCAGGGACATTTAAATGGGCAACCATAATACTGGAAACTCCTTCTTCAATAAGTTTTTTGAACGGATATAATTCTATGCTATCCAATCTACTTTTAGAAAATGATATTGTTGGTAAAGTTTTATGTGAATCTCTTTTAGTATCTCCATGCCCGGGAAAGTGCTTAGCACTCGAAAGAATTCCCTCTTTGTGCATCCCTCTCATAAAAGAAACAGACTTTAGGGTAACATTAATCTTTTCCTCTCCAAAAGAACGATTTCCAATAATTGGGTTTAGCGAATTTGTATTTATATCTACAACCGGGGCGAAGTTGATATGAACCCCTAATCTTTTAGAATTACGAGAAATAGCTGCCCCGGCCTCTTCTATTAGTTTAAGGTCCTGAATGGCTCCTAATGTCATGTTCCAAGGCAATGCGAAGGTAGAATCTAACCGCATTGCTAAACCCCATTCTGCATCCATACCAATAAGTAAAGGTGTTTTAGAAAGCTCTTGAAATTCGTTATTTAGTTTTGCTTGGCGCTGTGGTCCGCCTTTTGAAAATATGATTCCACCAATATGATACTCTGTTATTAGCTCACGAACTTTATCTATATTCTTCCCATTCTGATTGGAAAATACATCTACCATGAACAACTGACCTACTTTTTCCTGTACGGTCATATTTTCATAAATACTATCTACCCATATTTTCTGCTCTTTATAATCTTCAGCAATAAGCGGATTAATATTTTGAGAGAAACAACTAAGGGTGAAAAATAGGATTAAAAAAACTGAATAAAATTGGGGTATTCTCATTCGGTATTTAATTTAAAAATCGATTATGCCAACTGTCTGATGCAGGTACTTCCCAATCTGATAAATATTCTCCTTTATTGGTTACCAAATTATTAAATACAATAGTGTTCTTACTAACAGCTTTTTCCTTTGCCATTTTCCTGAAATCAGTCAAGGTTTTATACGCCACGAACTCACCTTGCTTATAACTCACATTCATTTTATCCAGAAGATCTACATTGTATTTCTGTTCTAAATCCTGAATAAACCTTACAGAGCTATCAATAGAACAACCTGTAGCAGCATTTAATTGCTGGTCTAGAGCTAATGTGATAAAACGTTTATATTTTATTTCGAAAGAAGCCTTAAGATTAGCTCCGTGTGCAGTCCATTGCGTAATAAAGTCTTCTAATTTAGAAGTAATTTCCTGAAGTTCTAAATCTGAAAACGATCTATTTGACTGATATATCCAAACTCTTGAAGAATCCGGTAATTCGGTAAAAGGTACAAGCATATTTTGTGGTGTTATATTTTTACAAAGCTACTTTTTTAAAGGGATAGCTTCAAATATAGTACCACTAAAATGATGAAGTTAACACCAATTTATTAGTTAAATTATTGCGAATAATATTCTATGCAGAAATATTAGAGATCGTGAGCGTTTGCAATCATTTCAGCAACATCCATCACCTCGATCTTACCTTCCTGATTTTTACCTTTTACACCATCTGTCATCATCGTGTTACAAAATGGACATCCAGCTGCAATAATTTCAGGTTTAACTTCCATTGCCTGCTCGGTACGCTCGATATTTACATCTTTATTTCCTGGTTCCGGCTCTTTAAACATTTGCCCACCTCCAGCACCACAACAAAGTCCGTTACTTTTACATTTACGCATTTCTACAAGCTCTACTTCTAATTTTCTAAGAAGATCTCTTGGCGCTTCATATACATTATTTGCGCGGCCTAAATAACAAGGATCATGAAAAGTAATACGTTTTCCTTTGAATTTACCACCTTCAACTTTTAGTCTTCCTTCTTCTAATAGAGATTTTAAAAAGGTTGTATGGTGCATCACCTCGTAATTACCTCCTAAAGCAGGATATTCATTCTTTAAAGTATTAAAACAGTGAGGGCAAGCAGTTACTACTTTCTTGATCTCATACCCGTTTAGCACTTCAATATTAGTTGCGGCTTGCATCTGAAACAGAAATTCATTCCCTGCCCTTTTAGCAGGATCTCCGGTACAGCTTTCCTCAGTTCCCAATACTGCAAAATCTACTTTAGCCTCATGTAATAATTTCACAAAAGCTTTAGTAATCTTCTTAGCTCTATCATCAAAACTTCCAGAACAACCCACCCAAAATAAGACCTCAGGTTTTTTTCCTTGAGCCATATATTCTGCCATTGTAGGTACTTTAATTGCTTCTGCCATTTTAAAAACTTTTATACTTTAGTGATTCCTATAAAAACATAAGAATCTAATCTTTAATAATTTATCTTACTTTACTTGAAGCTTCAGTTCAATCTAATTTTCTTTAGCCCAATTCAATCTATCCATCTGATTATAAGGCCATGGAGCGCCATTATTTTCGATATTGGTCATTGCATTTGCAAGATCTGATGGTGCAGCACTTTGCTCCATCACCAAATATCTTCTCATATCTAGAATAATAGATAATGGATCTATCCCTATGGGACAAGCCTCTACACATGCATTACAAGTAGTACAAGCCCAAAGCTCTTCCCTTAAAATATAATTATCAAGTAATTGCTTTCCATCATCCTCGAAGCTTCCTTTTTTATTGATAATGTTACCAACTTCTTCAAGTCTGTCGCGAGTATCCATCATGATTTTTCGCGGAGATAATTTTTTACCTGTCTGGTTTGCTGGACATTCTGAAGTACACCTACCACATTCTGTACAGGTATACGCGTTTAAAAGTTGTACTTGATTGAGATCCATCACATCTGAAGCTCCAAATTTTTCAGGAACTTCATCTTCGGCACCTTCCGCAGGCATCGCATAAGGGTCGGCATCCGGATCCATCATTAACTTAACCTCATTAGTTACCGCTTCAAGATTATCGAACTCTCCCTGAGGTGTAAGCTTCGATAAATATACGTTTGGAAATGCTAAGAGAATATGTAAATGTTTGGAATAGTATAAATAATTAAGAAATATTAGAATCCCAACAATGTGTAACCACCAAGCGGTTCTTTCAATTATTATAAGAGTTGCATTGCTAAAACCTTCAAACCAAGGCAATAAAAACTGACTTATGGGAAAAGAACCTGCGATTCCTGCATTTTGTGCATAATGATCTGCACCATTAAGTTGCAATTGATAATCGGCTCCATTCATGGTTAAGAAAAGAATCATTAAAACCATTTCGAAATATAAAATATAGTTGGCATCATTCTTAGGCCAACCTTTCAGCTCGTTCCCTAAAAACCTATATATATTGGTAACATTTCTTCTCAACCAGAAAATGATAACACCTAAAAGCACTAGAAGAGCTAAAATTTCGAAAGTGGCTATTAAAAAATTATATCCAGCGCCTAAAAAAGAAAGGATTCTGTGAGTACCAAAAATACCGTCTATAAGAATCTCTAGAACTTCAATATTAATAATGATAAAGCCTAGATATACAATAATATGCAAAAAACCGGAAAATGGTCTTTTTACCATTTTTGACTGACCCATTGCTACTTTTGCCATTTTAGCAAAGCGTTCTCCGGGATTATCAGACCTGTCTACTTTTCTACCTAATTTTATATTGCGAATTACGCGTCTAATATTAAATGTAAAAAAAGGCGATGCCTGCCACTAGGACAATAAGAAAGGCAATTTGAGCAATAAGTTGCATATGTTATTCTATTTTAAAGAATCTTTTGGAGCTTGATATGATCCCGGTTTTTTGCCGAATAAAGAGAAATGAACATATCGTTTAGGATTCAATTTTAAATCTTGAAGCAACTGTTCCAGTTGCTTAGTAGCTCTATCTAGGTTGTTATAAACCTTATCATCATTCAAGAACTTCCCAGCAGTTCCTTTTCCATCGTTTAAATTACTTGATAGCTGCTCAAAATCTGCAATTACATTTTCTAAATTCTGAGTCATTCCTTTTAAATCCACCTGAGCCAAGGTATCTGAAAACTTATTAAAATTCCCGGACATCTCATCCAAATTAGTAAAAGTTCTATCTAATTTTTCAGAATTACCTGCTACAATTCCATTTAGAGACTGTGCTGTATTTTTGAAAGATCTAACTGTTTCCGATAAATCATCGAACGTAGCTGCGATATTGTTTCTAGTCTCCGGATTTAAAACTTGATTAACCGCAGTTAGCAAAGAATCGGCACTTACGATTACCCTTTCAACTTTTACCTGAAGCGGTGTAAGACGCTCATTAACCAGTTCCATAATACCTTCTTCAATATCACTTGGTAGAGTATCTCCCGTTTTAGCCATTTGTTTAGATTCATAATCCGGTACAATAGCAAGAGACTTCCCTCCTATTAAACCACCACCATAAATTTGAGCTAAACTATTTCTTGAGAATTTAAAATCGCTATCCACACTAAAAGTCACCAAAAGAATTCCGGTGCCATCTAAAAAGTCTATTTTATTAACCTGACCAACCTTAAGTCCGTTAATGGTAACTGCCGATGATGGAGAAAGTCCCTCCACATCTGCATATACTGCGTGAAATTTACGGCTGGAGTCTAAGAGATTTTTACCTTTAAGAAAACTATAACCAAAAATTAATATTGCGATGGCTATAATTGCTAGGATACCTGTTTTAACCTCTTTATTATATTTCAAAAGTAATTTTTTTTTAGATATGTACAAATTTAGAAATAAATATAGGAAAGTACGGCTATTTGGCTTGTGATTTTAACGCGCTGTTAACTGTAATCTTGTTGCCATCCTTAAAAGCTACCAGATAACTGGTTTTATAACCCTTGGATTTTGCTTCTTCATGTAAACTTTGAATTTGAGAATAGCTAGAGGTCGCACCAAAGTAATATTTATACAACTTCCCCTCTTTCTCTCTAAAAACAGGTGTAAGACCTTTAAAGTTCGAAGATTTAGGTTCTAATTTTTTAGAACTAGCGGCTAATTGTACTTTAAAGGTAATCCCTTCATAATTGTCCTTAAATTCTTCGATCTTATTTTCCTTAATTGTAATCTCGGCAGATGTGTTTTTTTCTAAATTATCTAATACACCAAGATTAATACTGTGACTATATTCTTTAATCGCATCTACAATAGCATCAGCCATTTTATTTTGACCACTGGTACCATTTAAAAATTTACCCTCCTCGTTATTAGTTAGAAAACCAATTTCTACTAAAACGCTTGGCATATAAGTTTGGTGGAGAACAATTAATCCCGCCTGCTTTACCCCACGGTTTTTTCTTTTTAAATCGTTTGTGAATTTTTTTTGAACAAAATCTGCTAATAATATACTCTGATCTAAATACTCTTCTTGCATAATTGTCATTCCTATAGCAGATTCTGGAGAGTTAGGATCGAAACCCTCGTAGGTTACTTCATAGTCTTCTTCAAGAAATATTACGGAATTTTCTCGCTTGGCAACTTCAAAATTTGTTGAATTTCTATGAATTCCTAATACAAAAGTCTCGGTTCCTTCAGCCTGAGAATTATGAGAATTACAATGAACTGATATAAACAGATCTGCTTTCGCATCATTAGCTATTTTTCCTCTTTTTTCCAAGGGAATAAACACATCTGTATCCCTAGTGTAGACCACTTTTATATTGCTGTCCTTTTCTAGTTCCTTTCCAATTCTAAGCACAACATTAAGGGCAATATCTTTCTCTTTATAACCGTTCCCCATATTGCCTGGATCTTTTCCACCATGGCCGGCATCGAGCACCACCACAAATTTGGATTTTTCGGTGTAGTTTTTGTTAGGTGTAGAAGCAGATATTAGTATACCTGTAAATAAAAAGATTATAACTTTAAGACTACTAGATTTCATATGTAAGTTAACGATTGTGTTAGAGCAATTATTTTAATGATCAGTTTTTTTAAATTCCCAAAAGGAAGCTAAAAAAAATATATGTAATTTTGACTATTCAAAAAGCAAGCCACTCTTTACAAAAATAGCACATATAGCATTGCAGACAAACTCACTTTATATTCTTTTTACAATTGTTTTAATGCTGATATTTCCAGTATTATCTCAAGCACAAGAAGTAAAAACAAAAGAGGAAGTTCGCATTAATGCACAGAGAGATAGTACAGTAACAGTTTCTGATTCTCTCGCTACTGCTACCACCAAATTAAACCCAACTGCAATACAAACGGACACTCTAAAGAAAAAATCTTCTTTACTAACAGACGTTGTAGCTTACAAAGCTGAGGATTATATGCGTTTGAGTCCGAGAGAAAATAGAATGTATTTATACGATCAGGCACAAATTACTTACGGTGACATGGTAATTACGGCAGGGCTAATTATTTTGGACAACGAAAAAAAACGAGGTTTATGCTTTTGGAATCCCAGATTCTTTAGGTAATTATTCCCAAACTCCAATCTTTACTCAAGCGCAAAATACGGTAAGGCCAGACTCTATAAGATTCAACTTTAAATCTAAAAAAGCACTTGTTTATAATTCCAAAACTGAAGAAGGTGCATTTAAGGTTAAAGGAGAAGTAACTAAAAGAGAAAATGATTCGGTTTATTTTATGCAAAATGTAAGATTTACCACTTCTGAAAATGAAGAGGATCCAGAATATTACTTTTATGCAAGAAGAATAAAATTTGTACCTAAAAAGAAAATTGTAACAGGCTTGGTGAATATGTATATCGCAGATGTTCCCACGCCTTTAGGGCTTCCTTTTGGATATTTCCCTTTAACCGAAGAGGAAACCTCCGGGTTTATTATTCCGTCTTTCGGACAAAGTAATAACAGAGGATATAGTTTACAAAATGGAGGATATTATTTCGCAATTAGCGATTATGTAGATTTATTAGCGCTGGGAGATTATTATACCAATGGGAGTTATGGTTTACGGTTGGAATCCAGTTATGCTTTGCGCTATAAGTTCCGTGGGAATTTAAGTTTTAGATACGAGAATTTACTAAGTAGTGAGCGTGGATTCCCGGATTTTTCACAGAGTTCTGTTTATAATTTAAGGTGGAGCCACTCTCAAGATACCAAGTCCAGTCCTAGTTCTAGATTTTCTGCTTCTGTAAACTTAGGAAGTAGTACATATTACCAAGAATCCATCAACCAAATTAACTCCTCTAGTTTTTTGAATAATACTTTAAGTTCGTCAGTATCATACTCAAAGACATTTCAGGGAGAACCACAGGTAAATGTAAGTGTGGCCGCTACTCATACCCAAAACAGTAATACCGGAGCTATAAATATGACACTACCTACTGTTCAAGGAAGTGTTTCAAGAATATATCCTTTAGCCCCAAAATTAGGTGCAAAAAAAAGGCTTTATAGAGAATATTAATTTTCAATATAATTTTAGAGGAGAGAATAGAATTCAAACCTTCGATTCTTTGTTTCTAAAACCGGAAATGTTTAGAGATGCTAATTTTGGTGCACAGCACAGCATTCCTATTTCTACCAATTTTAAGCTATTGAACTACCTAAGTGTGAGCGCCAATGCTAATTACCAGGAAAATTGGGTCTTTAAGACTTTTGAGCGTTCTTATGACCAGGAGAATCGAGTTGTAGAAATAGATACCATAGACGGTTTCGATTCCTTTAGAACCTACAATTTTAGTACCAGTATGGGAACTACTATTTATGGTATGAAAAATTTTGGAGACGATAAAAAGATTCAAGCCATTCGTCATGTAATGAGACCTTCCATTAGTTACAATATTAATCCGGGCTTCGACCAATATTACGATCAGTATGAGATAATAGATGAATTAGACCCAACTAGAGTTCAAGTCGTAGATTATACCAGATTTCAAGGCTCGTTATTTGGTGCACCTGGTCAGCGATTTTCTAGTTCTATTGGATTGTCTGTAAGTAATACTTTGGAAGTAAAAGTAAGAGATAAAGATAGTACTGCCACTGAAGCTAAAAAGATTAAATTATTGAACAATTTTAGCGTTAGTACCGCTTATAATTTAGCAGCCGATTCGCTAAGTTTATCTCCAATAAGCATGCGTGGTAGTATTCCAGTTGTAGAGAATAAATTAGATATAAATTTTGGAGCAAATCTGGACATTTATGCGCTAGACAATAATAATAGAAGAGTTGATAAACTAAATATTAATAATGGAGGGAGTTTGTTTAGAATGACCTCAGCCAATGTTAGTTTTGGGTATTCCCTTTCCAGTAAAGATTTTGATGGAAATGGTGAAAATAAGGATGAACTCGATAATGAAACCTTTAGAAATGGAGGTCGACCTGATGATTTGTTTGGAAAATCTACCAATATAGATGGAGAGATTTATAACGAAGAAGATGATGTTTTTGATAAGCAAGAAGATAAAAAAGAAAAATGAATGGTATAACTACAAGATCCCTTGGGATCTAAGGCTTGCATATACAATGACCTATAGTAATAATGCCCGGAAAAATGAGATTTCTTCCCACTCTATAATGTTTTCTGGAGATATAGAGATTGCTCCAAAATGGGTGATAGGTGGCTCTTCTGGTTTCGATATTAAAGATCAAGGATTTACCTATACTACTTTAAGATTTCAGCGAGATTTAGATAGTTGGAGAATGAGTTTTAACTGGATACCATTTAGTGATAGAAGTTCCTGGAATTTCTTTATCGGAATTAAATCTTCAGTACTAAGCGATATTAAATACGACAAGCGCCGTGAACCGGATAGAAGCTTGTAATTAATAAATTTATTATGAAAAAAATAATCAATACCTCCAACGCTCCTGCTCCTATTGGGCCTTACAATCAGGCAGTTTTAAATGGAGATATGCTTTATACCTCCGGGCAAATTGCTATTGATCCAAAAACAGGAAATTTAATTACAGATTCTATTCAAGCTGAAACAGAATTAGTGATGGAAAATTTAAAAGCAATTCTTACCGAAGCCGGAATGACTTTCGAACATGTTTTAAAGTCTTCAATCTTTATAAGTGATATGAATAATTTTGCACAGATAAATGAAGTCTATGCTCGTTATTTCGACGCAGAAACTGCACCTGCAAGAGAAACTGTAGAAGTTGCAAACCTTCCTAAATTTGTAAATGTTGAAATTAGTGTGATTGCTTCTAAATAATCTTTTTTAAAAGCATCGGAGCTTGAAGATTTTGCACTTTACTGAATTTAATAAGCCGTCTTTAAAAAAGAGTTATTTCTGGTGACTTCGAAATCTATTCACTCTATGTATCCGCCAAATATTAGGTAGATAAAATATCGGAGATTCTTAATAGATCCTTATTAATATCATGCTTTTCTTTGAGAGCACTCTCTAGCGTACAGGATTCTATTTGATTGTTAACAAGACCTACCATCAAATCTCTTTTTCCATCTAATAGAAGTTCTACTGCTTTTACACATAATCTACTAGCCAAAACTCTATCGAAACAACTGGGACTTCCACCACGCTGAATATGTCCTAAAACTGTTACTTTCGAATCGTAATCCGGTAAGTTTTCAGTGACATAGGCTGCTAATTCAAATACATTTTTTCCGGTTTTATCTCCTTCAGAAACAACCACGATACTAGATGTTTTACCAGATCTTCGACTTCGCTCTAAAGAAGCTAATAATCGTTCTAATCCCAGATCCTCCTCCGGAATCAGGATCTCCTCTGCTCCTGCTCCAACGCCACTATTCAATGCTATAAAACCGGCATCCCTGCCCATAACCTCTACAAAAAACAATCTGTTATGAGAACTGGCAGTATCTCTAATCTTATCTATTGCCTCTACCACTGTATTCAAGGCAGTATCGTAACCTATCGTGTAATTAGTTCCAAAAATGTCGTTATCTATAGTACCCGGAACGCCTATAACAGGGATGTTATGTTCCTCGCTAAAAACCTTCCCTCCACGAAAAGTTCCATCTCCTCCAATTAAGATCATGGCATCAATTTTAGCTTCCTTTAAACTATCCGCTGCTTTTTTTCTGCCTTCAGAAGTGAGAAATTCTTTAGATCTTGCAGATTTCAATATGGTGCCCCCTCTGGAAATAATATTTCTTACACTTCTGGCATCCATCGCCACGTAGTCCCCATCAATCATTCCTTGAAATCCTCGGTAAAAGCCAACACATTCAACTTTATAATAGGCACATGCTCTGGCAACGGCTCTAATTGCAGCATTCATGCCCGGAGAATCCCCTCCAGAGGTCAATACTCCTATTCGCTTGATAGTTTTATTCATAAAATCAATCTTGAATTTTAAAATTACAAAGTATTATCGAAATTCTTGAAGCCTTTGTATTTATATGAATGAAATTTAATTGAGATTGCTGAAAAATTATAGAGGTCAGTAGTTATGTTTGTATCAATACTATAATTTGTAATAGGTATGTCAAGTTGAGCATTTTGAATTCACTAAATACATTCTATAGTCGAAACCTCCTTGTTAAATAAAAAGTTCTCGACTGCGCTCGAACAGACAAAACGGAACAAATTAACTGTATTATCTAAAAATAATTAATTAGTGCAGAGACCTTATTGTTTTGGAAAGACTATATAATCCGGAGCCAAAGATTTAGCAGATTCTTCTTGCTCTTTTTCTTCAACAGATTTTACAATTTCTTTATTCATGATCTTTCTAATCAATTCTTTAAAAGTATCAAAATCTACAGAATAGGAAAGTCCGATTCCTTGTGTAAAACCAATTTCTTCTCCAATAAATTGAATATTATTTTCTCGATTAAAAACCTTAGCTCGCAGGCTTCCATCCTCATTCAGTAAAAATTCAATTTCTACATCTCCCACAATAATAGATTCTGTTACACCACCAACAGGAACTCCAACTTGCCCATTTATAAGCACTCTATTGGTGATTTGTGTAGAGAGCGTCAATCCGAATCTATCTACTGTTTGCTGGTCTGGAGTACGATCTCCTTGCACATAATTCACTCCAACCTGGAATTTACCATCCTCATCGGCGAAAATATCATTCACCAAAGAAGAAGCTCTTTCAACAAGGTTTCCGGTAATAGCATTTTGACCTATAGCAAACTCACTATAGAATGATCCTTGGGTAACTAAAAATAATGCCTGTAATTCCCTGCTTGCACGATCGCTAATTCTATATTCCAATTCTGAACGCACTACCGAACTTGCATTAGGAAATTCCACATTAAATGTGATATCGGGTTGCGCAATTTGTCCTTGTAATAAAATAACAACTTCTACAGGTATTTTTCTATTAATTGATGGGTTTTCCAATAATACTGCAGGGTTCGCATTTACCTCATACACCGCACTTACGTCTAGTTGTGCTTGGGTAGGATTTCCATCCCAGTTAATACTACTTCCGGAACGCACCTGGAACACCTTCTGTACAAGACCGGCATATTTAAAATTATACACTCCTTGATATACCACGAAATCTCCCCACATATTAAACTTACCATTGGTGTTAATCTCCAGTAATAAGTTTCCTGCTCCACGACCTCGTAAGGTACTTCCACTGGTCTGATCTACTACCACCTCCACTTCGGCATCATTGGTAATATCCAGATCGAAATTTAATTCTAAGCCTTTTACTTCCTGAATTTGAATAGGTATTCCAGCAAGACGTGAGGCTTTTTCTTCAGGACTTAAAAAATGGATATACGAGTTATCCCCAATGGATTCGGTATCATTTAATGGGATCTTAAAAATAGTCCCTTTTGCCGTAGAAGCATTTACATCTATAACCAACTCATCTGTCGGCCCTTTGATACTTGCAAATCCATCTATAAAAGCCGTTCCATAGTATAAGGCATCTTCAGTGGCTTCCGTATCCAAAACCAACAATCTATCGCTGGTTACGCTCAAATCTAAAAACCATTCCTTAAAATTCTTATGAGAAATGATTCCATCTAAAATTCCTGAAGTTTTATATCTGGTATCTACGATTTCTATTTCATCGAAATTGAATTGTTGCTGAGTAAGATTCACCGTTGCATTTTCCTTGAAATCTACATCTACATTTAAATAAGGTATTCGAAGTCCGGCTTTTTCTAAAGTAAGTTTCCCGGTAATATCAGGGTTTTTATAATTGCCACCCACCTTTGCATCTCCAGAAGCAAATCCTCTAATATTATCTATGGCATCCCTTCCTAATGCGCTAAAAGCAGCCATATTAAATTTTCTAAGATTAACATCCAGATCTATAGTTGGATTGCTGCCCACATTAATCCCTCCTTGTGCATTCAAGGATTCAAAACCTTTATTGGTTAAGGTGGCATCTATATTATAAAAAGAGAGATCACCTTTTCCTTCTACATCTAGTTTTAAGTTCCCCAAAAGATTATCATTCACAGAAAGGTCTTGGATAGTTAAAGATGTATTTGGGTAATAAGTTCCTTTTTCCTGAAGCAAATTCAGCTTTCCATTTAAAGTTCCGGCAAAATCCAGACTATCTATATCCGGGGTGATCTTCCCGACATCTACATCTTCAAAAGCTATTTTAAAATCTTTATACGTACTGTCTCGTAAATTCCCGTTTAGTCTAATGAACTCCTGATTATGGCTCAACACCAAAGAATCTATCATTACATCATTAAATTTATTGTCGAAGACAATTTTGTTGCTTCGGTTGTTATTTTCATTTAAGAACCAAAGATTGTCTTTAAATTTCACGTCCGATCGTTGTACTCCAACTACAGATTTATTCTGTTCGTTAATCGTATGATAAAAGTTAAGATTGAATACGTCCTTATTATTTTTTCCTCCCTGGAATTCTGAACGAATAAACAACGTATCTCGCAAGGTCACATTAATAAGGCTAAACTCTGAAAAATCATAGTATTTGGTTGAAACACTATCTGCTTCTACGAATGTGTTATAAATAGGGTTGTTATTATCTACCTGAATATTAATATCCTTCATCATATTCCCAAAAGCTTCAATCTTTGGGGATTTAAAAGTGAGCTTAAATTCAGATTCATCAGATTCTATTCTTCCTCGAATAAAGGTGTTTGGAGCTAAGGCGACATCTGGAAAGAATACTTCAACGATCTTGTTATAAATATCGAAATCAAATTCCAGATATTGATCGGTTGTAATTACATTAGGTCTATAATTGGTATATATACTACCAATGGAATTTGTTATTAACGAACCTACTTCAGAAACTTTAAATTTTCCAGTAACCTGACCATTAATAACATCCGGAGAATTAACCGCAATCGTTCTAACACCTTCCGCATCAAAAGTGGAATTAACTTCTAGGTCATCAAAATAATAAAGGTCGTTCTGGTTTTGATAGGAAGTGTTTAATAACAACACTTTCCCTGCAACATTATCCAAGGTATTCCCTTGCATGTTAATTAGAATATCTCCTTTCAAAATTGAAGTGCTATCCCGAGTAATCAGATTTAGTTCATTTAAATCTGCGTAGGCTATGGATGCTTGAAAATCGTAAACATTTACTTTTTTCGAAATATCTACCAGTCCATTAAATTCCAATTTAAAATTCGGATCGTTGGAATTGAAGTTTCCATTAAACACCGAATTTCTTACATTCCCCAAAATGCTGATATCCGAGTACGTATAATTTTTAAAATTTAGTCTGGATATTTTTCCGCGGATTTGGGTATTTAAAGATTCTTGAGTGAATCCACTTCCATTTATATTAAGATTGAGACTGGTTTTCCCCAAATCTTTATTATCTAAAAGTCGGCCTATATTAAACTGATTAAAAACCAGATTTCCTTTATAATTTACATTCCTGCTGCTACTTATATTATTCATTACAAAATCTGCCTTTGCACTCCCTAGCTGCGTGTCTATAAAAACATCGGCATCTAAAGAATTCTTAGTCACGATTGTTCTTCCTGTAAGTCTTAAATTACCAAATTCACGAAGTGTTACTGGTAGTTTTTCTTTTAAGATACTCGGTAAAAGGTTTACTAAATCGTAATAATTAGAAGCCAACTCATTAAAATCTCCGGTAAGCACAAAGTTATTCATCTCCTCAGAAAATGCTCCTTTTAAGTTTACAAAACCATCAATTCGGCTTCTATCCATTCCCTTAAGCTCTAAATTTCTTAGATCGAAGTCATTTAACGTTCCTTCTAAATCTGTAGATAACTGTATATTCTGATTACTGCCAAAAGGAGCATAAAAATTTACTAGATCGTTGGTGGAAATGTTAGAGTCTTTAAAAGATGCTTTAAGTTTAACTTTATTTAGAAAATCTGAAAAATCTTGAAGAGTATAGGTCATTTCTATAGAACCATCTAATCTGGAATATGGTGTAATTAACAAGAAATCTTTCAGATCCATCTTTGTAGGAGAATAAGAAAAATCTGTTTGAAGGTCAAGAATATCCATTCCACGTCCTTCTTCGGCTTGCAAAGAATTTATACTCACCGTAAAATCTTGATCTACTACCTCAAGATATTCAGCCTGTAATTCAAGTTTATCCAAAACTATAACTTCTGGATACGTGATATTTTCATCTACGTAGCTATAGTAGCCTTCAGAAATAAAAATATCCCGAACCTTAAGTTTGAATTGTTTTTTAGGCTCTCCGGTAGGCTCAGTTTTCAGCTTATCAAGAAGAATACTTAGGTTATCTGAATCTTCCCCTTTATAGCGTTTCATTTTAAATATAAAACCTTCGGCAGTAGAACTTCCCAAACTGGGATTGTTTGCAAGCAAATTAGAAACTCCAAGAATTGAAGTTCTAAATTCCTGTATATCAAGCAACGTATCTGCATGGTGATCTTTTACAAGAACCTCATTCAATTTAACATTTCCAAAATAAGAGAGACTAACTCTTCCAACAGAAACGTCAACATCTGAACGTTCTTGTATGGAATTTGTTATCTTTTTTGCCACCGAGGTTTGTACGGCAGGGATAGAAAA
>NZ_AJLT01000014.1 GCF_000258765.1 Gillisia marina
AATCCTGCCACCCCGACCACAAGAAGCCTTGAACGAAAGTTCAGGGCTTTTTTTGTTTAAAAAAGAATAGATAACGCAGGTGCTCCCGATGCTTCGGGACTGCCACCCCGACTAACAGAAGTCTTGAACGAAAGTTCAGGGCTTTCCTTGAGTATATATTATTAACAGCAAGGTTTTCTAGTGATTCTTAAGCCCTGTTTTAAAAACTCAGTTCTTCAAAACTCCTAAAGTTCTCGTAATTTTGTTTAACTATTTTTAATTATAGTTAAACATTACATATCTTTATAAAAATAATTATTGATTACCTCATTTAAATTATAAAACTATGTTCGGACTGTTTAAAAAAGAATCAGAAAAAGATAAATTATATAAGCAATATGAAAAGCTTTTAAAAGAATCGCATGAGCTTTCTACAAGTAATAGAAAGTTAAGTGATCAAAAAGCCTATGAAGCGGACGAAATAATGAAAAAATTGGAGGTGTTAAAGTAAGCTATGAGCACTAAAAAGAAACCTGATAATGTAGTTTTTGATTTAGAAACTGAAAAATACGATGCTGCACTAAAGCCTTATGCAACAAATGTGGGTGCTCCCGTAATCACAGTTACAGATACAATTGCCTGGAAGAATCGAAGCATCAATAAGCTAAATCAAAAAGTTCAAACGAGGTATCAAGAAATCAAAGAACAGTATGAGCGTTTAATGCAAGAATTTGAATATAACAATCTTATATATAATGCAAAATTTTCTTTCGAGCCTATCATAGGTGATACTTACTATTTGTATAAGCGCGATAATGAGGAAACTTTTTTATCTCTTATCGCTCCAAATCAGTGCAATTTTAATTCAATTGGAAGTTTTCGTTTAAATGCAGATCAAATATGGGAAGAAGTAGTTTAGAAATCATTCAAGAAAAAGAATTTACAGAAAGACAATTAGACCGAATTATAGAAATGGCTTGGGAAGACAGAACACCTTTTGAAGCTATAGAATTTCAATTTGAAATTTCAGAGAAAGATGTAATTAAGTTAATGCGTGGTAATCTTAAGGAATCTAGCTTTAAGCGATGGAGGAAACGCGTAAATAGTGGCGTAAGCACAAAACACTTAAAAAAACGCAGCGATGATATCACGCGTTTTAAGTGTTCTAGGCAAAGAGCCATTTCCGGAAATAAAATAAGCAAGCGTTAATGAATGTTGAAATAAACCGAAAAGCTAATTTCCCAACAGACATTGATGCAATTCTCGATAGAGTAGCAAAGATAGATCCTGTGGCATATGGCTCCACTAGAAATTACGTGGATGGCGCAGTAAGCTATTTATCCCCATATATCTCTCGAGGGGTTATCTCTACAAAATTTATTTATTTCGAATTGTTGAAGCGTCGTTTTCCTACAGGACGTATTTTAAAATTTATTCAAGAATTGGCTTGGCGAGATTATTCGCAGCAGGTTTGGATTTCTAAAGGAGATGCAATTAATCAAGATTTAAAACACACACAAGAACCTGTAGTAACAAATGGAATGTCCAAAGCAATTCGTACTTCCGAAACCGGAATTGAGGTAATTGACAATGCTATTCAGCAATTTTATAAAACCGGTTATCTTCATAATCACATACGAATGTACATTGCATCTATTGCGTGTAACATTGGTCATAACCATTGGAAAGCTCCGGCAAAGTGGATGTATTATCATTTGTTAGACGCAGACTGGGCAAGTAATGCCTTGAGTTGGCAGTGGGTTGCGGGTGCAAATAGTAACAAGAAATATTATGCCAATCAAGAGAACATCAATAACTTCTGTTATAGCGATCAAAGAGACACTTTTCTAGATATTTCTTATGATGATTTTGAAGGTTTAGCAATTCCTGAAATTCTTATTCCTTCAGAAGAAATAAATTTAAAAACACCGCTACCAGAGAAAACAGATTTACTTATAAATAGCGATCACCGCACTCTTATCTACAATTTTTATAATCTAGATCCATATTGGGAAAAAGGACGCTCTGCAAATAGAATTCTTTTGCTGGAACCCTCACATTTTGAAAAATACCCTGTATCTCAAAAAACAATAGATTTTACTGTTGAGCTATCTAAAAACATTGACAATATTCAAATATATGTGGGAGAATTTAGTGAGCTTAATGCGTATTATAACTTAGGAAGCATTTATTATAAAGAGCACCCTTTGAATGGACATTATCAGGGAACCGATGTTCAAAGAGATTGGATGTTTTCTATTAGAGGGTATTTTCCTTCATTTTTTGCTTATTGGAAGAAGTGCAAAAAGGAAATCATTTTCACTGAAAATAAGTCAGTTTAAATTCAAAAGAAAAATATGCATTACACGAAGGAGGATATATTAGCAATGGACCGGGTTTCTCGTTTAAAGATCATCAATTCGGTAACTGGAATTAAACCCGCTAATCTTATTGGAACTATTTCTAATGCAGGGGAAACCAATGTTGCGATCTTTAGCTCTATTGTTCATTTGGGAAGCGATCCCGCACTTTTAGGATTTATATCCAGACCTCAAACTGCCGAGGTTGGCGATACGTATAGAAATATTCAAGAAAATGAATACTACACGATCAATCATATTCATCCCGGTTTCGTTAAAAATGCACATTACACTTCCGGAAAATTTGATAAAAAGCTTTCAGAATTTGAACGTTGTAATTTAACTGAAGAATATATTACAGATTTTAAGGCGCCTTTCGTCAAGGAAAGCTATTTTAAAATAGGAATGAAGTTTAAAGAAGCACTAGATATTAGATTAAATGGGACAGTTTTGGTAATTGGTGAAATAGAACATTTAGTTCTGCCAGATGCGTCCTTTGTAAATGATGATATTGATTTGGAACTAACAAATAGTCTGGGGATTTCTGGCTTAAATAGCTATTACGAGTTAAAGAAAATAGCCAGATATCCATATGTGCGTATTAATGAAGTTCCTGAATTTTAGACGATGAAGAAACAGCATCTTCCTACTAAAATATGCGTGGTTTGCCAGTTATCATTTTCGTGGCGTAAGAAATGGGAAAAGAATTGGGACGAAGTGAAGTATTGCAGTGAGCGCTGTAGAAAAAATAAAACGTAAATGAAGGCAATAAGTTTAGTTTTTCCGCACCAGCTATTTGAGAACTCTTCGCTTATAGATAACGGATATCCCATATATCTCATTGAAGAATTTCTTTTCTTTAAACACTATAATTTTCATAAACAGAAAATAGCCTATCATAGAGCTACTATGAAGCAGTATGAAGCGTATTTAACTTCAAAGAATATTGAAGTTAATTATGTAGAATCATCACAACTTATTTCTGATATCCGTGAATTGATTCCATATTTAAAGTCTAAAGATGTTACACATATACACTATGTCGATCCTGTAGATAACTGGCTTCAAAAACGTATCGAAACTTGCTGTTTAAATAGTAATATTGAAAAAACTGTTCTTGAATCTCCCTTATTTTTAAACACAAAAGAGGATCTTCAGCCCTTTTTTAGAAGTGATAAAAAGAAATATTATCAAACAAATTTTTATAAAGATCAGCGTAAAAAGCGGCGTTTATTAATAGATCCGGATGGAAATCCGACAGGTGGAAAATGGTCTTTCGATCATGAAAACAGAAAGAAATATCCGGCAAGAAAAACACCACCAGCGATCCAATATCCAGATGTGGATGAATTTTATACAGAGGCTAGAGTGTATGTTTCTTCAAATTTTTCAGATAATATAGGAGAGCTGCCGGCATACTCTTTATATCCAACAAGTTTTGAAGCAAGTAAAAAATGGTTTCAGCAATTCTTAGAGCAGCGTTTCATGGAATTTGGAACTTATGAAGATGCAATTGTAGCAGAACATTCTATATTAAATCACAGCGTTTTAACACCTATGCTGAATGTGGGGTTGATTTCTCCAGAAAATATTATTGAACAAAGTATTGATTATGCTAAGGAAAATGATATTCCAATAAATTCAGTAGAGGGTTTTGTACGCCAAATAATTGGTTGGAGGGAATTTATTCGCGGGATGTATGAGAGTAGGGGCGTCGACGCGAGAACTCGTAATTATTGGAATTTTACCAGAAAGATTCCGCAATCTTTTTACGATGGTACTACTGGTATATATCCCATAGATCAAACGATAAAAAAGATTCTTAAAACCGGCTATTGTCATCATATAGAGCGCTTGATGGTTTTAGGCAACTTTATGATGCTGTGTGAAATTGATCCCGATGAAGTTTATAAATGGTTTATGGAGCTTTTTATAGATAGTTACGATTGGGTTATGGTGCCAAATGTGTACGGTATGAGTCAATTTGCAGACGGTGGTTTAATGGCGACAAAACCATATATAAGTGGTAGTAATTATCTTATGAAAATGAGTAACTACAAAAATGGGGAGTGGCAAGAGATCTGGGATGGGCTATTTTGGCGTTTTATGGATACGTATCGAAATTTCTTTAAACAAAATCCAAGACTGGGAATTCTGGTTTCTTCATTTGATAAAATGCCTGCTGAAAGAAGGCAAAATCATGTTGAAATTGCCGAAAATTTTTTAGCTAAACTTTAAAATCAAGAATGGAAATTGCTACTATTCGATTACTTTTTGATACAGGTTTAGTTGTATTAATTTGGATGATACAGCTAGTGGTATATCCTAGCTTTGAATATTATAATAAAGTGGATTTAATTAAATGGCACAAGCGCTATACAACGAATATTTCTTTCATCGTCATCCCATTAATGTTCGGCCAGTTGATTATGGCAATTTTCCAAGTGTTTCAACTTCAAAATTATAAAACACTTTTAGGTTTGTCTTTTATTATTGCAGTTTGGTTATCTACTTTTTTGCAGTTTGTGCCAATCCATAATAAAATTGCCAAGGGTTTAATATCTGATAAATTATTGAGTCAGCTTGTAACTAAAAATTGGTTACGAACTTTTCTATGGACTTTAATTTTTGGATGGAGCATTTATAGTGTGGTTAACTAATTAGGAAATTTTTGAATTCAAATTTTAACCAATAGTTTATGTTATTTCGGAAGTATTTTTATTTCCTACCTTTAATAATAAAATTAATTTAAACTAATCTCTGAAGCCCCTAAGGCATTAAATAATTTAGCAGTAGCATTCAGCTGTTTTATTAAAAGTAAATTTTCTTTTATTTGAGCATCAATCAATTTCTGTTCACGGGAATTAATTAAGAACAAGGAACTTTCCCCCAGAAAAAATTTACGTTCTTCTCCATTTACCAATAACTCATAATCCTTCACAATCTCTTTTATGAGCTGATTTTGAACCTTTAGGGAATTAATTTCAAAATTTATTGCTGCAATTTTATTTGCGATAATTAATTCAGCAGTAGCCTGATCGAATTCTGCGTTTTCAATCTTATAGCTTGCTAGTTGAAGATCGCCTCGTTCTTTTCTAAGGAATATTGGAAAACTCACATTTACGAAAGCTTTATAATTCTCTAGATTAAAACTACTTATCTGCTCATAATCCTGAGACAGAAAATTATATTGTAAATCAATCTTAGGTAATAATCTATTCCGCTTGAGATTTCGATCTATTCGAAGACCATCAATTTTTGCGTTCAAGCTTCTAATTTTAGGGTGTCTATTTGCCAATTCAGCCGTATTTGTAATTCCTTCAAGAATTAAAACCCTTTCCAGCACATTATTGCTGGGAAAATCAGGAATAACATTTTCCTCTAACTCCAAAGGAATATTATTTATCCATAAATAGTTACTTACCTTAAGTTCTGCCTTTCTCTTTTTTAGTTGAGACATTTCCAAATCGAGCTTTCTATTTTGTACTAATATTCTAGCTTCGGTAATATCTATAGCTGCTTTGTCACCTTCTTCAACACTTCTAGTAATCGCTTTTAATCTAACTTCCGCGTTGTCTAAAAAAGTTGAATATATCTGTAGTTCATTTGTGGCTTCCAGCCATTCAAAATAAGCTATACTTGCATTAAATAGAATATCATTAACTAAATAATCACGATCTGCTTGCGACTGTTGTAAAAAGAATTTGGCCTGCTTTAAACTAGCCATACGTTCGTTTGTTAACAATCCTTGTGCGAGAGAAAATGAAACTCCTGCACTGTATAAGCCTTCATCAGGTACTTTTAAACTCGGATTAAGAAGCTGCCCGGAATTCTCTTCAAAATTTGCTTTGAATTCTATACCATACCAGGTTGGAATTTTAAATGTTGCATTAAGCAGATCGTAATACTCTGTATTCTTAAATTTTTTACGGTCATAATCCACCTCTATTTTTGGGTCGAAACCACCGCGAGCACGCAACAAATTTGCTTCCCCAATGCTCAAGGTTAAATCAGCTTGCTTCATTAATGGATGGTGCTCTTTTACATAACCAAGATATTCTTCGAATGTAAGTATCTGATTAAGTTCCTGAGCAATTATAATACTTGGAGTTAGTACCGCTAAAAATATGAATACCAATTTTCTAAAACTTCTCATTATATTTTTGTTTTAGAATTATCTCCATTTTTTGGTATGTAGAAATCTTGAGGAAAACCATTTAATTTTCGCCATAATTCATACCATATTGGAACATCTTTTAGTAATGCGATTGTTCGTGCCCCAGAACCTACTCGCACATTTTTAGGCCATTGTTCTGTATTTTCATCCGGTGCCACCAAAACCCTAAATTTACCGTTAGTACTAATAAAAGTTTCTACAGCTACAACTTTCCCTCCATAGGTACCAAAAGATGCATCTGGCCATCCACTAAATACAATCGCAGGCCAACCATCAAATTGAACTCGAATGTTTTCTCCAACATGTATTAAAGGTAGGTCTATAGGTAATACAAAGGTTTCAATGGCCAGATCGTAATCTGAAGGCATAATCCCAACAAGTTTTTCTCCTTCCTTAAAAGTTTCTCCAATCCCTGCTTTAATAGCTTTATTTATATACCCGTTCTGTGGGGCGAGGATAAATCGCATTTTATCTCTTAATTCGTAATTAGCAGTTGCATTTTCCAATTTTGATACTTGCGCTTCAGTATCAAATTGAGCCGAACTTGCCGTGAACTTGTCGCTTTGCGCTTTGCTTATTTTTTCAGCATACTCCGCAGCGGTTCTATTTATGTCAAGTCGGGCATTTATAAATTCATTTTTGCTTGCTAATAATTTGTTTTCCTGACCTATTAATTTTGCTTCAGTCTCTTGAAATTTGAGTCGTTTATCTTCTACATCTGCAGTAGATTTTAAACCTTCTTCCTGTAGGGTTACGGTACGGACATATTGCTTTTGTGCAATATCTCTATTGGTTTGTGCTGCCACAAGATCTATACTGTCACTCTTTATTTTATATTGAGCTTGTTTTAATTTATTTTGAACTTGTTGAGTTTTTAGCGCTCTTTCATTTTCAAGGGCATTAATTTGGCTCTCTAGAGCACGTACTTTTCCTTGATAAGATACTACGGCATTACTTTTAGCTTCTCGCTGATTTTGGGTACGCTCAACTAATCTAGGATCTTGGTATTCGTTTTTTATTTCTGAAATAAATAAAATAGTGTCTCCTTTTGCAACATAATCTCCTTCTCTTACATACCATTGTTCTATACGTCCAGGTATTGGAGATTGTATTGTTTGCGGTCTTTGTTCTGGTGTTAGTGTGGTTACAAAACCGGTCCCTGAGACCGTTTGGGTCCAAGGGAGAAATAAGATTATTATTCCAATAATAGCGAATGCAGCTAAAAACTGATTGAAATATTTAAAATGTCTTATTTGGTGCGCTTTTGTATATGCGGAATACCCGCTGAGGTTCACCTTTTTATTTAATTGATTATAAGATATATTGAGCATGGAATTTTTGTTATAATGTGAAACTACCGTTGTTGAGTCTTAAATGTTTATTACAAACTTTTTTCCAATTTTCATTTTTTCCGGATGCTATGAGGAGCCAAGGACGGTCTGGATGTGCCAAATATTCCATCAGTCTTTTAGCTTCTTGAACTTCAAAATGCTCCAAAGCATCTTTGAGAATTAATATTTTTGGATCATGAACAATTGCTCTTGCAAGTAGGATACGTTTAGATACCGTATGAGGAATTCTTTGTCCTTGAGGGAAGATTGGGCTATCTATCCCATTAGGCATTTTTCGAACAAACTCCTGCAAACCAACTTCTTTAACAATACGGTTAACGGTGTCTGGAGTGATGGCTTTATTACCAAAGGTGATGTTTTCAAATATAGTTCCTTCAAAAGGCATTTGCTCTGGTAATACCTGCCCTACTTGAGATCTATAGGCATTAGTACGCATTCCTTTAAAGCTGAAATCATTAACATAGATCGCTCCAGAAGTAGGATCTATTAGACCGGATAACATTTTTAATAACGTAGTTTTTCCAGAGCCGGATGGCCCTTCGATAAACAATCTATCTGTAGGTTCAATTTCTAGATTTAGTGCATTAAGAATAGAGTCGCCATTAGCTTTTGAATAGGATACTTTTTCTAATGAGATTTTTGCGGTTTCATATAATTCAAATGGATCTATACCGTCCTGTGCTTCTAGTTTTTTATCTACTACTTGGCCTATTTTTTCTAGTGAAGTAAGTACATCGTAGAAGCTCTCTAAACCCGTTACTAATTTTTCTACAGAGCTAATTACAAGAATAATAATGATCTCTGCAGCAACAAATTGACCAATATTCATCTCTTGATTGAGTACTAATAAACCACCGATTAAAAGAAGACCAGCAGTTACCAGAACCTTAAAGCCTACCATTTGAATAAATTGTAACATTAAAATTCTAAAATGGCTCTCCCGTGCTTCTAAATACTTTTCAGTCAATTTATTATTGCGTTCCATTGCCAAAGAACTTCTACCTGAAAGTTTAAAACTGGTAAGAGACCTGGCAATTTCTTGTAACCAGTGAGCTACAGCATATTTGCTTTTAGATTCATAAAGACTAGTTTCCAAACCTTTGCGTGCAGTGAAATTGAATACCAGATAAACAAGAATTACTAATAAGAGTCCATATATTATAAAGAAAGGGTGATACAGTGATAATAATATTAGTCCAAATAAAATTTGAAGAATGGCTGATGGGAAATCCAGTAAGATTTTAGATAATCCCTTTTGTACTGTAAGCGTATCAAAAAATCTGTTAGCCAGTTCTGGGGGATAATCGTTTCGAAGATCACTCCATTTTATCTTTGGAAAGCGATATGCAAACTCGAAAGAAGATCTCGTAAAAATTTTTTGCTGAATGTTTTCAAGAATGCGTATTTGCATTAATTGTAAAATCCCTTGAAAGGCCACACCTAAAGTTACCAAAGTGACTAAAACGATCCACGATGTAGAAACCTGAGCACCTTGTATAAGGTTAATTATAGCTTGTATTCCTAAAGGTAGCGTAAGTGCCACAAGACCGGAAAAGATGGCATAATAAAAAATTTGTCTTATATCACGTTTATCAAGTTTAAGCAGGTTTACAAAACGCTGCCAAGGGGTAATTTCCTTATTCATAGGGTCTATTTTTTTAGTACGTTGGAAATTAAATTGGAATAAAATTCCGTTGGTGTAGTATCATTTTCGCAATCTGTAAGTGTAGGGAAATGATCTGAAAGAAAATGTTGATGTAAAGAGCCTTCTATTAGTGTACTAGCTAAAGAAGTAGGATAAAGGTATTCCGGATTCACAGCAACAATAGCTTCCTTAATTCTAGAAACAAGTCTTTTATATATTGAAAAGAGACCTTTCTTATTTTCTATATCTACCTCTTTGGTTAAAAAGGATTTCGAGTATTCTCCAATGACAATCTTATTGAGTAATTTTTCATTGATATGTGAAAAATCTGAATCCATCTCTGTTTTCGCAGTGATAAGTTCTATAATCTTTTGCAACTTCTCTTTAGGATTTGCAATACTGAAGGTGTGGATAACTATTTGATATTCCATCCATGCCCAATACCAAGAAGTGAGGTAGAGCAACAGCTTATGTTTATTTTCGAAATACCGATAGATAGAACTTTCATTAGATGAAATTTTGGTACCAAGCTTTTTAAAAGTGAAAGCTTCAAAACCAATTTCATCTATCAATTTGATACTATTTTGGACGATTCTTTTCCCAAGGTCTGAAGTTTCCGGGTCCTTTACGTAAGTTTTTTCGTGAACTTTAATCTGTAAATTTTTCAGCAAATTGTGCATTAGCAAAAGTTTAGATTTCAAAGATAATAGTAATACTATTAATATGCAATAGTAATATTATTGAAATTGAACTTTTTGATATTTTTCAGTAATTCGCTCATAGAAATATTTAAGAAAAAAGGAAAAGCTCTGTAATAACTACAGAGCTTTTCCTTGAATATACTTTTGAAATGTTGCTATACTAAAATGTAACTGAAATTTTACCTCTTAGAAAAAATGGGGTTCCGGGAGTAAAATGTATTTCTTCTACAGAGCTGGGTTCATTAAATAAACGGCTCTCCGTTGCAAATTGAGTTTCGTTCCATTCGGTATCAAATAGATTCTCTATAATAATTCCGTAAGACCAGTTTTTCCAATTATAAATGATATTAAAATCTGTAACTAAATAGCCTTCAGCAATTATAGAGTTATTTTCATTAGCAGGCCTGTCATCTATAAATCTATAAGTTAGACCTCCAGAGAAGCCATTAAATTCATTTACAACAATCCCTCCAGAGGAAGTAAGGCTTGGAGATAAAGGGATATAATCTTGCCCGTTTGCTTGCTCTGTACTTCTTGCATATGTGTAGTTAACATCACTATAAATATATAACCAATCCAAGGCCTGATAACGCGCTCCAAGTTCTACACCTAATCGCTTTGTTTTACCGCTTGGCTCTACAATTCCGGCATCTCCCACATACACAAATTCCTGATCTAGAAACAAACTCCAAAGTGCTGCATTAACAGCTAACTTTTCCACAGGCTTGAGGATTGTTCCAAAATCTACTCCATAAGCAGCAGGCAGTATAGATTTTCCATTGTTTGCTACAACCACTCTGGCATCGTTGGAGTGAAATCCTATCCCGGACTTTAGAAAAAGTTGCCAATTTCTATTAACAGAATAGATCGTATTGAATTTTGGACTAAATGCGAACTTAGATTCACTTTGGTTATCGTAAGTGTTGGTTAGCTCGTTTAAATAATCGAATTTAAAATAGTCTAATCTAAGGGCGGGATTAAAGGTCCACTTTCCCAATTTAAACTTTGTGTTTAAAAAAGCATAAGTATTTATCTCATCTATATCTCCAAAAGAGATTTGATTTAAAGTTGTTTTGCGATTTAATGTGCTTGATAATTCTACATCGTCTACATTATCATAGCGAAACCCAATTCCTGAAGCATATTCAAACTCATAGTCACTTCCCAAATCAATATTTTTTCTTTCAAAAACACTTTCTGCGCCCATAAGGACGCGATTTTCTTTTTGTTTAATTTGGTCACCATTTACCGGATCCTCAAGAAAAAAAGTGAAATTCGAGTAGAGTTCAAAATCATATTGAGATATAAATGCCTTGGATTTTAAACTGCTATTTTCATCTATTCTTTTATAATGATTAAAAAGCAAGTTAGATCTGCTTGTTTTTCCACCTTCAGTATCGTCTATCGCGCCAAATCGTCCAGTTAAACCTTGGTCTATCGCCCGTTGTGGTATTTGTCCGGATGCATCCCACTTACTTTGGAAATGAGAAGCGGTAACTGTTAATTCCTGGTCTCCAATTAAATTATAATTATATCGGCCCATGATATTTATTCGGTTAAAATTCTGAGGAGATTTAAATGGACCATCAGATAAGGATAATTCGGATGCCACATAGGCGTTGCTATTTCCGGACTCCACAAGCTTAAACATGCTTACTAAACGCTTGCTGTTGAATTGCCCAGCTTCCAAAGAAATTAAATTTTTATCCAAATTCTTTTTCAATTGTAAATCTATATAGCCTGCAGTATTAAAATTTCCTTTATCTGAATAATAAGGTCCTTTCCCAAAATTTAAGTTTTCTATGGTTTCGGGAATTACAAAATGTAGATCTGCATAGCCTTGTCCATGGGCATGGGAAACCATATTTACAGGCATTCCATCTACACTAATAGCGATATCGGTTCCATGATCTACATCAAAGCCACGCAAAAATATTTGTTCTGCTTTTCCACCGCCTGCATGTTGGCCTATGATTAAACCGGGTACTTTTCTAAGAATTTCCTGAGATGATTTTACGGGGTTGGTCTGTATATCAATTTCCATTAATCTGCTAAGTGCATTTACCTCAGAAACTAGAACTATTTGCTCTAAAGATATACTGGACTCTTCCATTACAATTTTTAAAGGTAGCTTCAGATTCTCAGGCGAAATAATTACGAGTTTTGTTTTAAAGCCGAGGTTAGAAAAGTATACGGAGTCCTTTAAGTTACTTTTAGATAGGTTAAATGAACCTGAAGCATCAGAATGGCTATGCTGTCCGGAAATTTTATTAAAAATCCCCACATATTCTAAGGGTTGATTGTTTGCATTAACGACGACACCTTCTATTTTTTGCGCAATTAGCACAGTGGTAGTAAGCATCATTAATGCTGATATTAAATATTTCATTTTTTGAATTAATTGGGTTGTAGGATCTTATATAAGATCGCTTGATGAGGTTAGGGTATAAGAGGACATATCATTAGTGTCTAATCCCAATAAATTTCAGGAATAGAGGATTACTCAGCAAAAAATAAGATTGATAAAATGAATATAAAATCCATAAATGATCTATTTCTGTTGAAGTAAAAAATAATATGTTTAAGCGTGTGTGGTTTGCGGAGGGGGAATAATAACTTCTATTTTCAAGCTTTGTGTTATGGAATAATAATACCACAAATTCTTCTTTTCATACTGCTGAATCGAGTAGGGAAGATCAGCTTTAAAAGAGAGAATATGTTTATCTACTTTATTTTCAATGAAATCCTTTGCATTATTATTTTGTGAAGTATCTGTATTAAAAAAAGCATAGAAAACGGAAAGTATTTCGTGGGTATGTGTTTCCGTCGTTGCTTTTTTATGATGGTGTTTAGCTTGTTTGTCGTGCTTTGAAGTTAAAGATTCGTGATGATGACTTTCATTATGATGATGCTTTTCTTTATTTGATAATTTTCCAGCATGATGCTCATCAGAATGCTGTACTTCAGAAGTAAGCTTATGAGATAAATTATGTAAAAGTAGATTGAATTCTGAATGTAAAGGAGACGCCACATACATTACGGACATCACAACCAACAGGCTGCGAACTAAGAAAGAGTTTTTATATGGGTTGGTTCTCAAATTTTGAATCTATGCTTTAAAAATAGCTATTCCTACTATATCTACGGGAATAAATAGTTGAAGGTTTTGGAAATGTTAAATTATAGCGAGAAATATTCGTTATTATTTTTCTGTTCTTGTCTTTGAAAGTTCTAGCAAACCATCATAAAGTATAATTACACTTAGTAGTATTGAAATAATCAAATATGCAGTTCTTCAGATTTTTAGAATATATAGAAAGTATCAAAGACTATTCAAAAATAATTCTATTTTTGAATAGCTTAAAAATACCGCATACCTCAAATCACCTATATTAAATTTTCAGTATGGCTAAGAATAAAAATAAATTTTCAATCAGGGAAAGATTAGAACATGCAACTAGATCTTATGCAAGTTTTTCACTTATCTGGCTCGTGTTGATGTTCATTTTTAGCATTGCTGAAATCACCTTGAATTCATTTACCAATGGTTTACCATCCGGATTTTTCAATTTGGTGCTTTGGAGTGGCTATTTAGATTTGTTGTTCTGGTTAAAGTGGGTGCTTATAATTTATATAATATATGCACCTATCTACCTGCTTTCTCCAAGATTGGCAAGAACCAGTTTTCAGGTGTTAATGGTTCTCTTTTTTGTTATTCAAATTTTGTTGTTAAATTATTTTAATGCAGCTCTAGTAATGCTGGGAGCCGATCTTTTTGGATACAGCATAGAAGATATTAAACAAACAGTAGGTTCTTCTGGTAGTTTAAATGCTACTTCAATTTTAGTTTTTATAGTATTAATTAGCATAGTGTTGGTATCCACACATTTTTTCACCAAGAAAGTGCGTCCTAATTTATATATAGCCATAGGCTTGCCTGTTCTGTCATTATTATTCATGTCATTTAGTGGCTATAAAGTGGTTGGTAAGGTTAATTTAGAATCAGATTATGCAAATAGTTTGGTGACTAATAAATCAGATCATTTTTACAGTAGTGCTTACACCTATTATAACCCTGAGATTTTTGAAACCGATATTTATGCCGATAATTATATAGGAGACTTTTTCAACAAGCTAAGTGAGGGTATCACATTTAATTTTATTGATGAAGAAAATTTCCCTTTTTTACATGAAGAAGTAACCGAGGATGTTTTAACTCCGTTTTTTACACCTCAAGAAAAAGCTCCAAATATTGTTATTATCCTTGTTGAAGGATTAGGTAGGGCATTTACAAATGAAGGAGCATATCTAGGTAATTTTACTCCATTTTTAAGTGATCTTGCCGAAGATGGGTTGTACTGGAAAAATTTCTTAAGTCAGGGAGGGAGAACATTTGCGGTACTACCTTCGCTACTTGGTTCCTTACCATTTGCTGAGAACGGATATTTAGGAATGGGGAATAACATGCCAAAGCAACTGTCTTTATTAAATATGCTAAAATACAATGGCTATAACACTTCTTTCTACTATGGTGGTGATGCGCAATTTGATAATATGGCGCTGTACCTAAATGAGAATAAAATAGATGAATTAAATGATGAAAGAACATTTCCTTCCGGTTACAAAAAACTGCCTGCGAACAATGGTTTTACATGGGGGTATAACGACAAGGAACTGTATAGGTATTTTCTTAATTCAAGAAAAGAAGTAGAAGAAAAGCCTCAGTTAAGTGTTCTTTTAACAGTTACCACGCACAGTCCATTTCTTATAGATGAAACAGAAAAATACACTGCTATGTTCGAAGAGCGTATGGATGAATTAAGGTTCAACGAATCTGAAAAGGAATCGCACAGAAATTACACAAAACAATATCTTACCATTTTATATGCCGATGATGCCTTGAAAACCTTTTTTACGGAATACGAAAAAAGAGCAGATTACGATAATACCATATTTTTAATAACTGGGGATCACAGGATTCCAGAAATTCCGATGAGCACAAAAATAGATAGATATCATGTGCCATTAATTGTGTATTCCCCTTTGCTGAAGAGAACAGCAGAGATAGCATCTATTTCTACTCATTTTAATATTACTCCTAGTATTTTGGCCTACTTAAAGAGCAATCATAATATAAAGATGCCAAAATATACAAGTTGGGTAGGGCAAGGTTTAGATACCACAAGAAGCTTTCAGAATATTCATTATTTGCCCTTGATGCAAACTAAGACGAATATGGACGATTTCATTATGGGAGAATATCATTTGAATGGAACAGATCTCTATAAACTGAATAATGAGCTTGGAGAGAATCTAGTTGAAGATGAAACTGAAAAGAATCAATTACTGGGAGCTTTCGAACAATTTAAGCAGCGTAACTCTCGAATTATAACCGGAAAACAAATAATACCCGATTCAATTTATTCGAAGTACACTCCAAAATAGAAATAGAAAGCATTTTTCTATTCTTCAATATATTCTTCAAGTATGGTATTTATTAAGGGGCGATAGTATTTCCAGAAAAAACTAGTTCTTTCAGCAATATCATCTTCATCGTAGAAAATGCCTTTAAAGTATCCTATACCTTTAAAGTAGGAAGAGTTGTACCCAATTGGGTTATCGCTAAAGTCTCCTGAAAAATAAAAGAAGCTATAATCTGAATCCCTATGCATTGTAATTGCAGGGAAGTTATTTGGAATGCTGTATTTTTTTAAGTTCTTTTAAACCTTCTTTATTAGCACTAATATTAAATGATGATATAACCTGATTAACTTGTGGGTCGGGCTTCATGACATCAAACCAGAAAGAATATTTAATCTCTTTTGGTAATCCATAGTGATCTTGTCCAAACTTCGTACTAATAATATGGGGCATAGGATTGCTGAGGTGCCAGTCTTCCTCTAAGATAACCACTTGATCCTTATCGTTAACAAATGCAACTCCGGATTTTTTAAAGGGCCATTTGTCGTTGTGTGCTTTTTTGTAATTATTTATGAGCCACTTAGGTAATTCTTTATTTACCTCCAGATCAAGATTGTCGAAATAGCGTGCAGTCCAACCGGTCCATTTTAAGCCAAACATTTCTTCAAAAAGTGCACGATTTCTAGCTTGTGTTGGGGAGCCAATTGTATTGAATTCAGTAATTATAAGCTTTTTCTTCTCTTTCATCAAAGCTAGTAATTCCACATCTTTAGCACTAAGCCCACCATATAGCATTCCAGAGCGTTCACTTACATTGGTCTTCTGAAACCACTCATTGTTGTAAATGCCGTAAGTGTCAGTAAAATATACCATATCGGCATCTTCACTTAATTGTTCTAATTGTTTGGATGTAAATCGTTCTAAACCTTTTAACTTGTATTCCTCGTCTTCCAATGGAAAAAATCCAAAATAATCGTGATCTATTTCATAAGGATCTTTGGAAGTTTTGGTATATCTATTATAATTAAGAATCCAATTAAAAGAGACATGTTCCTGGCCCTCTTTTGTAAGTACTGTTTTATCTATAATAGCTGCTACAAATTTGATTTTAGGTGTAAAAACCCATGCTAGCCACATAAATACTGGTAGGAATAGAAGCAGCAAAATAATTGTAAATACAATGTTTTTTTTCATTCTTAAAACCTTTTGGTAATGCCTGCGCCAATAGTTAATTGATAGCCTTTTTCACCTAATTTATATTCCTGATTTTCAGCACCTACATCTATAGAAAGAATAGTTGTTTTCTTTATAGACTTTCTATAGCCTAAACTAATATTACTGGACTTTAGATCTTCTTGTTTAATCGTTCCAATAATTTCATCTTCATCATTAAATAGGATATAATTTTCAGGCCTATCTGGAGAAAGTCCGGTTCCTATTTTGAAGCTCAAGAAATCATCTGCACCGGCTAAATAATACCTTACGGTAAGAGAAATAGATTTAGATAGCGAGTTATTAGAGGGCGTTAAATAGGTTCTTAAATTAAACCAATAGTTACTGTAATACTTACCAATTGCTGCAGTATAGATCCAAGTAGATTTGCTAAAACTTAGAAATCTAAACCCGGCATCAGCTTCAAAGGATTTTGGGAGATTGGCATATAGAGAAAATCCGGCACGATACCTCGGGAAGATCCCTCCATTTTCTGAAATTCCCCCACTTACGTATGCATAAAAAGTGTCTGATATTCTAGGGTACGCATCTACTTCAAACTGTATTCCATTCCTAGTAAATCTATTTGCGTAATTAAATCTTGCTGTTACCGAGCCTATTGGAGTTGCTCTTCCATAACTAATACTTGCCAAATGCCAAGGGTCGCTAAAACGTTCGTCGAAATAAACAAAATCATAATCAACCCCGATTTGATTTTTTGAAGAAAGATTCTTAATTGTCTGGCTAAAAGCTCTGGCTTCAGAATAATTAGGGTAAAAGCCCAGTAGGTCGTCTAGCGTATTATTAGCTTCAGCAAATCGTTCGAGGTTATTTAAAATTTTAGCCTTCAGCATCATTAGACCTTTAGAATCCTGATTTCGTAGAATTCCCGGTTCTATAATCTCTAAGGCTTTCTCGGGATTATCATTCCAATATTCTAAATACCCATATGCTAAATGTGCATCTTCGTATCCGGGACTTTTTGTTATAACTCTCTCGAATTCTTTTCTTGCCAACTCTACTTCGTCCGTCCAAGTATAAAGTCTGCCAAGAAAAATTCTAATATCGGCGTAATCAGGACTTTTTTCGAGAGCTTGTTTTGTAATTCTAATAGCCTTAGGATAATCATCTTCATCGAAAGCAGCGGTTCTTGCATTTATAAATAACTCGTCTGCCGATAAGGTGTCTTGAGCCATACTATTGGTTATAGTGAGCACGAAGAGCAAAACGATACTATAAAATTGAAGTGATTTTGGGGACTGTAACTTCAGGTTAAGTAGGGGATTTATCACAAATTTGGTTTTAGGGTATTAAAATCTAAATGTAACAGTTTTCTCAATATATTACTAGATTAGTTAAAAGCTAATAAAAAACAAAAATATATAATTAGCAACCTATCAAAAAATTAGTAATCAATTTATAATAATAAAAACCTCACCTTAAGCTGTAAAGTAGAATTAAAACCTCGAAGTAAATCCACAGAATAAATTCCAAATCTTAGAGAAGGTATTAGCTAGCGTTAAATAGGCAAACATTTTTTAATTGATACCTCTGTGCGTGATGATTTTTATTTCTAAATAATGATATATAAAGGTTTAATTGAAACTTGATAAGCAAATGCAAATACTTAGCAAATAGGCTAATAATTAAAATTTTTATATTTTTCAGAATTATTTAAACCTGAATATCATTTTCATCGTATATGTATATTAGATAAAATCTAGAGACTTTATATTATTTTAATAAAAATTATATTTTTTTATAAAAGTCTTATTACAATAACATTACATTTAACCCGAATTATAATTACTGCTTATAAAGAAAAATTACTGATTGCCCATTAAAAGCCCTATGATGCCCCTATTGATTGATTATTTATTAATCAACCTTTCCTAATGCGAAAGGCGCTGGTTATACAGGAGGATATTATTATCCTTAAAATTTTAGAACGGTTGGTAATGTTAAATCATTATGAATGTAGAGCAATACGCTCTATAAATGATTTAAACATCGAAGATCAATCTGCAAATTTTGATATCATAATATCTGATATTCTATTTGACGGAATAGCGCCATTAGATTTTGTATTCCAAATTCAAGAAATTATTCTTCATCAATCTTTGATAATTGTTACCAATATGGGACAAAAAAATATTCAAAGAGAGGTGCTCGCTTCAGATAAAGTGAATGGTTTTTTCGCGATTCCTTTAGATATGGACAATATTAAAAAGTTGATAGCATAATGGAAGCGATAATCTTAAAGATCATAATTAAGTCTTTACTGGTTATTATGCTAATAGTATATGGCTCTATTGCCTTTACAATGCTATATAGAAAATGGCGTAAAAAACACTTAAATCTTATAGAAGACACTTTTGCAAATGTAACTTCTATGTATCTCTATCCAAACCCAAACGAAGAGCCTGATTTAATAAAAATTCAGCGTACGTTTAGAAATTTAGGTATTGTTCCATCCAAACCTAGAAATGTTCAATACTTAATAGATCTAATGATACGCACACAACGATCTATTCTTGGCGAGAACTACACAAAATTAAAGACGCTTTTTACTCAAATCCCACCCTATGGCGCTTCTGCAAATAAACTTAATAGCAGGAAGTGGTATATCAAGGCTCGGGGGATACGGGAAATCTATGAGATGAATCAAAACCAATACACAAGAGACCTTATTAAGCTTCGAAACGATTCTAACATTTATGTAAGAAGGGAAGCTCAAATAGGCTTGGTTATATTTTTAGGTTGGAAAAGTCTTCGATTATTACCTTATCTAAAAAGGCAAATGACTTTATGGCAACAAATTAAGATCGTTGAAAAATTGAAGGATCTTTATCCAGAACCGGATTTAGCATATTTAAGAAAAGCATATGAAAGTGATAAACCTTATGCTATTGGGTTAATTATGAGGATTATTAGAAAATTTAATTTACAGGAAGATGTACATTATATAATTCAATTTTTAGATAATCAAAAATTCGATATTCGGGAATGTGCACTTTATTGTATCTCATCATTTTCTTTAAACAATGATCAATTAGGAGAAATAAAGGAAAAATTTTATAATATTAGCAATGTGGAGCAAAAGCTTCAACTATTAAAATATATTCAAAAGATTTCTTATGAAATTGATTTGCCGTTTTATAAAAATCTTTTATATAATGGTAATGATATTATAAAACTTAGTGTTGCAGATATTTTATGGAATAATGGCTATAAAGAAGAAGTACAAGAATACTATTACCAGCAGTATGCAATGCAAAACGATGGAGAAAAAGTACCAGTTTAAATTTCAATTTTAAATGGAATTTGATCTTTCTTACTATATCTACTGGACTCTAAATTATTTTTTCTTATTCTATGGATTAACTCTAGTTGCTCTTTATTTCTTTGCTATAATTTTATCAAACAGATCTGTAACCAGAAATAAGCGAAAAGCGAGGTTTTTACAAGTAAATGATATAGTTAGTGCAACGGATATTCCCTCTATAACCTTGATTGCACCAGCTTATAATGAAGGACAAACTATAGTAGAAAATGTAAAATCACTATTAGCACTACAATATCCTTTCTACGAACTTATAGTGGTAAATGATGGTAGTACAGATAATACCTTAGATCTGTTAATAGCTAAATACGATTTGGAGTCATTCGATTCTACATTTATAACGCAACCAATTCCAACCGCAACCGTTAATAAAATTTATAAAAGCAGGAAGCTTCAGTATAAGCAGCTTACGGTTATTGATAAAAACAACGGAGGAAAATCTGATGCCAATAATGCAGGGATCAACTTTGCAAGTACAGAACTAGTGCTTTTTACAGATGCCGATTGTATTATCGAGCAGGACTCACTTTTAAAAATGGTACGACCTTATCTAGAAGAATCCGAACAGGAGGTGATAGCTTGTGGTGCAGCTATTGGAATTATAAATGACTCTGTGGTTAAGAATGGAGTTGTTGTAGAATTGAAGCTTCCCAAAAATCTTATACCAATGATCCAGGTAGTAGAATATATTCGAGCATTCCTTTTAGGGAGAATGGCTTGGAGTGAGATAAATGGTGTAATGCTTGTGTCCGGTGCTTTTGGATTATATGCAAGAAACCGAATTATAGAAGTAAATGGCTTTAACATAAATACAGTTGGAGAAGATTTAGAGTTGGGTATTCGTTTAAGGAAGCATATGGAAGATATTAAAGTGCCTTATAAGATGGTTTACATACCCGAAACACTTTGTTGGACAGAAGCTCCTAATAATACAGAAGTCTTAATCAAGCAACGTGATAGGTGGGCAAGAGGTCTATGGGAAACCATGGCACTTCATAAAGATTTGTTTTTTAATAGGAAATATCGGGATATGGGTATGTTTTATTACCCATACTGGATGTTTTTTGAACTAGGAGCCCCAATTGTAGAATTTCTGGGGATACTAAGTTTAATAGTATTTGGCCTTCTGGGACTTATAAATTGGAATATGGCTATTTTACTATTTACCTGCGTGTATTTATTAGGATGTATTTTCTCTACCATATCCATCTTTATTTATGTCAAAAATTTTAAACATTACGATTCGGGGAAAGAGGTTATCGAACTTTTGCTAGCTGCTTATCTCGAACCATTCTTTTACCATCCTTTGTTAGTTTTAGGGCAAGTTCAAGGATATTATAAGAAGATCTTTGGAGTAAAATCTGTTTGGGGCAATATGAAAAGAAAGGGATTTAAAACCCTTCCGGAGGATAAAATATAACTAGATGCTTTTTGCCACATTTCTACTTGCGTATTTTCAGGATATTTGGAAAACTAAATACTCTGTTATTTTTAAAACACTTATACAATTTTAGGAGAATAGAACTCTAGTGCTAATTTAGCGTCCAAGCCCATTAGCTTACGCTTATTAAAGTCTCAAAAATTAGTCTGATTTCTATTCTTTTTAAAAAAGTAAATCTTTCAGAAGCACTAGTTATTAAAAATAAATGATTCATCAATTGTTAAATCAGTATTAATTCTATTGCTGAAATAAATGTTTAACGTGGGTTTAAGAGCCTTCCATAAGTCTTTGTGTAATTTTAAAAGGAGAGAATTATTCACGTAAAAACATTTTTAAAATGGCTACAAATAAAGACAAAAAGCAAGAATCCTTAGAAACTATAAATCCTGCAACCGGGGAAAAAATTAAATCATATCCTTTAATGACAGATAAGGAAACTGATGATGCTGTAAAAAAGTGTCATAAAGCTTTTACAAGTTGGGGTTTAAAACCGGCAGAAGAGAGAGCCAAGGTGATTAAGAATTTGGGGAAGAGTTTAGCAAAGCATAAAGATGAATTAGCGAAACTAATGACTCAGGAAATGGGAAAGCTAGTTTCTCAAAGCCATGATGAAGTTGAATTATGTGTAGGGATTTGTGATTGGACTGCAGAAAATGGCCCTAAGGAACTAAAATCAGATGAGCGTGAGCTTCCAGATGGAGGGAAAGGTTATGTTACTTACGCACCAATGGGTGTTATATATGGAATTCAGCCATGGAATTTCCCAACTTATCAAGTAATACGTTATTCAATAGCTAATTTGATGGCTGGTAACGGAGTTCTTCTTAAACACGCTGAGAATGTTATGGGTTCTGCTTTATTAATTGAAAAGATATTTAAGGATGGAGGCTTACCTGAAGATTTATTTACAGTTTTGAGAATAACACATGATCAGTCTGATAAAATTATCGAACATGAGCTTGTACGTGGTGTTACATTAACAGGAAGTCCGGAAGCAGGCAAAATCATAGGTGAGAAAGCAGGTAAGAATCTTAAAAAGACAGTTTTGGAATTGGGATCTAACGATGCGTATTTAGTATTAGAAGATGCAGATCTAGAATTAGCTGTTGAAAAATGTGTAGAAGGACGTCTTTATAACAATGGTGAAACCTGTGTAGCTGCGAAGCGCTTTATTGTTGTGGATGCAGTTTTCGAAGATTTTAAAAAAGCATTTGTTTCTGAAATGGATAAAATTAAAGCCGGAGACCCAACCAAAGAAGATAGTGATATAGGGCCGATGGCTCGTAAGGATCTACGTGAGAAATTACACGATCAAGTTTCTAAAAGTGTGAAAAATGGTGCTGAAATTCTATGTGGAGGAAAAATTCCTGATGGTAAAGGATATTATTACCCTGCAACTGTTCTAGGGAATGTAAAACCGGGTCAGCCGGCTTACGATGACGAATTATTTGGGCCTGTTGCTTCGCTTATTCATGCTAAAGATGATGAAGATGCAATGCGAATTGCAAATGACAGTAGATTTGGTCTGGGTGGAGGAATTTTCTCGAAAAATGAGAAAAAAGCAATAGAACTGGCGAGCAAACATTTTGATACCGGAATGGTATTTATTAATTCTTTTGGGCTGGCACAACCAAATATGCCATTTGGTGGAGTTAAAAACTCCGGATACGGGAGAGAACATGGAGGTTTTGGATTGCATGAATTTGTAAATGCAAAAGCTGTGATGGTATTGAAAAACTAAACAGAATTTTTTTAGATATAAGAAAAAGAGGTTGATATAATATATCAGCCTTTTTCATTTTTAGGAATGAAATCATCAAAAGATGCTTCAATAGCGAGACTAATTTTATTGAATTCTAAAATTAAATCTTAATTTTAATCATTCAGAAATTATAACATGATCCAAGAGATAGAAGATGCTTATTCATTTGTTTTTGAAAAGGAACTACTTCAGGAAATTTCCGAAGTAGGAAACCTTAAAACGTTTGATGAAAATGATAGAATCATAGAAATTGGAGATCATGTAACTTCTATGCCTTTGCTTTTAAATGGAGCAATTAAAATTTTAAGGGAAGATAAAGAAGGAGATGAACTCCTTTTATACTTTTTAGAACGCGGCGATACCTGTGCCATGACGCTTTCTTGCTGCCTAGGTCATACTAAAAGTGAAATCCGCGCAGTTGCCGAAATGGAAACAAGTTTGGTGATGATTCCTATTGAAAAGATGGAGGAATGGACATCGAAATATAAAAGTTGGAGAAATTTTGTCTTTGAAAGTTATCACTCAAGACTTTCAGAAATGTTAGATACCATAGACACCATTGCATTTTTAAACATGGATGAGCGTTTGCTGAAGTATTTACGAGATAAGGCAAAAATAAATCAGAATGAAATTGTACAAATAACGCATCAGCAAATCGCATACGATTTGCATACTTCCAGAGTAGTGATTTCTAGATTACTAAAAAAGTTGGAATTAAAAGGAAAAATTAGCTTACAACGAAACAGCATCCAAGTAATAGATTTATAAACTAAATATCCTATGTAACCAATGTTACTGTACACGTTTTATGAGAAGGATACTTTTGCTTCAGCTTAAATTTTAAAAATGGGTTTATTAGAAATTCTTGGTTATTTTGGTGCATTAGTAATTGGGTTGGTTCTTGGTTTAATAGGTGGCGGAGGCTCTATACTTACCGTGCCAATTTTAGTTTACTTGCTAGCTATAAATCCTATAACTGCTACCGCATATTCACTCTTCGTAGTAGGAATAACTTCCCTAGTTGGGGCAATTAAAAATTTTAAAAGAAAATTAGTAGATTTTAGGACAGCTTTTGTATTTGCAGTTCCTGCATTTATAGCTGTATACCTTACTCGAATGTATTTGGTACCCGCAATTCCAGATCATTTGTTCAATATTTTTGGATTGGAAATAACCAAGAATATAGGAATCATGTTGTTCTTTGCAATTATTATGGTGGTTTCAGCAATCTCCATGATACTCGATAAAAATGGGGATAATGATATAGATGGAAAAGTAACATATAATTATCCGCTAATAGTTATTGAAGGAGTTGGAGTAGGATTGCTAACCGGGATTGTGGGAGCAGGTGGAGGTTTCTTGATTATTCCGGCTTTGGTGTTACTCGCAAAGCTTCCTATGAAAAAGGCGGTGGCAACTTCACTTTTAATTATTGCAATTAAATCTTTAATTGGTTTTATTGGAGATATTCAGAATATGGAGATCGATTGGATATTTCTGTTAATTTTCTCCGGACTTTCCATAATTGGTATTTTCGCAGGAATTTATTTGAGTAAATTTATTGATGGTAAAAAATTAAAGAAATCCTTCGGCTGGTTTGTTCTGGTAATGGGAGTTTATATAATCTGGAAAGAATTAAGTAAATAAAAGATATGTCTAAACTAAAAATATTGATTATTATGGGTTTTTTCACATCCCTCTTTGGGCTTAAAGCACAAACATCTGAACATATTAAAGTACTTGATGTTACAGAATTTAAAGAACATATAAGTGATAAAAAGGTTGTTTTAATAGATGTAAGAACTCCTTCTGAGTTTAACGATGGAAATATCAAAAATTCTGAAAACATCGATTTCTATGATCGCGATTTTTCGAATTGTTTTTCCAATTTTAAAAAGGACGAACCTATCTATGTTTATTGTCATAGTGGTGGGAGAAGCAATAAAGCTGCAAAAATGTTAGCTAAATTAGGCTTTACTAAGATTTATGATCTAAAAGGTGGATATACAGCTTGGAAATCGCAATGTTAGTAGGGTTTTAAATGTATTGTAAATCTACAGGAACATTATGGAAGATAAAAAGAAGCATTGGGAAACTATTTATACTACTAAAAAATTAGAGGAAGTTAGCTGGTATCAACGGAAGCCCCAGCCATCTTTAAAATATATAGCAATGTTCGATTTGCCTAAGTCGGCAAGGATTATAGATGTAGGTGGAGGAGATAGTTTTTTGGTAGATATTTTACTTGCTTTAGGTTACACGAATATTACAGTTTTAGATATTTCTGAAAAAGCTATTGATAGAGCTAAAACTAGACTAGGAAGGAAAGCCGATGAGGTAACATGGATCATATCAGATATAACTTCTTTTGAACCTGATGCTCAATATGATTTATGGCATGATCGGGCGGTTTTACATTTTTTAACTTCAGAAGTTGAAATAGAAAAGTACAAGCAAATTCTGGAAAATTCGATTGCTTTAGGTGGAAAAGTAATTATAGGTACTTTTTCTAAAGATGGCCCAACGAAATGTAGTGGTATAGAAATAAAACAATATTCTAAGGCCGATTTATCTCAATTTCTTTCAGCTAACTTCAAAACGCTCGATTGCGAAAATATAGATCATAGCACTCCTTCTAATACATCACAAAACTTTACTTTTTGCCAGTTTCAGAAGATAAAGTAAATCCGTTTTAATTTCTTTTTGAACATTTCTATATCTTTCTATTTTTAAAATAGAAACTATTTCATGCCTTATGATTACGATTATATTATTATAGGAAGCGGTTTTGGCGGTTCTGTGAGTGCCTTGCGACTTTCTGAAAAGGGTTACAAAGTTTTGGTAATAGAGAAAGGTAAATGGTATACTTCTAAAGATTTTGCAAAAACCAATTGGAACCTTCGGAAATGGTTATGGATGCCGGGTCTGCGATTCTTCGGCATTATGAAACTCAGTATTTTTAAACATGTCGCCGTGATTTCCGGTACTGGCGTTGGAGGCGGCTCGCTTGTTTATGCTAATACCTTACCCATTCCAAAATCAGCATTTTTTAAAACAGGTAGTTGGAAAGCCTTGGAAAATTGGGAAGATACATTACAACCCTTTTACAGGTTAGCATTACAAATGCTAGGAGCAACTAAAAACCCAAAACTTTTTGATGCTGATCTTGCTTTGGAGTCAATTTCTAAAGATCTTGGAAAAGAGCAAGATTTTGAAAAACCAAACGTGGCAGTTTATTTTGGCGAAAAAGGTAAAACTACAAGCGATCCTTATTTTAATGGCAAAGGTCCCGATAGAACTGGTTGCATTTTTTGTGGAGCTTGCATGACGGGTTGTAGACATAATGCTAAAAATACCCTGGATAAAAATTATTTGTATTTAGCCCAAAATCTTGGCGCTACTATTTTAGCCGAAAATGAAGTTTATGATGTGACCCCTTTAATAACTAAAAATGAATCTGATTCGGGATATATTGTTCATGTAAAATCCAGCACTAAATTATTTGCCTCAAAAAAGAAATATACCGCGAAAGCTGTTATTTTTTCAGGAGGTATTTTAGGTACAATCAAATTACTTTTAAAACTGAAATTGAAATCGTTGCCTAAATTATCTGATAAGTTAGGAGACGATATTAGGACAAATAACGAAACGCTGATTAGTGTTTCTACTTTAGATAAAAGTAAGGATATGTCTAAGGGAGTCGCTATTGGCAGTTTACTGCATACAGATGATAATAGCCATTTAGAAGTAGTTAGATATTCCAAAGGTTCCGGGTTTTGGAAGATATTGCATTTGCCTTATGTAACAGGGAAGAATCCGGCTGTAAGAGTATTGAAAATCTTCACAAAATTTGTTAGTGCTCCCTGGACATATTTTAAAATTTATGTTTTGAATAGTTGGTCTAAAAGCACCAGTGTTTTGCTTTTTATGCAAACCTTGGATAGTACCATAAAATTTAAAAGAAATCGGATCTTTGGAATGTCTACAAGTATTAGCACCGGGAAAAAGCCGAGTTCAGATATCCCCGAATCTAAATTTTTAACCGAAAAATTCAGTAAAAAAGTGAATGGGAAAGCTACCTCTTTTGCTTTAGAGGCCTTAGCGGGAATCCCTACTACGGCACATATTTTAGGAGGAGCGGTTATGGGAGCAAATTTCGAAGAAGGAGTTATAAATAAGGACAATGCAGTCTATGGTTATCCAAATATGTATATTATAGATGGATCAATGATTTCTGCGAATCCAGGGGTCAATCCATCGCTTTCCATTACTGCAATAGCAGAACGAGCAATGTCTAAAATTCCTAATAAAAAGTTGTCTTAAGAGTTAGCAATTCTTACTTATTCTTGTTATTATAGACTTCAATATAGTTGTCTAAAGCGTAAAATTAAACTATGCAAAATTTAAAAATGAATGCCCTAACATTCTCAGAATTTGGTACTGCAGAAGTGTTGGAATATAAAACCTTGCCAACGCCAACGATAGATACCGGGGAAGTCTTGGTTAAAATGAAGGCGATAGGCTTGAACTATGCCGATATTTACAGGCGAAAAGGAAATTATCATTTAAAAGGAAATTCCCCATATATAGCAGGATATGAAGGTGCTGGAGAAGTAATTGCTACTAAATCTTCTAAATACGAAATAGGCGACCGGGTAGCTTTTACAGATGTGCCATATGCAAATGCAGAGTATGTGAATGTACCAGAATCTCAAGTAATAGCGCTTCCAGATGCCATAACTTACGATGTGGCTGCTTCGGTTTTACTTCAAGGCCTTACGGCTCATTATCTTTCTGAAGATTCTCATAATGTTAAGAAAGCCGAGATAGTCTTGATTCATGCTGCCTCAGGTGGCGTTGGGCAAATCCTTACTCAAATATGTAAAATGAAAGAGGCTATCGTTATTGGAATGAGTAGGAGTGAGGCAAAATTGAAAGTTATCTCACGTCATAACGCAAATCATAGTGTCCTTTTAGATGATAAATGGACGAATAAAGTGTTGGATATTACAAAAGGGGTCGGTGTAGATGTGGTTTACGATAGTGTAGGTGTTACACTGCAAAAGAGTTTTGAGGTTACTAGAGAAAAAGGTCATGTTGTATTTTACGGAATGAGTGGTGGAGATCCCGCCCCCGTAGATCCTCGGATGCTTATGGATACTAGCAAAACCCTAAGTGGTGGAGATCTTTGGAGTTATATTACAACGCATGAAGAAAGAAACAAGAGAGCTTCAATTTTATTCGATTGGATTTTGAATGATAAGCTTAAACTTGAAGAGCCTGTCCGATTTAAGCTTTCTGAAGGAAAAGCAGCACATGAGTTTTTTGAAGCTGGGAAAAGTTCTGGTAAAATATTATTGATTCCGGATAGTGAGTTTTAAGTCTTACAGTAATACTTTAGAGTTTTAAAGTTGCATTATTAAAGTGAAATTTTCATTTATATGAATCCAGACCAGCATAAAATCGTTAACGGTTACAAACATAGCTTACATAAAACAGCATCTTTTTCAGAAGTTAAAATGAAAGAAAACAGTCAGGAGTTTTATAAATGGCTGGATACAAGACGTTCTGTAAGAGATTTTTCAGATCAAGAAGTGCCAAGAGAAGTGATAGAGAATATCATAATGTCGGCTTCTACAGCTCCTTCCGGTGCACATAAACAACCTTGGACTTTTTGTGCCATCTCCAATCAGGAAATAAAATCGAAGATCAGGGAAGCTGCCGAAGTGGAGGAAAAGCAGAATTATACCGGGAGAATGAGCGAGACATGGCTAAAGGATCTTGCGTCTCTTGGTACTACGATGGAAAAACCATTTTTAGAGGAAGCGCCATGGCTTATTGTAGTTTTTAAAAGAGCTTACGAAATGGAGAACGATGGATCTAAAAAAAAATAACTACTACGTAAATGAATCTGTAGGGATTGCTTGTGGAATGCTTATTTCGGCTATTCATAACGCCGGCTTGGTTACCTTAACTCATACGCCTAGTCCTATGAATTTTTTAACCAAAGTACTTAACAGGCCGGAAAATGAGAGAGCTTTTTTGTTATTGCCTGTGGGTTATGCCAAACAACCGGCTTATGTGCCGGATATAGAAAGAAAAGCACTAGAAGCAGTCGCCGTTTTTTATGACTAAGTTCTTTTAAGAGTTATAAGCATATCCGTTTAGACACCTAACTTAAGTTTTTGTCAACTTGAGTCTTTCGACTTCGCTCAAGACAAGCTAAAGTCGAAAGATCAAACAAAAACGTCTCGACTGCGCTCGACGTGACAATTTTAGTTATGATTTGACTATTAGGCGCTTTAAAGGTCAAGCATAAAAAAATAAATCAATTTCGGTTATCATAAAATAAATAGAACTGTAACAAATGTTACTTCCTTAACTTCTTCAAATGACTATTTTTGCGAAGTGAATTATTAAAAATTGGAGAAGTACTTAAAAATAATACAAGAATCATTCTCGGGATATTTTAATTATCTCGTTCAGGAAATATTAAATCCGTCATGGACTAATTATTTTTACTGGCTCATTGGATTGTCACTTTTAGTGTGGATTCTGGAAGTGTTAATTCCATGGAGAAAGAATCAATCGGCTTTTAGAAAAGGTTTCTGGCTAGATTCATTTTATATTCTATTTAATTTTTTCCTCTTTTCTCTTATTGGATATAATGCGCTTTCTAATGTTGGCGTAGAGCTTTTTAATGATTTTCTGGGCTTATTTGGGATCGAAAATCTGGTAGCCATCAACATTCAGAATTTCCCAGCTTGGGCACAGTTATTAATCATGTTTATTATTGCTGATTTCATTCAGTGGAATATACACAGGCAATTACATAGAAGACCGTGGTTGTGGGAATTTCATAAAGTGCATCATAGCGTTAAAGAAATGGGGTTCGCTGCGCAATTCAGGTTTCATTTTATGGAAACCATCGTATATAAAACAATTCAATATATCCCTTTGGCCATGATTGGCTTTGGGATTCAGGAGTTCTTTATAGTGCATATGTTCGCTGTATTTGTAGGGCATCTAAATCATGCGAATGTAGGATGGAGCTATGGCATCTTCGGATATGTTTTCAATAACCCAAAAATGCATATCTGGCATCATTCAAAAGAATTACCCAAAGAACATCCTTACGGCATGAACTTCGGCTTAACATTAAGTATTTGGGATTACATATTTAAAACGGCATATATTCCGAAGAGCGGGAAAAATATAGAAATAGGATTTAAAGGGGATGAAGATTTTCCAGAAGATTTTGGCAATCAGTTACTATTTCCATTTAAACATCATAATAAACCAATTCAAGAAAATAAATAACAAATACGTAGTACAATGAAAGTAAAACAATTTAATGATGAAGCTTTAGCTCATTATTCCTACGCAATTGTAAGTAACGGAAAAATGGCTGTAGTAGATCCAAGTAGGGACCCAATGCCATATTACAAATATGCAGAACAAGAGAACGCGCAAATAGCAGCGATTTTTGAAACGCACCCACATGCCGATTTTGTGAGTAGTCATCTTCAAATAAGCCAAGAGACAGGTGCCGATATTTATGTGAGTAAATTATTAGGCGCAGATTACGATCATAAAACCTTCGATGATGGTGATTCTTTCGCAATGGGAGCCGTTAATTTTAAAGCCTTAAATACCCCCGGACATTCTCCAGATAGTATTACCATTATTGCTGGAGAGGGTAAGGAAACGATACTTTTTACTGGTGATACATTATTTATAGGGAATGTGGGTAGACCGGACTTACGTGAGAATGCCGGGAATATGACTGCTAAGCGAGTAGAGCTTGCAAAAGATATGTACCATAGCATTCAAAATAAATTTACAGATCTTCCAGATGATGCCATAGTTTATCCTGCTCATGGTGCCGGTTCTTTATGCGGAAAAAATATGAGTACTGATTCTTCTAGCACGCTTGGAAACGAGCGTCAAGGGAATTGGGCATTTCAAGAACAAACCGAAGCTGAATTTGTAGAAGAAATTTTGAAAGATCAGCCATTTATACCCTCTTATTTTGGTTTCAATGTAGATATTAATAAAGAAGGAGCTGTAAATGTAAATCTGGCTAAAGGAATAGAGTTAAGATTGAATGTTTCTCAACTGGATCCTAGTGTCTTAATTGTAGACGCAAGGCATCAAGAAAAATATAAAAAAGATCACTTACCAAATAGCATTAATATTATGGCAAGTTCTCCTAAGCAAAAATTTGAAACCTGGTTAGGAGCCATTGTTCAACCAAATGAAGCTTTTTACTTGGTTGTTGAAAGTGTAGATGATATTGAAGAGTTAATTAGTAGAGTTGTAAAAATAGGTTATGAGAAGCAATTAAAAGCGATAGTAACCTTAGCCGAAGATGTATCCACAACTTCAGATGTATTAGATCTTAATGATTTCAAGAATAATCTTGACAATTACACTATTGTAGATATTAGAAATGAAGGTGAAATTGCAGATGGCAAGATCTTTGAGAATGCAATAGCATCTCCTTTAAACGATCTGAGAGATAATCTTAATGCAATTCCAACAGATAACCCAATTGTTGTTCATTGTGCCGGAGGATATCGATCTGCAGCCGGGAGCAGTATTTTAGAAAATGAATTTAAGAATACGAAAATCTATGACCTTAGCGATGCAATAAACGATTTTAAATAATGATAATATAAAAATGAAATCTTTTCATTTTTAAAACTTTTTCTACCTCCAATTAGAAACTTAAAAAAGATCTCTCAGATATTTATATTTGAGGGACTTTTTGGTTTTATTAACGCATGCTTATTAATGTATTATTAAAAAATCCTTAAGCATTTTTCTATATTTACAACTTTCAAAGAAATTAGGCATTAAAAAGCGCATAATGGATAAAAAATATAAGGTAAAAGTAAACGACTCTTATGAGCATCGTTTTACCAATGATGAAATACTTTCTCTAGATACTCAATCACTCTCCAATTCTAAATTTCATGTTTTACAAAAGGAAAAATCTTTTAGTGCCGAGATCTTGGAGGCAGATTTTCTACGCAAAAATTACACAGTAAAGATAAACTCCAATACCTATAGGATAAATATCTCTAACGAGTTGGATCTTAAGATAGAGGACATGGGATTGTCTATTAATACTGCTAAACAAGTAAACGATATTAAAGCGCCCATGCCGGGTTTAATTTTAGATGTGCTGGTATCTCAAGGCTCCGAGGTTAAAGAAGGAGACTATTTGGTGGTGCTAGAAGCAATGAAAATGGAAAATACACTTACCGCACCAAGAGACGGAATAGTGAAATCTATTAGCGTGTCTAAAGGAGATGCGGTAGATAAAAATCAGTTACTTATAGAAATGGAATAATTTCTTCAAAGGAGATGTATATATATTCTGATGTAGCAATACTTTCAGAAACAATTCAAAATTCATGAAAAAAATATTAGTTGCCAATAGAGGAGAAATCGCCTTAAGAGTAATGAAGACTGCTAGAAAAATGGGGATTAAAACCCTTGCTGTTTTTTCTAAGGCAGATAGAAATGCTCCTCACGTAAAATATGCCGATGAGGCGGTATGCATTGGAGAGGCGCCTTCTAATCAATCCTATTTAATGGGAAGCAAGATTATTCAGGTTGCAAAAGAACACCAAGTAGATGCTATCCATCCAGGTTACGGTTTTTTAAGTGAAAATGCCGATTTCGCCGAGGAAGCAGAAAAGAACGGAATCACTTTTATAGGCCCGGGATCCAAAGCAATTAGAGTTATGGGAAGTAAGCTTGCAGCGAAAGATGCTGTAAAAGCGTATGATATTCCTATGGTTCCTGGGATAGATGAAGCGATCACAGACGTAGAGAAAGCCAAAGGAATAGCAAGGGAAATTGGTTTTCCAATTTTAATAAAGGCTTCTGCCGGAGGTGGAGGTAAAGGAATGCGAGTGGTTGAGAAAGAATCGGAGCTGGCAGATCAAATGAAACGAGCGATTAGTGAAGCAGAATCTGCTTTTGGAGATGGATCGGTTTTTATAGAGAAATATGTAGGTTCTCCGAGACATATCGAAATTCAGGTTCTGGCAGATACTCATGGCAATTTTGTACATCTTTTTGAGCGTGAATGCAGCATTCAAAGAAGGCACCAAAAAGTAGTGGAAGAGGCGCCATCGGTAGTTTTAGATGAAAAGCTTAGAAATGAAATGGGCGAGGCTGCCATAAAGGTTGCTAAAGCCTGCGATTATGTTGGTGTGGGAACTGTTGAATTCTTGATGGATGAAAACAAAAATTTCTACTTTTTAGAAATGAATACACGCTTACAGGTAGAACACCCGGTGACCGAACTTATTACAGGTATCGATCTAGTGGAACAACAAATAAAAGTAGCTAGAGGTGAAACCTTAGCTTTTGGTCAGGAAGACCTTAAGATAAAGGGGCATGCACTGGAACTAAGGGTTTATGCGGAAGATCCTATGGAAGATTTTATGCCGAGTGTAGGAACATTAGAAAGATATCGTACTCCAAAAGGAGAAGGGATTAGAATGGATGATGGTTTTGAAGAAGGGATGGAAGTTCCTATTTATTACGACCCAATGTTGGCTAAGTTGATTACTTACGGAAAGACTAGAGAAGAAGCTATTCAATTAATGATTTCAGCGATAGACCAATATGAAGTACAAGGAGTGCAAACAACACTGCCTTTTGGGAAGTTCGTATTCGAACATGAGGCCTTTAGAAGTGGAAATTTTGATACTCATTTTGTGAAAAAGTATTATTCAGCTGAAAAATTAGCGGATAGAATTGAAGAAGAAGCGAAACTAGCAGGTTTAATTGCATTGAAGCAATATTTAAAAGATCAACAATTAACAAGGTTGCCAAATAATTAATTATCTCGTCACCCTGAATTTATTTCAGGGTCTTTTCTATAGTTTACTTAGATGCTGAAACTTTTGAATTGTCTAGACAGCATGACGAGAAACTTGAAAGTAACTAGTTTTAAATTAAAAATTTCATAATAAAATTATGAGCAAGAAAAATATAGAGATCCTAAATAATAAAATTGCTGAAGCTCATTTAGGTGGAGGCGAAAAGCGCATTGCAAAACAACACGAAAAGAAAAAATTAACAGCCAGAGAGCGTGTAGATTATTTCTTAGATGAAGGTTCTTTTGAAGAAATTGGAATATTGGTGACTCACCGAACTACAGATTTCGGGATGGAGAAACAACAGTTCTATGGAGACGGAGTTGTTACTGGCTATGGTACCGTAAATGGAAGATTGGTGTATGTGTTTGCTCAGGATTTTACTGTTTTTGGAGGAGCACTTTCTGAAACTCATGCCGAAAAGATTTGTAAAGTGATGGATCACGCCATGAAAGTTGGAGCACCTATAATTGGGCTGAATGATTCTGGTGGAGCACGTATTCAGGAAGGAGTTCGGTCTCTTGGTGGATACGCCGATATTTTTTACCGAAATGTACAAGCGTCCGGAGTAATTCCGCAGATTTCTGCAATTATGGGACCTTGCGCAGGTGGCGCTGTTTATTCTCCGGCAATGACAGATTTTACGGTAATGGTAGAGGGAAGCAGTTATATGTTTGTAACCGGGCCTAACGTGGTAAAAACCGTTACCAATGAGGAAGTGACTTCAGAAGAATTGGGAGGCGCAAGTACCCATTCTACAAAATCTGGTGTTACTCATTTAACTTCCAATAACGATATCGCCTGCTTGGAGGATATCAAAACCTTGCTAAGTTATCTACCTCAAAATAATAAGGAAACTACAGGAAAACTTCCTTATGTGCTAACCGATGAAATAAGAGAAGGTCTGGACGAACTTATTCCGGACAGCGCCAATAAGCCTTACGACATGCACGAGGTGATAAAGGGAATTATCGATGAGGATTCATTTTTCGAGATTCATAAAGACTACGCCGATAATATTATTGTTGGTTTTGCGAGATTAGGAGGAAGGAGCATAGGTATTGTTGCCAATCAACCAATGAGTCTGGCAGGCGTTCTGGATGTAGATTCTTCAAAAAAAGCAGCTAGATTTACACGTTTTTGCGATTGTTTTAATATTCCGCTTTTGGTCTTAGTAGACGTACCGGGATTCTTACCGGGAACAGATCAAGAATGGAACGGAATCATCTTGCACGGCGCTAAGCTGTTATATGCTTTAAGTGAAGCAACGGTGCCAAGAGTAACAGTTATTACCAGAAAAGCCTATGGTGGAGCTTATGATGTGATGAATTCCAAACACATTGGAGCCGATCTTAACTTTGCATGGCCTACTGCAGAAATTGCGGTAATGGGTGCAAAAGGGGCTAGTGAGATCATCTTCAGAAAAGAAATTCAGGAGTCTGATAATCCGGAATTAAAACTTTCTGAAAAAGAAGCTGAATATGCAGAGAAATTTGCCAACCCTTTTGAAGCTGCAAAACGCGGATTTATAGATGAGGTAATTATGCCAAGGGATACCAGAAAGAAATTGCTGAAAGCTTTTAGCATGCTAGAGAAAAAGTCGGTTTTAAGAATAGATCGTAAACATGGGAATATTCCGTTATAGAATTTATTAATAAAATTTAATAGCCTATGAAATTTGATCTTGAAAAGTCTATAGAAATACTAGAAAGAACTCCAAAGGTTTTAATTTCGATGTTATCCGGTCTTTCCAGAGACTGGATAGAGAATAATGAAGGAACAGAAACTTGGAGTCCCTACGATGTGGTTGGTCATTTTATTCAAGGAGAAAAGAAAGACTGGATTCCGCGCGCTAAAATTATTTTAAGTGATGTGGGAAATAAAGAATTTGTTCCTTTTGATAGGTTTGCACAGTTTGAAGCAAGTAAAGGGAAGACACTTGTACAGTTATTAGAAGAATTTGAAAGCTTGCGAATTGCAAATATTGAAAAATTACGAGCACTAAAAATTAGGGAAGATCAATTGAAGCTGGAAGGGATACACCCGGCATTTGGAAAAGTGACTTTAGAACAATTGCTTTCTACATGGGTGGTACACGATCTAAACCATATTTCTCAAATTTCAAGAGTAATGGCTTCTCAATACAAAAAGGAAGCCGGCCCATGGAATGCATATCTTAGAATTTTAAATTCCTAAAAACGATATTTATCTTAAGTTTTTTCCATTCTTCCCGACTGTAACAAATGTTACTGTAAGCAAGACTAAAAAGTAAGTTCTTTGTTGCTAAATGAAAATATACATTATGGAATGGATTTTTGAACCTTGGCCTTGGTATGTGGCTGGTCCTTTAATAGCACTTATTATGTTTCTCCTAATTTTCGTCGGGAAACAATTCGGAATGTCTTCTAATCTTAGAACCATGTGTACCATGTGTGGCGCAGATAATGCCGCAGACTTTTTTAATTTCGATTGGAAAGCTCAGCGATGGAATTTAGTGGTGGTGGTAGGAGCAGTTATAGGTGGTTTTATTGGAGCTCACTTTTTAACTAACGATGCAGCCGTTGCTATAAATCCGGAAACTATTGCTACGCTTCAAGATCTAGGATTTAGTAGTGCAGGAAATGCCTATTTACCAGATGAATTATTTAGCATAGATGCTTTATTGAATATGAAGTCTTTAGCCATCCTTTTAATTGGAGGTTTGCTTATTGGTTTTGGAGCTAGATACGCAGGAGGTTGTACTTCTGGACATGCTATATCTGGATTAAGCAATTTGCAATTACCTTCGTTAATTGCGGTAATCGGATTTTTTATTGGTGGACTTTTTATGATCCATGTTTTATTCCCTTTAATATTTTAGAATGAGAACACTTAGTTATTTATTTATAGGAATCTTTTTTGGAATTGTAATGTATAAATCTGAAGCCGCTTCTTGGTTTAGGATCTATGAAATGTTTCAGTTTCAATCGTTTCACATGTACGGAATTATTGGATCAGCTTTAATGCTTGGAGTTCTAGGAGTACAATTGATCAAGAGAAATAATATAAAATCTTTCTTTGGAGAGCCAATTAAATTTGTTCCGAAGGATAAAGGATTTACAAGATATATTGTGGGTGGAATTATCTTCGGACTAGGTTGGGCTTTAGCCGGATCTTGTCCCGGGCCAATCTATACCTTAATAGGCGCCGGATATGTTTCTATATTGGTAGTGTTATTAGGCGCAATTCTAGGAACCTTTATTTATGGTTTGCTTCAGAAGAAATTGCCACACTAGATATTTGGTGGTTTAATATCATCTGGTTCCATAGTAAAGGAAGGAAGTGCTATTTTAAATTTCACCACAACTAGCCTAATACTAATAACGATTAGCGAAGTAACGACGTAGATAACATCATTATCTACATTTAAATTATACAAGATCACATAACCTAAGGCTCCTATCAAACAAGCGGTGGCGTAAATTTCTTTTCTAAAAATAACTGGAATTTCATTACAAAGAATATCACGTATAACACCTCCAAATGTTCCTGTTATGGCCCCAAGTGCAATAGAAATTATTGGGCTTAACCCATTACTAATACCTGCTTCCACACCGGTAATGGTAAAAACTCCTAATCCAATAGTATCAAATAGAAAGAGGGAAGTTTTTAGATGATTTATTTTATGCCGAAACACGATTGTAAGGAAAGTGACAACACTAATTAAGTAGATATAGAACGTGTTTTCCATCCACATAACTGGGTTATTTCCTATTAAAATATCTCGTACTGTCCCGCCGCCAATCGCAGTAACGAATGCAATTATAAAAATACCGAAGAGATCAAGCTTTCTGGTCATAGCTGCTAAAGCACCAGAAATAGCAAAAGCTATGGTTCCTAAAACATCGAAAGTACTAAAAAGAGATATATCCATAATTGGGCGCAAAGTTACTTTATATAATTCTATTTATTAACTGCAGCTATCAAAAGTGCCATTTATGGAGTTAGTAATTCAATTGAATTATAAACAAATAGTAAATCTTAATAACAATTCCTGTAAGTTTTTGACTAAACTCCCTACTTTTACAGGACTAAATAAATATTGAAATGTCAGATACACTAGAAAGAATAAAATGTTTAATAATAGGTTCTGGACCTGCTGGGTATACAGCAGCTATTTATGCAGCCAGAGCAGATATGAAACCAATTATGTACACTGGAATGGAACCGGGAGGGCAATTAACTACTACTACAGAAGTAGATAATTTTCCTGGATATCCAGATGGTATAGATGGACCGGCCATGATGGTGGATCTTCAAAAACAAGCAGAGCGTTTTGGTACGCAAGTAAGATTTGGAATGGTTACAGAGGTTCAGTTTAATGAAGAACCGGGTGGTATACATAAAGCATGTATCGATAATGCTACATGGGTAGAAGCAGAGTCTGTTATAATTTCTACGGGTGCAACTGCAAAATATTTAGGACTGCCTAGTGAGCAACGTTTACGTGGAGGTGGAGTTTCTGCCTGCGCCGTTTGTGACGGTTTCTTTTATAAAAATCAAGACGTTGCTATAGTTGGTGGGGGAGATACCGCTGCGGAAGAAGCTACCTACCTTGCTAATATTTGTAAAAAAGTAACGATGTTGGTTCGTAAAGATGAGATGAAAGCATCTAAAGCAATGCAACACAGAGTTACCAATACAAAAAATATTGACCTTAAATATAATACTGAAGTAGATGAGGTTATTGGAGAGCAAGTGGTTGAGGGATTAAGAATGCTGAATAACCAAACTGGTGAAAAAGAAGAAATCGCTATCACCGGATTATTTATCGCTATTGGTCACAAGCCAAATACCGATATTTTTAAAGGCCAGTTGGAGATGGATGATATGGGTTATCTAATTACTAAAGGAAAATCTACTAAGACAAATATGCCTGGTGTTTTTGCTTCCGGAGATGTTCAAGATAAAGAATATAGGCAAGCGATTACTGCCGCCGGTACCGGATGTATGGCTGCTTTAGATGCAGAGCGTTACTTAAGTTCTGTGGAAGAAATCAAAGAAAGGAAAGTAGAAGCTAATATGTAATTATAATTTATATTAAAAGTAAAAAAGCCTCAACAAATGTTGAGGCTTTTTTATTATCATTATTTTAGATTAACGTTGATGACTTTAGATATTAAAACACCCTCTGCGTTCATGCCTTCAATAAATAATTTTATATTATTTAATCCGAAATCTGGCAGTTTTACATTCATGGTATGATTAAAAGATGTTACACTGGGAACCCAATGAACAGAACCAAATTTTTTAAAAGGTTCACTTGTATAATCAGCGTATTTTGGTGAATAATATTGTTTTGGTTTTTCAAAAGCTATATTTGGAGTAAAAGTTACAAGGTTTTTAAGTTCTTCTCGATTTAAGTCTTCTAAAGTGGGACCCAAACGAGTAAACAAATATAGTACTTCATTGAACCCACCCATAGCTCCCTCATAACTTCCAAGTCTGTCAAAGTAAAAACTTTCAATTCTTGAAGTAGGTAAAGAAGTAAGTTCATCAAAATTTGGCATTCTTTGTCCGTCCAATATAAGTCTAAGACCTCCACCCCTGTAAGATCTTATAGTTATGTTTGAAATTGAAGCACTAGAAGCACCGCCTCCATAGCCTTGCAAACCTTCTCTTACATCATATCCTTTTGACCTTATGAGAGATATCATATCAGGAAAAATTCTAATCAAGTCTTCGTCTACAATAGTAACCTTACTTTCAAGATATCCAGGTAAAGTTTGTGTTCTTGGTATAATTTTTTTCTTTTTTCCAATTAACTCTACAGTATTTAATTCTATCCTATTAAAATCATTTAGAAATTTAGAAAATTCTTGATTGCTAAAATCTCTAGAGGTAAAGTCAGGATTATCTGGCCATTGTAAATCGAGATTTTCTACTTTGTATAATGGATCCACCCTCAGATATATCGGAGGCCTAGATAGCTGAAATTTTTTATCAATTAATGAAAATTTCAACTTTTCTTCTTTCTCTATATACATTCCGGACATTATAAACTCTTTCTCTCCTGGACTAAGTTTTATAGATTTCATTAAATGGTGTAGACTATTGTGAAATAAAATTTCATTTTCGTCATTAATATCTCTATTTATGGTTCCAACCAAACTTAACCCCTTTTCAAATGGGAAGTTAATTTTCTTGGATTCTTTAAAAATTTCGTTCCATTCATATTTACTCCAGCCTTGATTAAGAAGTAGCAGCTCTAAATGAAATAATTTCTCTTTTGAAAAATTCCTAAAATAATAAGCAGGGTCTTGAATAAAACCTCTTAAATGAGGTTGTAAATAAAATTGACTCACTATGCTGTTATTCAGCATACTAGCTGTTGCTTCGGGAAGTATAGAAATACTGACATTAAAATTATCTTCGATTCCTTCTATATTAAGTTTTAAAGAAATCGAATCTTTATCCTTCTTTATATTTTCCAACTGTACATCTGGTAATTTGAAGTTATAATTATTGAAAAATTTTCTTTCAGAAATCGGCGTTAAATCTTGATTGAATAGAGTTATAGTATTAACGCCTGTTGCAATGTCTGCCTTTTTTAATAAAAATGATTTAGAAAGATTTGATTTATCAAATTCTACAGAATGCATAGAAGAATTTCCATTTTTGTGAATAAGATAATATGCTTTTAACAAGCCGTTTGAATTTAAACTTTTAAGATTAGTAGAAAGTTTAAAACCGATATTTTTTTGGTCAAAATTGTTTTGAAGAATTAAGGAGATTCCTTTTGAACTAGAATCTGGCAGATCAAAAGTTTGCCTGTTCCCATCTTTAAATTCTATGACAGCATAATAGTTTTTATTGTTTTCTGGGTTAAATAAAAAAGTTCCCAAACCATGTATTTTCGTTTCGAAGGATTTTATAAAATTATCATCCTGATCAAAGATTTCTCCATTTTTAATTTCAATACCGTAACCATAATTATTTACGGACTTAACGCCTACAACGTTATTCACTCCTATAAGCATATTTCCTCCTTCTGGAAGAAATTGTACGTCGTAAGTAATCAGTGAAGGCTCGTTGGTTATAACGGTTTCGTCTAAAATTTCAATCTTTTCAAGAAATGGTTCTGATTCTTTGAAATTTCTCATCCAAGAAGTTTCAGCCTGTATATAATAATTACCAGCAGTGAAAGTAGAATCTAATTTTATGGATCCCTCTAGATAACCGCTTTTTGCTAAAAAGAGTTTACTCTCTTTCAGTTTTCCTTTTGAATCAAATAGAGTCACATAGATATTGGAGGTTTCTAGGAATGGTTTAAAATTTTGTTGATCTATTATATATCCTTTGAACCATATTTCTTCATTTTTAATAAATTCAGTCTTATTAATATGGAGATAAATTGACTCCATTGCAAATTTGTAATATTCGTCTAATAAAGATCTTATTGATTCCGGTTTTGATTGTGAACTTAGATTATGAGAAAAAGCGAATAACAGTAAAATAGTGAAAAGTTGTTTCATGAATTATCGATTTTTTAATGGAACTGAAGAATAATCAATTATTAAGCCAAAAAATTAACATTTTTAATAAAAAAACGCCTTTGAACATTTACAAAGGCGTTTTTTTATTAAAATGAATCGGTTAATTATCTCTCTTTATTTTAACTTCTCCATCATCAACTTTTACTTTAGATTCAGATCCGTCTGCTCTGTCTACTTTTTTTCTTGTACTCTCCATCGTCTTTCTTGATTTTAATTTCGTCGCCTTCGGCGGTTTCAATTTTAATCTTATCGCCATCTTCACTTATTTCTACTTTATCATCATCATTTAAATTCATTTCTTGGCGAATTGCACTTTCATCGTCCATATCATCAGTTTCATTTTTTTCATCTCTACAAGAAACCAAGGCTATAGATAGCATAGTAAAGACTAAACCATTTCTTAAAACATTTTTCATTTTATTGAAAATTAGGGGTTACTAAGATATAAACTTACTACTTTTTAAAATATAGAGGAATGCCTTTTAACTTTTTTTTAGAAAGTATTGCTTTTTGAGAAAATTCCACTAAATCTACTTCCGGAGTATTATAAAGATCTACTTCGCTTTTATCTTTTGCTGAAAGCTTTAAGGTTTTAGAAACATTTATGCTGTTTTTAGAATTCCCGGTGGTAAACACTTCAGCATTTTTAGAGGTAAGTTTTTCACCATTAAATTTAGAAGATTTTGCAGCGCTAAGGCTTAAATCGTCAATAGATCCTTTAAGTTTTGTTGAAGAATCATCCAATGCTTTCACACTTAATAAAGGAGATTTTAAAGATCCTTCCAGATCACTGGATTCTTTTAATTCAAGGGAAACATCTTCTGAAGTAATTTCTACTTCAACTTTAGCATTTCCTGAATTGTTTAATTTGAAAGAGTTTGTAGTTGCAGCAAATTTACTTTTCGATTTTCCTTTGGCAATAAATTCAAAATCGTTTAGAAATAATTCCTGAAGGGTTTCAAATTCTACCTTTCCATCTACCGTGATCTTGGTCAAGGTATCCGCAAATGTAATAGTTATCTGCTGAGATTTACTGTTGGAGATTTTTGTTGAAGGCTTAATGTAAAGTACATTATTCACCACTTCAATCTGAATGAGCTCATGCAAGTTGTCATCTGCTTCAACTTCTACCATAAAGCGACTTCCTTTTAAAAGTCCAACTTCAAATTCTCCATCCAGTTCTATAGATGTGAACGAATTGATATCAGTTTGCTCGGTGGTAACATTTCTACTTCCTTTCACACTTTTTTGCGCCTGAGAATTTAACCCAACAAAAAGAAAAGCAACGAGTATATATTTATACATTTTTTAATAAATTAAAATTCAAGCAAATATAGAAAAAGCCCCCATACTTTGGAGGCTTTATTTAGCTTGCTACGCAGGTCTTGGAACACCTGGTGAGCATGTCTATTTTTTGCTCTTGCAAAAGCTCTAGATACTGACTGTTTTCAGTTATTTTTCCTTCAGTTGGTTCTCCGGAGAAAATGGATAAAACCAAAACGATTATAAGTTTGATTAATGCTATCATGACTAGTTCTTTTTAATTTCTATTCCGTTCTCATCAATTTTTATCTTCTTCTTATTATTTTTATTTATTTGAACACCATCTGAACTAATTTTCACTTTGACGTTATCATCATCGCTATAACGGTTTGACTCCTCCCAGTTATCTGAATTCTTTTTGATTTGTACTCCATTAGAATTAATTCGAATGTTCACATTGTCATCATCATCAAAAGAATCTGACTCGTCCCAGTTATCATCACTATTCCAAGAATCGTCGCTGGAATCGAAACTTTCAATTGGGCAGGTTTCACATATAGTACCGTTTTCAATTACCTTCACAAAGTGCTCTTCTTGATTGTACTTTAAAATGCCACCGGCGTAATCTGAATATCTGTAAAAATCACCAACATTGTCATCTACAAACAGCACACTTCCCTCCGGCACATAAATGGTAACCTTAACTTCTTGATCTCTGTAGTATTCATCTAAATTGGAGGTCAGGTACGAGTCCAAGTAAAGCTTGTTACCCTCTAAATTGGTGTTGTAACTAATGCTTTTCGCTCTGTCCTTAGCATCTTTATAGTCGCTGCCGTCTGCAGTTTTAATGATTTCAATCTTACCAAGAGAATCCTTTGTAGATTTCACAACCACATTGATATCTGTGATATACATGATCTTTGTGTCATTGTCGTCATACTTTATCTCTAAACCTCTTCTTCTGGTATTAGAAGAATATTCCGGATTAGACCTCATTGCTAAATACAATGTATCCTGAGGAGTGATTGGTAATTTATCTGTAAGTACAACTTCTCCATCGAATGCTCTTAGTGTAGCTTGTTTAACTCCTAAAAATGCTAGTCCAAACACAGATAATAACCAGATTCCCAGTAATACCAATTTTGCAAGCGTTCCAATAGATTTTAATTTTCTCACCATTATTTTCAATCCTAAGATGAAAAGGAAGAAAAATGGGATTCCAACGGCAAAGAATGTAAGTAAAGAGATTACCCAAATTGGTGCACCAATGGCAGCCATTTCAATATAATCTGTCCAAGGCGCTTCTACAATTCCAAAAGTCCCAACAGTGAATAGGCCTATGAATAAAGCTATAAGTGTAGATCCTGCAATTAGCAGAATTAACAAACCTATAAATTTCACAAAAATGTTTAGGATGGCAAGAACGGCAGAGCTAATACCTGTAGCAGCAGAACTGGCTCCAGATTTCACTTGTCTACCATATTTGTCAAAATCTGCATTTCTAACTTTCCCTGCAACATCATCAAAACCCTCTTTGATCTTACGTTCTATATTGGAGATATTAACCTCTTCTCCACGCATGGAAAGTTTATCTGCTGTAGTTTTAGCTTCAGGAACAAAGATCCAAAGTGCTATGTAAATAAGTACAAATGCTCCACTGGATGCGATGGTTAAAATAACCCATAATAAACGTACCCAAAGGGCTTGTATACCTAAATAGTGACCTAATCCGGATGATACCCCACCTACATAGGAGTTTTCGGGATCTCTAAAAAGTTGTTTTCCGGTAGTAGAAGATTTAGCATACGTTGGTTCGTCTTCAAAGATTTCGTCGTCTAACATATAATCTTCTGGCTGTCCCATTGTAGCGATTACAGCTTCCACTTCGGTATTTCCTATTACCTGCTTTTTATCTTTAATTTTCTCATTAAAAAGTTCAGCAATACGAGCTTCAATATCAGCAATTATCTCTTCCTTGCCTTGCGTATTTGTAAGTGAGCGTTTAATAGCCTCTAGATAATGCTGTAATTTAGCGTATGCATCTTCATCAATATGAAAGAAAATGCCGGCAAGGTTTATATTTACTGTCTTATTCATGATTCTTGTTTTTTTGAGTGGTTACAATGGTTACAGCGGTTTGAAGTTCATCCCAGGTATGGGTAAGTTCAGTTAAAAATAATTGGCCCGTATCTGTTAAGCCATAATACTTTCTTGGTGGTCCACTGGTAGATTCTTCCCAGCGATAGCTTAGTAAACCAGCATTTTTAAGTCTGGTAAGCAAAGGATAAATTGTTCCTTCCACCACTAATAATTTTGCGTCTTTAAGGGTGTCTAATATCTCTGCCACATAGGCATCGTTATCTCGCAACACCGATAGAATGCAATACTCCAGCACTCCTTTACGCATTTGTGCTTTGGTGTTTTCAATCTTCATAGCGTTTGGTTTTGAATGTTGTTAAACTGTTCATTTTTTGATTGATGGTCACCAACCTGAGTTGGCTTGATGAAATTGATAGTTAAAGGGTATTTATATAATTGTCCCTCACTTGCTTTGATGGTAGCAAGAATAACGGCAACAATATCTAGAATAAATAAGCCCAGTAATAAAAGGCCCATAATTGTAGCGAAAACAAATAGAGAAATTAAATTTCTTGGATGCCCTGTACTTATAAAATCTTCAGAAATAATAAACGGGTCGTTTAAATTAAAATGAACTCCCCAAAAAATAACTCCTGCTAATGCAATACATACCAATAGTATAAAATAGAGGAACATACTAATTTGAAAATTTAAGGCTTGTTTTCCATGATGATCCACAAATGGATCTTTCTGTTTTGCATTCCAAAATATTAATGGAAGGATAAAATTCCCTAACGGAATAAAATACTTGCTAAACGTAGAGAGATGAATAAAAGCTGCTACTGTTTTGTCTGGATTTGATGATGTGGTTTCCATAATTGATTGATTTTCTTATACAAATATATATCTTTAAGATGGTATTATGCAAAACAAAGTACTGTATTGATATTAAATTTAAGAAAATTTTAACATTTAGAGGTTAATTATATTTTAAATACTTTTATAAAAAATTAGACCCATAATGAAAATGACTCCCGGAAAACTGAATACATTTTTAATGCTGAAATTACCAAGCGCATGGCTGTGTGGGGTGAGGGTAAAGAATATTAACCAAGAAAGCTGTACTGTAAAAGTTCGTCATAAATGGATCAATCAAAATCCGTTTAACTCGATGTATTTTGCAGTTCAAGCTATGGCTGCGGAATTGAGTACCGGAGCAATGGTTATTGGTCAGATAAAAGATAGCGGACAAAAAATTTCAATGTTAGTGGCACAAAACAAAGCCAGTTTTACTAAAAAGGCGACCGGAAAACTAGAATTTACCTGTAATGATGGGCATTTAATTTCTGAAGCAATTCAACAAACCATTAAAACGGGAGAAGGCCAAACCTTTTGGATGAAATCTGTAGGTTTAAATGAAGAAGGGATTGCAGTATCTACCTTTAAGTTTGAATGGACAGTTCGGTTAAAGCAGAAAAAGTAAGTCAAAAGTGAATTTCTCAGTTTTCAAAAATCTTTTAGAAAGAAATTCTTCTATTCTTTTAAATAGCTTAAAACCTGAGGCAAATTTATCACAATGAAAATGATATAATTAACCGATAGGTATTATAATAAATTTTTTTTAAGTAAGGAATCTTTCCTTAATTTTGACGCATTTGAAAATGTTTATCACTCTACTTGTAATCTATTATTTTTAGTAAGGTTTATTTTTATGTCTAATCAAGAAATTCAATAGGATTAAACTTCCAATAAATATAAGATGCTAAGCTAATAGCTTGTCGAAATGTACTCTAATTTTTAAAGTGGCTTCGACATATCGATGCTTCGAGACCCTGCCATTTGGTTTTAGGTGTCATTCTGAAAGAAGCGCAGCGGATGGAAGAATCTCAGGTTTGAAATAGGATAACCATTTTCTTAGATTTCTCCTGCGTCGGAATGACAAATAAATATAAAAAGCCACCTCTTTCAAGGCGGCTTTTTTAAGGAAGTATAGAGAATTTAAATTATTTTAATCCTCCAACCATATCTTTTGGTTTCACCCATTCGTCAAACTCTTCCTCAGTAACATATCCTAGATTCACAGCTTCCTGTTTTAAGGTAGTTCCGTTAGCATGCGCAGTATTTGCTATTTCAGCAGCTTTATAGTATCCAATTTTGGTATTTAAAGCAGTAACTAACATCAACGAATTATCTAAAAGTTCTTTGATTCTTTTTTTATTAGGTTCAATTCCCTTAGCACAATGCTCATCGAAAGAAGTACAAGCATCTCCAATAAGTAGCGCACTCTGTAAGAAGTTAGCAGCCATTACCGGTTTAAAGACATTCAATTCAAACTGGCCTTGCATTCCACCAACACTTATAGCAACATCGTTCCCCATTACTTGTGCACAAACCATAGTTAATGCTTCACATTGTGTAGGATTTACTTTTCCGGGCATAATAGAAGAACCAGGCTCATTTGCTGGAATACTTATTTCTCCAATTCCACTTCTTGGACCGGAAGAAAGCATTCTTATATCATTAGCAATTTTGTTTAAAGAAACTGCCAATTGTTTTAAAGCGCCATGAGATTCTACAAAAGCGTCATGTGCAGCTAAAGCTTCAAACTTATTTGGAGCCGATACAAATGGAAGGCCGGTGAACTTTGCAATAAATTCTGCTACACGTTTAGAATAACCTTTTGGAGTGTTTAAACCTGTTCCTACTGCAGTTCCCCCTAGAGCCAATTCAGATAAGTGGGGTAATGTGTTTTCTAAAGCCTTAATTCCGTGATCCAATTGCGCTACATAACCACCAAATTCTTGGCCTAAGGTTAGGGGAGTGGCATCCATAAAATGGGTTCTACCAATTTTAACCACATCCTTAAATTCCTCCGATTTCTTTTTAAGCGTATTTCTTAATTTCACAACTCCGGGTAAAGTAACTTCTATCACTTTTTTATATGCCGCAATGTGCATTCCGGTTGGAAATGTATCGTTAGAAGATTGAGATTTATTTACATCGTCGTTTGGTTGAAGGGTTTTTTCTCCCTCTCCAATAACTTTCCCAGCCAATTGATGTGCGCGATTAGCAATGACCTCATTTAAATTCATATTGCTCTGAGTCCCGCTTCCGGTTTGCCATATTACTAAAGGAAATTGATCATCATGTTTTCCGGCTAAAATCTCCTCGCATACTTGTGCGATATAATCTCTTTTCTCTACAGGTAGAGCTCCAAGTTCACAATTTGTAAATGCAGCGGCCTTTTTTAAATAAGCAAATCCGTACACGATTTCTAACGGCATACTTCCTGGGGCGCCAATTTTAAAATTATTTTTAGAACGTTCAGTTTGCGCTCCCCATAACTTATCTGAAGGAACTTTAACTTCCCCCATAGTGTCTTTCTCTATTCTGTAGTCCATAATTTTTTTTCGATTAGGTTACAAATTTACAGTTTCAAGATTTTTATTTCTTTAATTTTTATACAAATTTTTAAGTTTTTATAACGAATAATCTATTTTGGAGTGATTTATCAATCATTTGATTTTTATGCTAAAAAATCAAATTTTATTTGGCAAAACGCTGTAAGACTCCCTATCTTTGCTTCGATTTAAAAATCTCTAGAAAATATGTTTGAATTTGATCAATATTTAGGCTTCTTAGCATTTTTAGTTATTTTAACCATGGGATTTTGGTTAATGATATTTTTAGTGGCTTTTCTTCCTTATTGGATTGGAGGTTCGGTTACTGAGCTTTTAAAAGAAATGCGAGCAAAAAAGAAAAAAGAGAAAGAGTTAAAAGCTTAGTATTTAGCTTTTGCTTTTAATTATATAAGATTCCGTAGCGATTGCTACTGTATCTTTTTATCATAAACAAATAAAGGTTGCCAATTACGGCAACCTTTATTTGTTTATAGATTTTAGATATTATCCTTCAAAATCTCCTCCATCGTCACCACCGTTATTTTCTCTTCTTCGTTGTTGATTTTTCTTCTGGTTAAATCTATATGTCAAAGATAAAGTGATTTGCCTTTGTCTCCATTGAAATTCGCTTTCCTGAATAAATCGGTCTGTAGTTGTAACTGAAGAACGTTTTCTGGTATTTAAAAGATCACGTGCATTTAATGAAAGCGTAGCGTTGTCCTTAAATATATCTTTACTAAGAGCAACATCCAAACTAAAAATTCCATCAGATTTTGTTTGTGAGTTTTCTGAAGGACCAAAATAGAAAGCATTGGTTTGCCATTCAATTTTTGCAGGAAGCGTGACTTTGGAACTAAATCTAGTGAAAAAACTTTCATTTTTTGAACCAAAATCTGTCCCATTGAATTCTCCTTCTTTTTTAAATTGAAAAAAGTTGATGCTTCCGTTAAGTCGTAACCATTTTGCGGGATTATAAAGAATCCCAGCCTCTGCACCAATACGTTCATTAGTTCCTAAATTAATAGGAATCGTTCTAATAATCTCGATTCCATCAATAAATTCTCCGGTACCTTGTTGCACTCTTTCAAATGCATCAGTTTCATATTGATAATAGATAGAAGATGTAAGTGTTACTTTTTTCCATCTTTTCAAATATCCTAGATCGAAAGCACTGGAGTAGGCGGGAGCTAGGTTAGGATTCCCTTGAAAAACATTGGTTCTACTAGATCTAGATGGGAACGGATTTATAAACCAACCTCTAGGCCTATTGATCCTTCTATTATAACCAAGCGTAATATTCTCTGTTTCTGCAATCTCATAAATCAGGTTTACAGTAGGAAAAAGTCCCAAGTAGTTATTATCAAAATCAGTGTTTATTGGAAAGCCGAAGGATTGTCTGATTTCTTCATCTGTAAGCTCTGAATCTATATTTCCTTTTAATTGTGTGTTCTCCAGTCTAAGTCCTAAAAGGAAAGAGAAGTCACCAAACTTTGTCCCATACTGTGTGTAAACGGCATTTACATTTTCGGTATAATCAAAAATATTTGTTAGCGTATCATTAACCAATAGCTGAAGGCTTTCCGGATCTTGTTGTCTTAGTGTATAATCTGTAACTTCATTTTCGAAATTTCCACGATAACCCGCTTCAAATTGAGAATCTTCCCCAATTGGACGTACATAATCTACTTGAATAAGAAATTCATTCTGCTTTTCAATGGAGTTAGTTTCTTCATCTGCCAAAAATCCTATTTCTTGCGAAGGGTCTCTAAATAGAATGTCTTCAGTAATCAGTGAAGGTTGTTTTTCTTTGTCATATTCATATTGAAAATCGGCAGTAAGCTTATGTCCTTTTTCATCAAATTTGTTAACGTAGTTTAAAGCAAATTGGTAACTGTTGTCATCTTCAGATTCCAACTCCTGTCTAAGGGTTTGTACTGCTAAATCACCATCTATAAACCTGTCAGTAATATTTTTAGTAACATCACTATTATTACCAAGTCTATAAAAAGCACTTGCAGTAATAGAAGACATATCTGTTATATAATATTCTAAACCCAGATTTGTATTAAAACCTCTTCTCAATCTATCGTAATCTCTGTTTTCTATAACCCGGTCAAAAGTTCCATTAAAATATCGGGTATCAAAAAAGGCATTACCAGGCCCGTTACTATAATTGAATCCTGTAGTATTAAAAAGGTTGAATTTGTCTTTTCTCAAATTCGCATTTACGCTAATGCCGTAATTTTCAGGATCACCAACATTGGCTGTTAGAGAGCCATTAAAACCGAGCGTTTTATCTTTTCTTAAAATAATATTTATAATACCTGCGGTACCTTCGGCATCATATCGGGCAGAAGGAGAAGTGATTACTTCCACACGATCTATTGCATCTGCAGGAAGTTGTCCTAACACGTTGGTAGAACCAAAACCAGCCAACGCAGAAGGTTTACCGTTAATTAATACACGTACATTTTCATTACCTCTAAGCTAATTGCGCCCTCAACATCTACAGATACAGATGGTACATTACTTAACGCATCACTTACAGTACCTCCTTTTGTGGTGAGATCTTTCCCAATGTTATAGATTTTTTTATCTAGGCGTACTTCTACTTGAGTAGTTTCGGCTCGCACAACTACTTCATCTAAACTGGAAGAACTTATACCTAATTTGATAGTTCCGAGATCCAGATCTTCCTCTACTTTTTTATTATTAAAGTTTTTTGAAGTGTAGGAAATGAATTCTACGGTAATATTATAAACACCGGGAGGAACTTTTATAGAGAATTCCCCATTGATGTCTGTAACACCACCATCTAAAAACTTAGGATCATTAGGTCTTGTAATTGCTATTGTGGCATATTCTAAAGGAACGTTTAATGCATCATCTAGAACTTTACCGGAAATTGTATATTGTTTAGATTGAGAGTAGCCCGAATAAGAGCCGGAGATAAAAAAAAATCAGCAGTAAGCTGAAAACTAGGATTTTTCTGAAGGTCATAATAAACTTTTGTTGTTAGACCCACAGGATGTAAGAAGGTTTAAGTGATCTTTGTTAAAAATCCCTTAAACCTTAAAAATAATTTTATGCATCCATCAGCTCATTAGGAATTTTTCTATTAATTCCCACATACGCAATGAACTGAGCATTGGTTAAAAATTTCTTTAATTTTTTATGTTCCCTCTGCTGAGTAGCCTGAAGATCTCTAATTATAAATTTTTGAGATCTTTTTGAGTTTATGATCTCATTCTTCAGAATTGTAAATTCTATAATTGTAGCTTCCAGTTTTTTGGTTTGTTCTGGCGTAAGACCTAATTTCTCATTCCACTCTGAAGCGATTTCTGAAGCGATTTCTTTGATCTCTTTAGAATTTTTATTGTGTAAATATACCTGCGTAAAAACAAAGCCTCCGACCAAAATAGTCGATAGACCTAGTAGTTGAATTCTATTTCTAAGTTTCATATTCACCATTTTTAAAAGTTGTTTAGAATCCTAATTAGGATAACAAGTCATTTATTTTTGAAGAAGGCCTTCCAACCACTGCTGTTTCCTCATCTTCTACAATTGGCCTTTCAATTAATTTAGGATATTTTATCAATGCCGACATAATATCCTCACTGCTTAATTCCTTATGCTTAAATTCTTTTTTCCAAATTTCCTCATTAGCTCTCACTAAATCTTTTGGAGACATCCCAAGTTTTTTAATCAACTTCTCCAATTCTTCTTCAGATAAAGGAGTTTTTAAATATTCCCTAACATAGAAATCTTTTCCTGAATTTTGAACTAATGCTAATCCTTCTCGAGATTTACTGCATCTAGGGTTGTGGTAAACTGTAATCATTATTTAAAATTAAAATACGGAATTAATATTAATTTTTCAACATTAGTAGGCTTTATATCAATCTTCATGCCGTTGACCCATCATCATGAGATAAGCCTTTAAAAACGGATCTAGCGCACCATCCATAACCGCATCAACATTTCCTGTCTCTTCAGCAGTTCGCACATCTTTAACCAATTTATAAGGATGCATTACGTAATTTCTTATTTGCGACCCCCATTCTATTTTCATCTTAGAATCTTCAATTTCTCTACGCTGTGCTTGCTGTTTCTGAAGTTCGATCTCATAAAGCTGACTTTTAAGCAACTGCATAGCCTTTGTTTTGTTCTCCAGTTGTGAACGAGTTTCAGAATTTTCTATAACAATTCCGGTGGGTGCGTGGCGCAACCTAACGGCCGTTTCTACTTTGTTTACGTTTTGACCACCCGCTCCGGAAGAACGCATTGTTTCCCAAGAGATTTCCGAAGGATTCACATCTATTTCTATACTATCGTCTACAAGCGGATACACATATACCGAGGCAAAAGAAGTATGTCTTTTGGCATTGCTATCAAAGGGAGAAATACGTACTAATCTATGCACCCCATTTTCACCTTTTAGCCATCCAAAGGCATATTCCCCTTCAATTTCTATAGTAACGGTTTTTATTCCGGCGCTTTCCCCACTTTGGTAGTTAAGTTCCTTAAGTTTAAAACCTTTAGATTCTGCCCAACGCAGGTACATTCTCATGAGCATTTCTGCCCAGTCGCAACTCTCTGTACCACCGGCACCGGCAGTAATTTGTAGCACTGCGCTTAAACTATCACCTTCATCAGAAAGCATGTTTTTAAACTCAAGATCTTCAATTAATCCAAGCGCCTTTTCATACCGATTTTTTACATCTTCTTCAGTGGCTTCGTTTTCCTTAAAGAACTCGTAAATAACCTCGAGATCTTCAACAAGTGTTTCGCCCGCTAAATAATCGTCTACCCATTTCTTTTCAGCGTTAAGATCACGCATTAGGGTTTCGGCTTTTTTAGGGTCATCCCAAAAATCTGGAGCGTATGTTTTCTCCTCTAAATTGGAGATTTCTATCTGTTTGGCATCAACGTCAAAGATACCTCCTTAACGCTACCAGGCGATCTTTAAGATCTTTTATATGTTCTGAATTGATCATATCTGTTATTAATTTCAGTAAAAATAGAATTAAACACAGGTTCTTAAAACTATTTTACATTTATTTTATAGTTTTAGACAACTTTTAATATCACTCTATGAAGCCATTTTTAACTATTGTTCTGTTCCTCAGTATCACAACCACTTTTTATAGTCAAAATTCCTCGCAAGAAGAAAATCTTCAAAAATATAAAGGCTTTTTCAATTTTGAATATTCTGAGAAGGAGGATAAAATCTTTTTGGAAGTTAAAGATCTTGATACAGATTTTTTATATATCCATTCCCTTTCTACAGGAATTGGATCTAATGATGTTGGACTGGATAGAGGACAGTTAGGAAATGAAGCTGTTGTGAAATTCATCAAGGCAGGAAAAAAAATTGCTTTTAATTCAGCCAAATCTAAAATACAGAGCAATCACAGATAATGCTTTAGAGAAAAAGAGCGTGGAGGAAGCATTTGCAACTTCAGTATTATATGGCTTCGAAATTAAGGAGAAAAAGGGTGATACGTATATAATAGATTTTACACCATTCCTAATGGAGGATGCTCATGGAGTTGCATCCAGACTGAAGCAGGGAAAGCACGGGAATTTTAGTTTGAACTCATCCAAGAATGCACTTTCTTTAGATAGAACCAAAGCTTTTCCCGAAAATGTTGAATTTGAAGCTTTATTGACTTTTGATGGAGAAGCTACTAGCCAGACCCTTAAAAATGTGTTGCCTAATAATAGTTCTATCACAGTAACTCAGCATCATTCTTTTGTGAAACTGCCGGATGATAATTATAAAAAGCGAGTTTTCGATCCCAGAAGTGGAGCTATCTATATTTCTTATTTAGATTATTCCACCCCTGTTTTTGAACCTATAGAAAAGCGATATATCACCAGGCACCGATTAGAAAAGAAAGATCCTAACAAAGAAGTTAGTGAAGCAGTAGAACCGATTATATATTATCTGGATCCAGGAACTCCAGAACCAGTAAAATCTGCACTTTTGGATGGTGCGAGATGGTGGAATGAAGCTTATGAAGCAATTGGATATAAAAATGCATTTCAAGTGAAGATGTTGCCGGAAGGAGCAGATTTACTTGATGTACGGTACAATGTAATACAATGGGTACATAGATCTACCAGAGGCTGGAGCTACGGAGCTAGTGTTATAGACCGAGAACAGGGGAGATCATTAAAGGTCATGTTAGTTTAGGGAGCTTAAGAATTCGTCAGGATTTCCTAATCGCACAAGCTTTGCTGAATAAGCCATTTGCTGAAGGAGACGAAAACCACTCGCAAATGATGGAAATGGCAATTGCCAGAATTCGCCAGTTATCTGCTCATGAAGTAGGGCACACAATAGGGTTTACACATAACTTTGCAGCGAGCAGTAATGAAAATGCTTCGGTTATGGATTATCCGCATCCACAATTCAAAATTGAAAATGATGAAATTGTAGTAGCTGATGCTTATAGTTCTGGGATTGGAGCTTGGGATAAGATTACTGTAAAGTATTCATATGCCGATATTCCTTCTGAAATGCAAGAAAAGGATTTTTTAAATTCAGTGATAGCAGAAGCTGATGATCAAGAACTTCGTTTTATAACCGATAGTGACGCAAGAGCTTCTGGAGGTGCTAACGCATTTGGGCATTTATGGGATAATGGAAGCTCTCCAGCTGAAGGTTTAAAAGATCTGTTAGAAATAAGAAAGAAAGCAATCTCCAATTTTTCGATAGATAATATTAGAACAGGAGAATCTTATTCTACCTTAGAAGATGTATTTGTCCCGTTATATTTTATGCACAGATATCAAACCGAAGCCGTTTCGAAAGTTATTGGCGGTCTGGATTATACGTATGCTGTAAAAAGAGAGCAGCAAAACCCAGTTAAGACTGCCTCTGTACAAGATCAAAAAGATGCACTTTCTGTCTACTTAAAGACATTGGATGCTGAAGTGTTAGCCATCCCAAAAAATAAGTTGGAATTGTTCCCTCCAAGAGCGTATGGATTTGGAAGAAGCAGAGAGTCCTTTAAAAGCAACACGGGAGTTGTTTTCGATGCCATTGGAGCTGCGGGAACTGCTAGTAATCTTAGCTTGCAATATTTGCTTCATCCAGAAAGAGCTGCCAGACTAATTCAGCAAAAAGCCTTAGATAATTCACAATTAAGTTTAGATGAGCTATTATCGGGGTTAATTAATTCGACTCTAAAAAAGACTTTTAAAGATCCATATTTACAACAAATACAAAACACCATAAATTATAATGTATTACAGCATCTGTTTAATTTGGCTGCACATAAGAACGCTATTCATCAAGTAAAAGCTATTACCAACTCGACAATTACTTCTTTGGAAGCTTGGTTAGAGTCCAATTCAAATAATGAAGTGTTTAGATCGCAGCTTTTATTAGAAATAAAACAATTTAAAGAACACCCAGAATTGTTTAAACCAATGGTTCAGGCGCCAAAAATTCCTGATGGCTCTCCTATTGGAAGTTTTGATTAGAAATTTTCAGATTTTTTTGTCACGTTTAACGAGTTTCAGTATCCCAATGTGTAAGGAGGAGACCCTGAAACAAGTTCAGACAGGATAAAAGCAGATATATGAATAAGTAAATTGTATAAAAAATTCAGAAAAAAATATATGAAAGAAATAGATCTACGTAGCGATACCGTTACGCGTCCTACAAAAGAGATGCTACAAGCTATCATTTCAGCAAAAGTAGGAGACGATGTGTATAAAGAAGATCCATCTGTAAATGAGTTGGAAGAGAAATTAGCCGATATGTTTGGAATGGATGAAGCTTTATTTTTCCCGACTGGAAGTATGGCGAATCAAGCGGCTATTAAGTTGCATACGCAACCAGCCGAGCAATTAATTTGCGATAAATGGGCACATGTATTTAATTATGAAGGAGGAGGAGTTTCCTTTAACAGTGGCGTCTCTTGTAAATTGGTAGATGGAGATCGAGGAATGATCACTGCAATACAAGTAGAAGAGAATATCAATCCGCCAGATTTTTACCATAGTCCGTTAACGAGTTTGGTTTGTTTGGAAAATACCACAAATAAAGGGGGAGGAGCATGTTACGATCTGGAAGAGATCAAAAAGATTCGAAAGGTTTGTAATACAAACGGTTTAGGATTGCATCTAGATGGAGCACGTTTATTCAACGCCCTGGTGGCTAAGGGAGAATCTCCAAAGGACTATGGAAAGTTATTCGATACAATTTCTGTTTGTCTTTCTAAAGGTTTAGGAACTCCAATGGGTTCTGTGCTGATTGGAAATTCAGATCTCATGAAAAATGCCATTCGTGTTAGAAAAGTTTTAGGTGGCGGAATGCGACAAGTTGGATTTATGGCAGCTGCAGGAATCTATGCATTAGATAATCATGTAGAAAGACTAGCCGAGGACCATAAAAGAGCAAAGGAAATAGGAAATACTTTAGCTGGTTTGCCTTATGTATTGAAGGTAGAAGCTGTGGAAACCAACATCGCGATCTTTTATTTAAAGGATGCTTCCAACGAGGAAAGCTTTATGAAACAACTTCAGAAGGAAAATATTAGAATAAGCAATATGGGGCAAGGGAAGCTTAGAATTGTAACTCATTTGGATTATACTGAAGAGCTTCACCAGCGATTTTTAAATGTCCTGAAAAACATTCAGTTATAAAAATATTTTAAAAGCTTAACAGAAGATTATAAGCCGAGAGTACTATAAAACCTCATATTTTATATAATTTTCCGAAAATATTAAAATTAGCCAGAAATATGAAGAATGTATTACCAAGAAAAGAAGTTCCAGAACTTATTGTAGATACGGTAAACGGGATGACGTGGAATCTTCGCGATCAACAACCTCAGAATTTTACGTTGGTTGTTTTCTATAGAGGTTTGCACTGTCCGGTATGTAAATCTTATTTAGAAGAATTAAATTCTAAAATAGATAGCTTTAGGGATAAAGGTGTAAATGTAATTTGTATAAGTTCTAACACGAGTTCGCTTGCTGAAAAAACAGCAACAAAATGGGATATTGAAAAACTGACTTTAGGTTATGAATTTTCTATTGAAGATGCAAGAAAATGGGATCTATATGTTTCTGAAGGCATCAATGAAAATGAACCGGAAAGTTTCTTTGAGCCTGGATTGTTCTTAATAAGGCCAGATAATACATTGTATGCAGCTTCTATACAAAGTATGCCGTTTGCAAGACCAAAATTCGACGAACTTTTAAAATCCATTCGATTTGTGTTGAATGAAAAGTATCCTGCTAGAGGAGAAGCTTAATAGTTCTATCAGTAATATAAAAAAGGAGCCAAATAGAAAATAAATTTATTTTCTGCTTGGCTCCTTTTAGTTTTATGCAATTAGACTTTAGCAGAAGTCTTTTATTTAAACATATCTAAACCTGGAATATCCGGCATTCCGTCTTTAGCAACGGCAGCAAGTTCAGCTTCATTGATTTCTGATGCTTTGGTAATTGCTTTATTTAAAGTTAAAACCAAGTAATCCTCTAATTGCTCTTTATCTTCCAACAGCTCATCTGCAATAGAGATATTTCTAATTTCTCTTGTTGCCGTAATAGTTACTTTTAAAAGGCCATCGCTAGATTGCTCATCTATTAATACCGTTTTAAGTCGCTCTTTAGTAGCTTCAACTTTCTCTTGGGTTTCTTTGATTTTATTCATCATCCCCATCATATCTCCAAACATAGTTTTCGTTTTAAAATTATTAAATACAAATTTATTAATTTACACTTCGATATAATACTAAAAATGAAAAGACTCTTACTTTTTTTTATTAGGAAGCCTTACCTTTGTAAATTCTAATACATTAGCACAAAATCACCCTATATTGAAAACTGAAATTTATCCTCCAAAGGCTAAAAAGATTGCCAAAGAATTAAAAGCTCATAATAAGGTAAGAATAGACGATTACTACTGGATGAACGATAGAGAGAACCCGGAAGTAATTAGTTACCTCGAACAGGAAAATGAATATAATGAGCAAATGACTGCACATACCAAGCAGTTTCAGGAGGATCTTTTTGCAGAAATGAAAGCTAGAATTAAAGAGGATGATTCATCTGTTCCTTATAAATTGAATGGATATTGGTATTTAACACGCTTCGAAAAAGGAAAAGACTACCCAATATATTCCAGAAAAAAAGAAAGTTTAGATGCACCAGAGGAGATTTTATTCGATGTGAATAAAATGGCTGAAGGCCACGAATATTACAGC
>NZ_AJLT01000015.1 GCF_000258765.1 Gillisia marina
AATAAGATTAACATATGGGAAATAAACAATAGAAGAATAGTAGATTGAATAATTAACAGCAAATAAGATAGGTTTTTCGCCCCGATTCCAATAAAGGAATCGGGACTGCACTAAGCTTTACGGATTATTAGTACCACTCGGCTATGACATTACTGCCTTTACACCTATGGCCTATCAACGTGGTAGTCTTCCACGGTCCTTTAAAGAAATCTCATCTTGTGGTGGGTTTCGCGCTTATATGCTTTCAGCGCTTATCCCTTCCGAACGTAGCTACCCAGCAATGCTCCTGGCGGAACAACTGGTGCACCAGAGGTTCGTCCAACTCGGTCCTCTCGTACTAGAGTCAGATCCACTCAAATTTCTAACGCCCACTGTAGATAGAGACCGAACTGTCTCACGACGTTCTGAACCCAGCTCGCGTGCCACTTTAATGGGCGAACAGCCCAACCCTTGGGACCTTCTCCAGCCCCAGGATGTGACGAGCCGACATCGAGGTGCCAAACCCCCCCGTCGATGTGAGCTCTTGGGGGAGATCAGCCTGTTATCCCCGGCGTACCTTTTATCCTTTGAGCGATGGCCCTTCCATGCGGAACCACCGGATCACTATGCTCTACTTTCGTACCTGATCGACCTGTATGTCTCTCAGTCAAGCTCCCTTATGCCATTGCACTCTACGCACGGTTACCAAGCGTGCTGAGGGAACCTTTAGAAGCCTCCGTTACTCTTTTGGAGGCGACCACCCCAGTCAAACTACCCACCAAGCATTGTCCTTCCAGTGGAAGTTAGGCTTCAAACAAGTAAAGGGTGGTATTTCAACAATGACTCCACCACACCTGGCGATGCAGCTTCAACGTCTCCCACCTATCCTACACATCACTTGTCCAAAGTCAATACTAAGCTATAGTAAAGGTGCACGGGGTCTTTTCGTCCCACAGCGGGTAATCGGCATCTTCACCGATACTACAATTTCACCGAGCTCATGGCTGAGACAGTGTCCAGATCGTTGCACCATTCGTGCAGGTCGGAACTTACCCGACAAGGAATTTCGCTACCTTAGGACCGTTATAGTTACGGCCGCCGTTTACTGGGGCTTCAATTCAATGCGTCGCCGAAGCTAACATCTCCTCTTAACCTTCCAGCACCGGGCAGGTGTCAGGCCCTATACATCATCTTTCGATTTAGCAGAGCCCTGTGTTTTTGATAAACAGTCGCCTGGACCTCTTCACTGCGGCCCATCCGAAGATGGGCGACCCTTCTCCCGAAGTTACGGGTCGATTTTGCCTAGTTCCTTAGCCATGAATCTCTCGAGCACCTTAGAATTCTCATCCCAACTACCTGTGTCGGTTTACGGTACGGGCTGCCACCACTTGCTTTTCTTGGAAGTCGATTTGCTAGATTATCACGCCGGCCGAAGCTTTTGTGTACTATCGCAGTGTTACCACTTGCTTCAACGTACTATTCCGTCAGTACGCACTAACTTTTCGCCTCCGTCACGTTTAACGTGGGGCAGGTACAGAAATATTAATCTGTTGTCCATCCACTAACCCATTCGGGGTCGCGTTAGGTCCCGACTAACCCTCAGCTGATTAGCATAGCTGAGGAAACCTTAGTCTTTCGGTGTGCGGGTTTCTCGCCCGCATTATCGTTACTTATGCCTACATTTTCTTTTGTAACCAATCCAGCAAGCCTCACGACTCACCTTCAACTTTGTTACAATGCTCCCCTACCACTTATACCCCTAGGGTATAAATCCATAGCTTCGGTAGTATATTTATGCCCGATTATTATCCATGCCGAACCGCTCGACTAGTGAGCTGTTACGCACTCTTTAAATGAATGGCTGCTTCCAAGCCAACATCCTAGCTGTCTGGGCAGTTCAACCGCGTTATTTCAACTTAATATACATTTGGGGACCTTAGCTGATGGTCTGGGTTCTTTCCCTCTCGGACATGGACCTTAGCACCCATGCCCTCACTGCTGATCAACATTTTATAGCATTCGGAGTTTGTCAGGAATTGGTAGGCGGTGAAGCCCCCGCATCCAATCAGTAGCTCTACCTCTATAAAACTTTAAATCAACGCTGCACCTAAATGCATTTCGGGGAGTACGAGCTATTTCCGAGTTTGATTGGCCTTTCACCCCTACCCTCAGGTCATCCCAAGACTTTTCAACGTCAACGGGTTCGGTCCTCCACTATGTGTTACCACAGCTTCAACCTGCCCAAGGGTAGATCACACGGTTTCGCGTCTACCACTACCAACTATACTAGCCCTATTAAGACTCGCTTTCGCTACGGCTCCACCTCTTAAAGGCTTAACCTTGCTGGCAACGGTAACTCGTAGGCTCATTATGCAAAAGGCACGCCGTCACCCCGAAGGGCTCCGACCGCTTGTAAGCGTATGGTTTCAGGATCTATTTCACTCCGTTATTCACGGTTCTTTTCACCTTTCCCTCACGGTACTGGTTCACTATCGGTCTCTCAGGAGTATTTAGCCTTAGCGGATGGTCCCGCCAAATTCATACAGGGTTTCACGTGCCCCGCACTACTCAGGATACTGCTATGGTTTATGATCTTTACTTATACAGGGCTATCACCTTCTTTGGCCAAGCTTTCCAACTTGTTCTAATTCATTACACAACCAATATCGCAGTCCTACAACCCCGGCCTGTCCGTAAACAGACCGGTTTGGGCTAATGCGCGTTCGCTCGCCGCTACTAACGCAATCACTTTTGTTTTCTTCTCCTCCGGGTACTTAGATGTTTCAGTTCCCCGGGTTCGCCTCCTTTACAGGATACTATATCTTCAATATAGTGGGTTGCCCCATTCGGATACCTGCGGATCAATTTGTATGTGCCAATCCCCGCAGCTTTTCGCAGCTTATCGCGTCCTTCTTCGCCTCTGAGAGCCTAGGCATTCCCCATACGCCCTTATTTAGCTTATGTGCTTTTACCTAATTTGCTCAAAATCTATTGCTGCCGATATGCAACAACAAACCTTTTATTATAATTATTCTTTTGCACTTGTAATTTCTTACAAGCACCTAATGTTCTCGTATTCTTTATTTCCCAATATGTCAATGAACGTTTTTCCTATACTAACAACACCTTATCGATGATACCTAAACGAAAAATGCTTGCGCAATCCTGATTGTTTAAAGTACCTATCTCCCTAGTGTCTAAGGAATAGTGGAGAATAACGGAGTCGAACCGTTGACCTCCTGCGTGCAAGGCAGGCGCTCTAGCCAGCTGAGCTAATCCCCCATTTGTTAAGTATTCAGTTATCAGTATTCAGTATCCAGTTTTTATGCTGTGTACTGCGTACCGCGTACTGCGTACTGCAAACTGGTTTTTAACCAACTTCTAAAATTTCCTAGTCTTTTAATGAACATGTTTTCAGTTAACAATTAACAGCTATCAATTAACAATTTTTACATTGTTTACTGATCATTGCTTATTGATCATTGAAAAAAGTAGTCTCAGGCAGACTCGAACTGCCGACCTCTACATTATCAGTGTAGCGCTCTAACCAGCTGAGCTATGAGACTGTTTTTTAGATGTTAGATCGTAGATTTTAGAAGTGAGACTCTTTTAGTCACGCATCTCATATCTCAAATCTAATATCTCATCTCTTTTTTTTAATAATTAAATTGACAAGAATCAAGACCAAAAGCTTCTTTTGAGAACCTTTTGATGTAATTGCGTTTTGCCTTTTAAAACGGCAAAATCTCTAGAAAGGAGGTGTTCCAGCCGCACCTTCCGGTACGGCTACCTTGTTACGACTTAGCCCCAGTTACCAGTTTTACCCTAGGCGGCTCCTTGCGGTGACCGACTTCAGGTACCCCCAGCTTCCATGGCTTGACGGGCGGTGTGTACAAGGCCCGGGAACGTATTCACCGCATCATGGCTGATATGCGATTACTAGCGATTCCAGCTTCACGGAGTCGAGTTGCAGACTCCGATCCGAACTGTGATAGGGTTTGTAGATTCGCTCCTGGTCGCCCAGTGGCTGCTCTCTGTCCCTACCATTGTAGCACGTGTGTGGCCCAGGACGTAAGGGCCGTGATGATTTGACGTCATCCCCACCTTCCTCACAGTTTGCACTGGCAGTCTTGTTAGAGTTCCCGACTTGACTCGCTGGCAACTAACAACAGGGGTTGCGCTCGTTATAGGACTTAACCTGACACCTCACGGCACGAGCTGACGACAACCATGCAGCACCTTGTAAATTGCCCGAAGGAAAAGGTGTTTCCACCCCTGTCAATCTACATTTAAGCCCTGGTAAGGTTCCTCGCGTATCATCGAATTAAACCACATGCTCCACCGCTTGTGCGGGCCCCCGTCAATTCCTTTGAGTTTCATTCTTGCGAACGTACTCCCCAGGTGGGTTACTTATCACTTTCGCTTAGCCACTCAAGATTGCTCCCGAACAGCTAGTAACCATCGTTTACGGCGTGGACTACCAGGGTATCTAATCCTGTTCGCTACCCACGCTTTCGTCCATCAGCGTCAATGACTTATTAGTGATCTGCCTTCGCAATCGGTGTTCTATGTAATATCTATGCATTTCACCGCTACACTACATATTCCAACCACTTCATAAGTATTCAAGAACAACAGTATCAATGGCAATTCTATGGTTGAGCCACAGACTTTCACCGCTGACTGATTGTCCCGCCTACGGACCCTTTAAACCCAATGATTCCGGATAACGCTTGGATCCTCCGTATTACCGCGGCTGCTGGCACGGAGTTAGCCGATCCTTATTCGTAGAGTACCGTCAAGTCCCGACACGTCGGGAGGTTTCTTCCTCTATAAAAGCAGTTTACAACCCATAGGGCCGTCTTCCTGCACGCGGCATGGCTGGATCAGGCTCTCGCCCATTGTCCAATATTCCTCACTGCTGCCTCCCGTAGGAGTCTGGTCCGTGTCTCAGTACCAGTGTGGGGGATCTCCCTCTCAGGACCCCTATCTATCGAAGTCTAGGTAAGCCGTTACCTTACCTACTAACTAATAGAACGCATACTCATCTTGTAGCCATAAATGTTTAATTATAAAATAATGCTATTTCATAATACTATGGGGTATTAATCCAAATTTCTCTGGGCTATCCCCCTCTACAAGGTAGATTGTATACGCGTTACGCACCCGTGCGCCGGTCGTCGGCGGTGCAAGCACCCCGTTACCCCTCGACTTGCATGTGTTAAGCCTGCCGCTAGCGTTCATCCTGAGCCAGGATCAAACTCTTCATCGTTAATTTTTAAATATTGTAACAATTACAAGGTCTGTTTCAAGTATCAAATCTTACGATCTAACACCTACTCAAAATATTCTTCTAGTCTTAATTCTTATTTTTGGTTTCTTCTGCTATTCTTGCGAACAACATTGAAACGCGTTGTCAATTCAATATATCAATGAACATTTCCCATCCGCCCTTACAGGCCATCTTCCCAAAGGGAAGCATCAAATGGATTCTTGTTGAAATAAAAGGAGTCGAACCTCTTTCTTTTATACCCTACCTCGGGATCTCTTTTCAGTAATTATTTGTGAACTTTTACTACCGCTCAAAGCGGCTGCAAATATACAATGCTTTTTCCTTACCAACCAAAACTTTTTTGAAGTTTTTTTTAGATAAAGTTTTTGAGAA
>NZ_AJLT01000016.1 GCF_000258765.1 Gillisia marina
AAAAACTACTTGAAAGTTATGACCTTCTAATAATAGATTTTAACTCTTATAAAACACTTTCTACTTCAGAAAAAAATGCATTGGAAAATGCTGTTACGGAAGATGGATTAGGAGTTTTTATTCAACCAGAGGCTTCCTTGTTTAGCTCTAATTCTGGATTGGCGAGATTCGATTTTTCACCAGATAAGAATATAGAACATTCTATTAAAGAAAGTATTAGCCTTAAAAAGTATCCCTTCTTATTTAAATCAGGCTCGAAACTTCAGTCAATTAAAACCTCTGAAAACAAAATTCTATCCGCCTTTAAAAGGTTTGGACGGGGGAAAGTTGGTACTAGTGTGTTGGAAAACACCTATGAATTGCTTCTATCCGGATATACATATGAGTATCAACAATTATGGACAAAACATATTAATGCTATCAGCAAGCGGGCAATTCCATTGGCGGAATGGACTTCGGCTTCTAAAATCGGAATTTTAGATGAACCTTTTCGTTTTCATGTACGAACTTTAGAGGAAGCCCCGTTAGTTTTAAACGATGAGAAAAGTATTATTCCCTTACGCCAGGATATAGATATTCCAGATGTCTGGAGTGGCATCACATTTCCTAAAAGTGTGGGTTGGCAACATCTGAGTTTACAACAGGACAGCACCTATGTATTTGATTATTATGTGACAGCATCTGAAAAATGGAAGACTTTAAGGGCTTATGCACAAATTCAAGCAAATAAAAGAAACTCAGGAACTCTATCTAACTTAAGTAAGAAAAATAGGAACCCAATTCCAATTAATCCCATCTATTTTTATTTGGTATTTTTATTAAGCATGGGTTACCTATGGTTAGAGCCAAAATTGAGAAGCTATTAATGAAGTTTGAGTAAATAGAATTGCAAAGTTTGCCCTATTTTCACTTTCTTTGGAAATAAGTTCAGCTTAAAAATCGCTAAAATTTAATCACCCTAAAATAATAGTATGTCTAAAACAACACTGAAAGTAAACAATAATGGATCTCTTAAAGTAACAGGAGATTTTGAAATTGTAGATAAAGAAGGAAATGTGTATGATCTTGCAGGAAGAGATGTGATCTCTCTTTGTAGATGTGGACTTTCACAAAACAAACCTTTTTGTGATGGGGCGCATAGAAACCATTTCGAGCATGATGCAGTAGCATTTGCTTTGCCACCTAAAAAACAATAGAATACTAAAGCAAAGTGTATTTTAAAATGCAGTGCCTAACGGTACTGCATTTTTGTTTATATATACTGAAGGATTTACCATTATCTATTTTCACTATTTAAGTTTTAATCACTTCTCTTTATAAAGATTCGCTACAAGTTCTTTCATTAAATATCTAATTAAAGCTAGATTTTGATAGAAATATTAATTAAAATTCAAATATAAGAGATTGTATTTCAGTTAATTAAGGAATTTCACCCATTTTATAAGCCTGATTATAAACCTATATTTAACTACCCTCACAACTTATGTTTCCACAGGAAATTTCAATAGTGATACGCTCTAAATATTTCTTTGATCTATATTATTTAACTGGATCCTAATTTCATAAGAATTAAAATAAAAATAAAGCTAATTATAACGCTGTTAATTATTAGTCTAGGATTTAATTGCCATGCACAAATTTTAGATAAGTTAAAGGAACGTGCCCAAGAAAAAGGACTGGAAACTAGGGAAGTATCTTATGACACAACCGCCAACGAAAAAAATAGGGTCATTGAGGTGGATGGAGAAGAATTGAGCATTAATTCTGCAAATGATTTCTTTAACACAGATGTAATAATGACCATGTTTGATGAAATTGGCAATTATATACAAACCCAGTTTTTTGATGCAGATGTCATTGCCATGAGAGTAGAATCTGGAACTCAGCTAAAGCCATTATATCTAGATAGTAAAGGCTTTATGTATGCCTTTAATGAAAAAGATGGACATTACGAAAAAGCCTCGATTGTTCCTTCCAGTTCTATGGGTTTTATGATGGCAGGAATGATACCACAGGCTTATAAACTGCCCAGAACCCTATCTTGAAGCATTTTCGGCTCTACAAGAATTAGATATTTCCATTAGCTATTTGGTGCTTGAACTAGCCTTTATTTATAAACCCTATCATTTTTCTGAAAATGATTATTACGTTCCTGAAAAAGTTCTCTGTAATGGTGCTCATACTTGCATGCGATTTAATTATAATGATTCTAATTATGAAGGCAGTTACATCGAGTTTGATGAAACAGGAAGGCTAACGGAACTATTTATAAACGCAATAAAACCAGCAATTGGAGAAGAATCCTCTTCGGGAAAATTTGTATATACCTATGAGAATTGTAGTGTAAAACTCCCGGATGCAGTAGAACAGTCTATGATCCCCGGACCATTGGGGAAAATGCTAAATCTAGAAAGAGGATTAGAACCTTGGAAACACAATAAAAAAGACAAACAAAAATAATATAATTATATCTACACTTTTATAAACCATAATATTCAAAAGATGAAAGCCAAATATATTCTTTTCTTTATTTTCTGTTTATCTATCGGCCAAATTGGGGAGGCACAGATATTAAAAAAAATAAAAAAGAAAGCTGAACATGCCGCCGAACGTACAATTCTGAAACGAACCGATGAAACGGTTACCAAAAAGACTGATAAAACGATTGATGGCGTTGCTAGTGGTAGTGATAAAAAATCAGATTCAACTTCCTTAGCCAACCAGCAGAAGAAATCTTCAATTCCCCAAAATAACGCTACAATGAATTCTAAAGGCCAGGATGCGGGGCAACTCCCAGATCAGTACGAATTTAATTGGGAGGTTAAAACAATACTAACTTCTAATAAAAATCAAACGGCAGAATTCAATTATCTGATTAATGATAATATTACAGATTACTTTGGATTGGAAATGTCGAGTGAAGAATTAAAAGGACAGGGGAAGATGTACATGGTTATGGACCATAAACTGAAAAAGAATATCATGTTTATGGACATGAATGGACAAAAAATGGGGCAAATTTATAAAATGCAGGAATTCAAAGAGAATAAGAATAAAGCAGATATTAGCTTTAAAGAAATTGGAACTAAGGAAATTCTTGGATACACTTGTTATGGCATTGAAGTAGAAGACCCAACTTATAAAGGCCAAATATATTTCACTTTAGATGCGCCAATTAGTTTTAGTGCACTTTTTGCAATGGCCAACAATAAAAGTGCTCCAAAGGGTTTCGATCCAGCTTTATTACAAGTATTAAAAAAAGATGCTTTAATGATGGAAATGACTATGACCAACAAATCTAAAAGCAAGGATAACTTTAACATGCGGGTAGTGAGTATAGAGCAGAAGAAAATGAATTTATCTAAAAACGATTATCAATTTATGAAAATGGGCATTTGAGTATTCAAAAATTTAAGTAGAAGATTTTTTCTTAATCGAATAATAGATTTTAATTATTTTAAACTAGGTAAGAAATAAGGATAAAAATTGATTAGCCTTATTTGAAATTGAATTGAAAATTAACCAAAATATAATTTGTTTATGAAGAAGCAAATAAAAGAAACTTGGAAAATTTAAGAACTGTCTATAAAGTTTTTTGAATTCTATTTTTAATCATTTCTAAATTCTTCAACTTTTTAGGCTCACGGTGTTGCTTGCAGTAAGTGGTGTGATAGTGATGCTTAGACATAAAATTATATTGGATCTCATTCCAACTATCCTCGCTTAAATCCGGCTGATAGTGCAATAACTCTTGATATAACTTTTCACTCCACTCCAAAAAGTCATCGGTACCAAGATATTCCAAATCGGCATCTGCGAGTATACAAGCTAAATGAGATGTAGGTTTTTGAGGAATTTCGGTAGCTTTCATCATCTCGCAAATTTGTTCGATCTCTTCCGGTTTCAAACCGAAATCCTTTAATTCCCTTGTAGCAATAATGCAGCTTAATTCTTCATGTTTTTCTCTATCTATAATAAAACCAATATCATGATAAAGTGCTGCAATTTTTAACAGAAACAGTTCATGTTCCCCGATTTTCTCTTTTTCGGCGATATAAATCACCTTATCTAAAACGTACTGTGTATGTTCTAAACAGTGATACTGCAACCAAGAAGGTAAGTTGTTTTCCAGATTGGAAATCACTTTTTGATAAATAGGAAGAAACTTGTCCATTAAATGAATCTTTTGTTGTGCGTTTCAATCTTTCTATAACCAAGATATAGAATAGAAACTGTGTACGCAATAAGCCGATTTCTAAAGCTCCGTTTAATGAGTGGTTGAAATCAACTTAAACTGAAGGGTACAGATTTCGAATTTATTATCAAAACATAAGAAATCTTCTTCTAATGTAACTAAATTAGTACAATAACTACTTTTTAAATTGTTTTAATTCAGTTGATTAGCCTTTATAAAGGGTAATTATATGTAAAATGATGTAATAAAATTATTTCATCATTTTAAACTTGTAGGATTTTAAACATAGAAAATGTGCAATTAAAAGCTTTTTATAGCTGTTTACCGAAAATCTCTTTTTTCATGTTTATAACTTCACTACCTTGATCATCAGTAAGATTGAAAAGTGTAATAAATAATATTTTTTAATCTCTGCTGAAATTTTAAAAATAGCTACCTGTTTTATACTTATAGGTGGTTTAGAGAATAACTTCTCCACATTATTACTGATGCTATTATAGTATTGGAGGCATATAATTTTCCTTCAAATTCTAAGAACTTTAAAACCAGCTTTTTAATATTTCTTAGAAACTGATTTCACTTCAGGATATTTTTTTTTAGATGAAAGCAAAACGATATTTTTTAGTTCCACTAACAATTTTATTCAGCATTTGGCAAGGTTTTGCTCAAAATCCAACTATTGCAGATAGTTTAAAAAATAGCTTTTTCTCTAAATCCGGGAATCAAACAGATTTGGAAATGTTATCAAAAATAGCCGAAAATGAAGTAGACCCAGATAGTATAACTAAATATTCCAGATTATTAATTTCTCGTGCTAGAGCGATTGGTGATGATCATAAAGTTTATAGTGGCTATCGAAAATTAGGTTATGGATTACGCCTTAAAGGTAATCTTAAGCAAGCTCTAGAGGTGTTTTTTAAAAGTCTGGATTATGCTAACAGTTTAAAGGATAAGGACGCAATTCCAGCTATCAATATTGAGATTGCGAACATATATTCTTTAATTGGAAACACTGCTAATGCAGATTTATATTATAATAAGGGAATAGCGGAATTTCGAAATGGAAAGGATTCTGCACAATTGGGTGGCGCACTCTTTAATGCCGGGGACGAGTATTTACGCGTAGGAAATTTGGAAAAAGCTGAGAAATTCACCAGAGAAGCTGGGCTTATTTTTGAAAATGTAGACTATCCTTTGGGCCAGGCCTATAGCCTGGGAAATCTGGGAAGAATTAATGCTAAATTAGGTAAGGATGACTTAGCAGAAGAAAACTTGAATACGGCCATCGACTTACTTCAAGAATTAAATGCTTACAATGCTATTGCAGAATTCCTAGTTTCTCTTGCCGATGTATATACAGAAAAAGGAGATACAAAAAAAAGCTTTTCAATACGCTACCAAAAGTTTAGAGCTCTCTACCAAATATGGCTTTAAAAATTACATAGCCGACGCCAATAGGAAACTTTCAGAACTTAATGAACAAGCAGGAGACACTGCGAAAGCATTTTTATATTATAAAGATTATATCTCATATCGTGATAGCGTTAGGAATTTAGAATCTGTAAGCGAAATGGCAAATTTGCGCACCAATTTCGAGATCTCGCAAAAGCAAACAGAAGTAGATCTATTAAATCAGCAGAAAAGAAACCAACAAATCTTAGTGATTGGAGTTTTAGTAGCACTATTTCTTTTAATGCTACTTGCGTTTGGATTGTATAGACGCAACAATTTTATAAGACGTACCAATTTAATTATAGAAAAAGAAAAGAATAGGTCTGAGCATTTGTTGCGAAATATTCTCCCGGAAGAAACAGCTCAGGAGTTGATGAAAACCGGAAAGGTACAAGCAAAAAGGTTTGATGAAGTAAGTGTTTTGTTTACAGATTTTGAAGGCTTCACGCAGTATTCTGAGAGTCTATCTCCGGAAGAGCTGGTTAAGAGCGTAGATTTCTATTTTTCAGAATTTGATAAGATTATAGAAAAACACGGACTGGAAAAAATAAAAACCATTGGCGATTCTTATATGTGTGCCGCAGGAGTTCCATTCCCTATGAAAGACCACGCCATCAACATGATTTATGCCGCATTGGAAATTTTAGAGTTTGTAGAAGAAGCAAAAAAGAATACGCTGGGTATTGGAGCCCATTTTGAGATTAGGATAGGCATTAATAGTGGGCCGTTAATCGCAGGAGTAGTGGGAAGTAAAAAATTTGCTTATGATATTTGGGGAGATTCTGTGAATATGGCTTCCCGTATGGAGTCTTGTTCAGAAGGAGGGAAAATTAATATCTCCGAACATACTTTTCAATTGGTAAAGGGCCATTTTTCTTGTAAAGAGCGCGGGGAGATAGAGGTTAAAAACAAAGGTTTAGTACCAATGTACTTTGTAGAAAACAACAAGGATTTTGTTTCTAACTAAACTAATGTGGAATCTAGATTAATAAGCTACTAATTTTGAATACAATTTTACAACTGAAACCAACCAAACTTTAATATTATGAAAACAAGTACACTATTAAAAAGAACAATGAGAACAGCTAGTTTTTTAATCATGCTGCTAATTTTACTATCATTTAAAGCTGAGGAACCAAGATTAAATAATTATTCAGAGAACTTTAAGGAGCTTACAGTGAATGCTAAACAACTAAATACGTTGACGAGACCTATTAGAAAGAATATTAATCAAGAGCTGGTAGCAAAAGATGCAGATGTTCTATTAGAAATAGATACAGAAGATATAAATGAAAGTAATTTAGATAGCAAAGTAGTTTTTATAAATATTGTAGATGGTGTTAGAATTAATTCAGGAAGTCCGAAAGAATTTTTAACTAAAGTTGAAAAGAATATAAAAGTTTTTTGGGAGGGAGTTCCAAAAGAAAGCTCTAGTAATGCTACAATCGATATTCTTGATATCAGAAGGAAATCAAATCAAAATAACAATGCAAAAATTTTAAAGTTTAGTACTAAGCAGAAAAAGGGTAAAAAAGTGGAAATAAAAGTTAAAAACAAAAAAATCACAGGTGAGGAATATTATGAAGTTCAGTTTCGAATAATTTACGAAGATAACAGTACTAAAACTTTCTGGGTAGATCCTAAATTAGAAATGAAGATTTAAATTAAAGCATAATTTAATATGCTTATAAAAATTTAAGATGAATGCAAACGACTGTTTCTAGTTGTTTGCAACTCATTTCTATTTATTATTTTTCAGTAATTTTTTCGACCACAGCGAGAAATCTTTATACTTGAGATTTCTCAGTCGCTTAAAAACGCTTCATAGGATGATAGTTGTTGTTGTTGTTGTTGTTGTTACGAAGCTTCCACGGCTGCCAAATTTAAGCTCTTGTTTTTAGTTACTTTTAAGAAGGACCTTATTAGTAACCAGTAATAAAGAAGTGAAATTAAAATGTTGGAACTGAATTCTGCCCAATCACCTGTGGTTAGCGTAGTGAAAAAGTTACTAATAGTATTTGGCGCTAAGTTTATTATAAGTTTATTTAAAATGAGTAGTACAGTTAAAACTACAGCGATTCTTATGGAATGAACAAATGAAAGCGAGAAATATCGTTTCAGAAAATCCTTATTATCTGCGTTACTGTTTATTTTGAAAATTTTAGCAAGTCCAAAAATTGTGATGACAAGTCCTATAAGGAAATCAGCCAAGCTCCACCATTTACTGCTAAAATCATCTGGTATATTACTATAAATGACTATGGATACGATGATCAAAAATGTAAGTAAATAATGATATCCTGTCTCTTCAGAAATTTTGTTGTTGATTAATTTTTCTTCAAGAGATTTAATATTAAACCAGATCATATTTTAATTGTCTAAGTTGATTATTTATATTTTTCTTGTCATTTTAAAAAGTTTCAAAGAATTTTATACGTCTTACAAATTGTTATCTCATCGTAAGAATTAATGTATTTCTTAAGCACGAAGACTTTAATAAAAAGGCATGTAGTTAGCTGAATTAATTTTGTCTAGGGATTTCAATTGTAAAATGAAACCGCAACTTATAGGGGAGAAGCTGGTTTTTAAGAAACACCAGGCAGTAAAGCTAAAAAAATAGTTGATTTTCGCTAGGCTTAGATTCAATTATTTTTTAAAAAAGAAAATTCTACGTAAAAACGTACTTCCATAAAAAGAGTAAATAAAGAAAAGGTATTACACAATTGTTTATTCAAGGTGTAAACCAAAAGTGCGGGAACCAGTTATCTTTCCCAATAATCTGGCGTAGATCCTAAAAGTAACTTTTGGACACCGAGATCGTTGGAAGGTAAATAGATATGCTTAGATTTTGAAAAGAAGTGGCTCGTTTAGAACCTTAATTTTTGGATGTGCAACTTCAAGGATGCACATCCAAAAATGGATAATAGCTGTTAACTTACCCCTGGGATTTCAATCATTTTACCTTTCTTGGATTCTCCTAGAACGGTAACTTCTTTATTTTTACGATACTCTTCTATTGCAAGGATTAATTGTTCCTTGGTATCTCTGCGAATTTTTATAGCTGTTCGTTGGTTCTTATTGCGAACTTCAATATAAAATCCGTCTCTTAAATCTTTTGGCTTTGTGGAAGGTCTTCCCATATTTATTATTTCTAAAGGTACACTTAGTGTAGCTTAAAGGGTTAATGGATCAAAATATAATAAAAAATTGTCGAAATATACACATTAAATATGATTATTTCCCAATACAGAAATTAGCAAAGATATTACCTAAAAGGTCATCATTAGTAATTTCTCCAGTTATTTCTCCAAAATGATACAAAGCTTGGCGAATATCTATCGCCATTAAGTCTCCGGAAAGCTTATTATTCAAGCCTTGTTGCACCTTGTTTATTTCTTCTAACGCACTTAGAAGCGCATTGTAATGTCTACTATTGGTTACAATAGTATTGTTGTTTCTTAATTCTCCGGTATTTACAAATTCCAATAACTTTTGTTGTAATTCTTCTACCCCAAGTCCTGTTCTTGCTGAAAGTAAAAGGTATTGAGATTTTTCTACCCCACTTGAGATCTGCTGTAATTCTTGCTTTAAATTCTCTTGTGCAGTCGCATCTAATATGTCTACTTTATTTACAATAACTAACAAAGGTTTTTGAGGAAATTGATTGTGGATTTTTGCAATCTCTATTTTAATTCTATTTGGAAAAGTAGCATCAGCCTGAACTTGTTCCTTAGAGTTTTGAGATGCGGAATCAAGCTCAGCAGGACTAAGTTTTGAAATGTCGAACAAATATATTACTACTTGTGCCTGACTTATCTTCTCGAAGGTTTTTTTAATACCCAATCCTTCAATAATATCTTCGGTTTCTCTAATTCCCGCGGTATCTATAAACCTAAAACCAATTCCACCAATACTTATTTCATCTTCTATAGTATCTCTGGTAGTCCCTGCAATATCCGAAACAATTGCTCTTTCTTCATTTAGCAAAGAATTAAGCAACGTAGATTTACCAACATTGGGTTCACCGACAATTGCTACAGGAATACCATTTTTCAGCACATTTCCAACAGCAAAAGAATCTATCAGCTTCTTTAAAACTTGTTGGATACGGGTTACTAAATTCTGAAATTCATCTCTATTGGCGAACTCTACATCTTCTTCAGCAAAATCCAGTTCCAATTCTATCAACGAAGCAAAATTGAGCAACTCTTGGCGAAGTTTCTGAATTTCATTAGAAAATCCTCCTCGCATTTGTTGCATCGCCATTTGATGAGAGGCAGCATTTTCAGAAGAAATAAGATCTGCTACGGCTTCCGCTTGACTAAGATCCATTTTACCATTTAAGAAAGCTCTTAAAGTAAATTCACCGGCCTCTGCAGAGCGACAACCTTTCCTAATTAACAATTGAATGATCTCCTGCTGTATATATTGGCTGCCATGGCAAGAAATTTCTATGGTATGCTCTCCCGTATAACTCTTCGGTCCATGAAATATAGACACTAAAGCTTCGTCTATTATACGTTTTTCATCTATGATATTTCCCAAATGGAGGGTATGTGTGGCTTGTTCCCTTAAATCTTTCTTACTTTTAGATACAAATAAAGGTGCTACAATTTCTATGGCCTGTGGCCCAGAAATACGTATTACAGCAATGGCTCCAGCACCGGAGGGAGTAGCTAAGGCTACAATAGTATCATTTAAAATCATGCGGCAAAGATACTAAAGAAAAGAGAGTTTACTAAATTGTAGGCTTGTAACATAATTAAGAAAAGTGATACCTATAAAGTACATCATCAATCAAACAAACATCATGAGAGAAGACAATCAATTATTAGTATTAACACATTTAAGTCAGTTATTAGATCTAGTTACCGGAATAGGGGGATTTGTAGTGCCTTTGGTAATCTGGCTCACCCAGAAAGATAAGGTTTTCGGGATGGATGCTCATGGGAAAATGATTCTTAATTTTCAGATTAGTATTTTCATTTATTCCATTATCTGTATCCCGTTGATCTTTTTATTTGGCTTGGGGGTTATTTTATTGATAGGAATTGCGATAGTAGCTATAGTATTCCCAATCTTGAATGCTATAAAAGTGAGTAATGGGGAGATCCCGAACTATCCTCTTTCAATTGAATTTATAAAGTAAGTAAATTATGAAGATTACTATTTTAGCCATTTTACTTTTATAGGGAGTGAGAAATATGCTAATTATTTTTAAAGAATTTCGAAGCATTGGAGTTGTAATTCTTAATTGTTAATTTTTTGTGTTAAATTGATAAGGAATTTCAAATTTCTTATTTTTCATCCCTATAGTTACCAAATTCCCCCTTTTATTTTGAATATTTAATGACATGACTATAGAGCGGGGGGGGATTATTATTTATTTTATTTTCAGTTCATTTGTAGGATTTTCTCAGTTAGGTTTTTCTGGAGAAGCTACTGCTCGTGGGTTAGTTTCTTCTGAAGAAATGTTGCCTTTCTGGTTCTACTCAAATCAAAGAGGTCGAGTGAATAATAGTGCCAATGTGGCTTTATGGTTAACCGCCAGAGAAAACTGGCTAATCAATCGGGATTTTAATATTGAGATTGGTGGAGGTGTTTTATATCAAGACACAGCTGAGAACCAAGTTGATTTAGATGAATTATACGTTCAGTATAAAAATTATTGGTTGAGAGTAATAGGCGGTATTAAACATTACGATGAATTGTATGAGGGGCTTAGTGGTACAAATGGTAATATGCTGTGGTCGTTAAATGCAAGGCTAATGCCGGGATTTCAAATAAATACTTTAAGGCCAATTTATTTTCTATTTAATAATCGTTTGGGATTTTCTGGAACTTGGAGCGAATTTTTAATAGGAAAGGAGCGTTTTGTAAAAAATACGAGACTTCACAAAAAGAGCCTTTATTTAAATTACAGGTCTAAGAATGGGTTGAAGATTGCACTCGGGCTCGAACATTTTGTGCAATGGGCTGGGGATTCTCCAGATACAATAATAGGTCGTCAACCAGGAGGTTTAAAAGATTACTTGAAGATTATAACCGGACAAGGTGGAAGCGAAAATGCTTTTGAAGGAGAGCAATCTAATGCGTTAGGTAATCATTTGGGCAGTTATGAACTGCGCATAACTCAAAAATTCAAAAATGCAGAATTGGAATTTATGTATAGCCACCCATTCGAGGATGGCTCGGGAATGCTTTATTATAATTTTGAAGATGGAAGATACGGGTTATATGCAAATCTCAATGAGAATGAAGAAAAACAGCCATGGGTAGATAAGTTGTTGTATGAATTTTATTATACCAAAAATCAAAGTCATAATAGAACTCCATTTAAGCATGTTTGGGATAATTATTTCAATAATGGCATTTATCGATCTGGATGGACTTACGAAAATATAATCATTGGATTACCATTCTTTACCCTGAACAACTATGGAAGTGACTATCCTATTATTGGAAATAACAGGGTGATCATTCATCATTTTGGTGCCAATGGGTTTTTAATGAACCGATTTAATTACAAGTTATTGGTTAGTTATAGAAACAATAATGGGCATGCTAGAAGTAAAGGAGATTTTGATTGGGTTAAAATCCCGGAAGATGATCCTTCGGGAAAATACAAGCTTTCTCATGAAATAACTTCTACCTATTTAGATGTGAATCTATTGAATTCATTCCTGAACATAAATCTGCAACTGGGTGCAGACCTTTCATCTGAGGATAGTAATTTAGGAGTGGGTCTTAAATTCAATAAAACGTTTTGAATTAGTATTTCCTATGAGAAATTAGAATAAAAAAA
>NZ_AJLT01000017.1 GCF_000258765.1 Gillisia marina
TCAGGTTTCAGGTTTCAGGAAATGGGTTTATGGTCTAAGAGATTTTCTCATTTTTAAATTACCTACAATAAACTTTCGCCTCGAGCGTCCCGAAAGCCTTCGGGAGAGAGGTGATTTCAACAGTTAACTTTTATTACAATTGCATCTAATAGTAGCCTATATAAAATTTTTATTTAAATCTACCAATCAGCATGGGGTGCATTCGCCTTTTGTGTATAATCTACTTACCAAATGCCTTTATATAAAAAAGGAAAGACCAGCTCACGCTAAATTAAAGTCTTATATCAAGGCTATCCTAAACGACTCTCAAATTATTAAGGTAACCGATTTTGGAGCCGGAAGTAGGGTGTTTAAATCCACTAATCGCAAAGTCTCGGATATTGCTAAAAATGCGGGGATTTCACAACATAGAGCAATTCTATTAAATAAATTGGTTTCTTATTTTCAGTTTAATAATGGACTGGAATTAGGAACTTCAGTCGGGATTGCTTCTGCTGCTATTTCTCAGGATAACTCTATTCAACTAATTACTCTGGAGGGGTGTCCTGAAACTGCAGGAATTGCCCAGAAATATTTCAATAAATTCAAATTAAAAAATATCAAGGTTAATGTTGGAGAATTTGATGATTTATTGGAGGGTATTACAAAAAATCATGATAAGATGGATCTTATCTATTTTGATGGTAATCATCAGAAAACCCCAACTTTAAAATATTTTAATCAACTTCTTCCGCTTGCGCATAATAATTCAGTCTTTATTTTTGATGATATTCACTGGTCCAAAGAAATGGAGGAGGCTTGGGAAGAGATTAAGGCCCATCCGCAAGTGCGAGTTAGCATAGATAGTTTTTTCTGGGGAATTGTTTTTTTTAGAAAAGAACAAGAAAAAGAGCATTTTACAATTCGTTTGTAACAAAAAGCAGAACTTTACGTCCTATTGAAGCAATAAATTTATTGGAATCATACTATGAGCAACGTTATAGAGATACGCAGCATTACTCGAGACTTCCCATTAGGGCAAGAAATTATCAAGGTTTTAAAAGGAATAGATTTAGATATAGAGAGAGGTGAATATGTAGCATTTATGGGGCCTTCTGGTTCTGGAAAATCTACTTTAATGAATCTTTTAGGTTGTTTAGATACGCCAACTTCAGGTCAATACATTCTTAACGGGAACGATGTTAGTAAAATGAGTGACGATGAACTTGCAGAAATTCGCAATAAAGAAATCGGATTTGTATTTCAAACTTTTAATTTATTACCACGTACTACAGCCTTAGATAATGTTGCACTCCCAATGGTGTATGCTGGTTTTTCGAAAGCCGAACGCATCACTAGAGCTGAAGAAGTATTAAAAAATGTTGGGCTTGCAGATAGAATGGATCATAAACCTAATCAACTTTCCGGAGGGCAACGTCAACGTGTTGCTGTGGGAAGAGCCTTGGTTAACAAACCATCTATTATTCTTGCCGATGAACCAACCGGAAACCTAGATTCTATTACTTCCTTAGAGATTATGACATTATTTGATGAAATTCATGCAGCTGGAAATACAGTGATTTTGGTAACTCACGAAGAGGATGTGGCCATGCATGCCAATAGAATTATCAGACTTAGAGATGGGATCGTAGAAAGTGATGTTAGGAAAGAAGAAGTAGTATCAGCTGATAAAGAGTTATAAATTTTCTTTCTTATAGCTCGAGATGACAAAGACGAAAAGTGTTATTTTGAACATAGCACAGTGTAGTGGAAAATCTCCTAGGGTTTGTATTCTAAATTAAAAACTTCTCGTCTCCGCTTGATAGCTATCGGGACGAAGTGACAAGAATGTCAAATGTCATCCTGAGCATGTCGAAGGATCTTCTCGAAATAAAACATTCCATAATGAGATTCCTCCTGCCGTCGGAATGACAGATTATCAAATTAGAACACATAATTTAATCCAACGCCCACAAAATAATTTCTTGGATTTCCGGGATAATAATATCGAGGCGCTGAACCTCCAAATCCTACCGCGTTTGGCAGGACACTGGATGCATATTTTTCATCCAAAATATTATTGATTCCTGCTGAAATATTTGCATCGAAAAAACTGAATATTTTAAAATCGTATCTCATTTTAATATCCAACACCTGATAATTTTCTGTGCTTAGGGTATTTGCATCATTTAACTGAATTTCTCCAACAGCTAAGAAATTGGTATAAAGCGAAATATTATTTCCATAATTCAATTCAAAACCGGTATTAATCGTGCTTTTTGGCACTCCAGGTAATTTATTTCCGCTAAAATCTTGTTCTCTATTTATAAATTCCTCAAACTCGAAATAGTTAAAAGATCCATTAAAATAGGGTTGCATTGTGAACCTTGGAGATATATCAAAACTATATTTAATAGTAGTTTCGATTCCATTATGATTAGTCTTCCCGGCATTGATGCCCACAAACTGATCTTCAGAAATTCTTTGAGCTACCAATAAATTTTTGATCTGAATCGAATACAAAGTAACTTCGGTATATAGCTTATTATTCAGCCAATTTCCTTTAAAACCGACTTCATAATTTATTCCCGATTCAGTTTTTAAATCGGTATTAATTTGTCCTTCCGGGGTCAGAGTTTCTTCTACAGTGGGTGTGGAAAACCCATGACTGATAGACGCATAAATATTCTTCCCATTTTCTACCTCATAAGACAAACCTATTCTGGGAGAGAAAATTGTTTCAAATTTATAGTCGCCAGATTGATCTATTTCATCTTCAACAAACAAGCCTCTTAAACTATAGTTGGTAGTATTTAGATTGAAACCCGTTTCTAAATTTAATTTTTTAGAAAGCTCTAAATTAAGCTGCCCAAAAAAATTAGCATAGTTTCTATCTTGTTCATTATTGCTTAGGCTAGTTCCTAAAACGCTTCCACGATCTTCAAAATCGCGATACAGATTTTCGAAAGTTTGCATTGCATACCACTCCCTAAAATATTCACCACCAAAACTCAGCTCGGATTCGAATTTAAAAATTGGTAGTTTTAAGTTAAACTTGGTTCTCGTTCCTGTAGCCACCCGCTCTTCATCTAGAATATTAAAAGGTCTCGGCTCGTAGGCATCTCGAAAATTCACGAAGACGCTCGTTAGATTAGTAAACTTGCTCGAAAAATGATGCATATAAGAAACCCCTAAGAGTCCTCTTTCATAAGATTCGAAGCCCTTTGAACTTCCCCAAGTAAAAGCGGCTTTTTCAGGGTTATTTAAATAATCCTCTTCATTTAATGAACTTGGGATAAATGCCTTAAGTTTAGTGAAATTCGCTAAAAAGGAAAGTTTGTTTCCATCTTCAGTAAATATAGCTGCATTTATTAATCCTGATTGCCTTTTATATGAACCGTTATTTCTATATCCATCGCTTTCTAAATCACTAAAAGTGGCAAACAAAGAAGTGTTTTTAGATCCATGAGATGCAGCAATCGTATTTTTATAAGTATCAAAACTTCCTACCTGCGATGATAATTCAACTTGGGTTTTATCTACTTCAGCATTTCCCGCATACATATTTATCACTCCTCCAAGACCTGCTCCATAAACACTTGAGGTGGGCCCTTTAATAATTTCAATCTTCGAAATAGCTTCAGCATCAAAATCATCGATCGTTAGCTCCCCTTCTCCCGTGGTTAAGGGAATCCCGTTAAAATAAGCCTGAATTCTATTTGTGCTGAATTGAGATCGCGCTCCAATTCCGCGAATATTTAATTTAGTGGTATTTAGAGCTCCTTGATTTACATAAACTCCAGGAACCGAGTTGAAGACTTGTGCGAAATTGGAAACATCTTTTTTCTGAAGATCTCCAGAATTTAGCACGCTAATAGAAGCTGGAGATTTTTGTAGACTTTTTGAAATAAGCGTTCCATTAATAATTACCTCAGAAAGCTTTTCGGAAGCAGGCTTTAATCGAATTATATGATCTCCATTTGGAACCACTGCATACCTTATTGATTTATATCCCAGTGCAGAAATATCGAGTGCGACTGGATAATCTGGAATTGTTAGCTGGAATGCTCCATTTTCATCTGTAAAAACAACAACTTCAGAACCTACTATTAAAACTTTTGAGTTTTCAATAGGTTCTGAAGTTGCATCGTCTAGTACCTTTCCTTGAACTATTTGTGCAGAAATTTCATCACAAAACAATATCAAGAAAGCAACAATTATATATTTCTTCAATAGTAGTTTAATTTATTCCGCAGAAATTTTCCAGATTACATTAGAGTCATCATCATTCACTAATAAAGATCCGTCTGGTAGTGTAGTTACTCCAACAGGTCTTCCATGAACTTCTCCAGTTTCTTCGTTTGCTATAAAACCAGTTAAAAAATCTTCCGGGCTTTGCGGCACTCCATCTACGAATGGTACAAAAACCACTTTATATCCAGACAGCGGATCGCGGTTCCAAGAACCGTGCTGGCCAACAAATGCTCCATTTTTATATTTTTCAGGAAAGGCATCATGTGTATAAAATGTTAATCCTAAAGATGCAGTATGTGGACCTACCGGCACATCAGGCATAATTGCTTTTTCAACAAGCGAGTTATGTGGATTGTCTTCCCAACGAGGATCTTTAATCTGTCCGTAATAAGAATAAGGCCAACCGTACCATCCTCCTTTTTTCACGCTTGTAATATAATCCGGCACCAGATTATTACCCAATTTATCTCGTTCATTAACGGCTGTCCAAAGCTCTCCGGTAATTGGATTCCAGTCCATTCCAACCGGATTTCTTATTCCGCTGGCATAAATTTGCTCTCCGGAGCCATCCGGATTAACTTCTAAAATTGCGGCTCTGCGAACTTCTTTTTCCATTCCGTATTCTCCAACATTACTAGCAGAACCTACAGAAATATAGATCTTGCTACCATCTGCATTTGCAATTAAATTACGTGTCCAGTGGTTGTTATAACCTCCAGCAGGAAGTTCTACGATTTTCTCACCATCACTTTTCAATTCTGTATCCCCTTCAGAATAAGCATATCTATATAAACCATCTGTATTAGCTATATAGAAATAGTTTCCTAAAACTAACATCCCGAATGGCTGATTTAATCCTTCTTTAAAAGAACCGCGGTGTTCAAAAACCCCATCTCCATCTTGGTCTCTTAAAATAGCAACTCTGTTAGCACTATTTCTAGTATTAGATTCCACTACAAAAACATCATTATTAGGAGCTACATAAGTCCAACGGGGATGTTCAAATCCATCAGCATAAACTTCTACTTTAAATCCTTCAGGTGCTTTTGGCATTTCGCCATCTTTCCATCCAATCACTTTACTTACTTTTTGTATTGATTTGGAGTGAAATGGTGCAGGGATTTCTAATGTACCAACAGTAGTTTCAACTATATTAGGCGAACGTTGTGATAACTCCTGTTTTTCCTGTTCATTAAATTCCTTTACTTCTTTCATTTGCGCGCAGGAGGTTAAAGTAGCGCCAGCAAGCAGTAATCCAAACGTAATATTTTTCATAATTTCTCTATTAAAATTTAAAAATAGGATATAATTTAAATGGATTAAAATATTAAGTGTGCATTGGCTTTACTTTAACTACTTTCACAAAAAAGTGCATGTCTATAATAGTTTTGGCTGCCATTGCAGTTTTAACTAAGTTTATAGCGTAAAATGGATTATTTCTTATGAAGAAAATTTTTATAGCCTCCCTAGTAGCTTGTGTTTTTATTTCGTGCGATCTATCTAAGTATAAGCTCATTAAAGAGTATGATTTTGAAACAGTTTTCGAAAAATCTGGAGGAACAGAAACCCCTACGTATCCTGAAGTCATAAAATATTACGAGGAACTAGATGGGGCTTTCACTTCTATTCAGCTGACAGAATTTGGAAAAACCGACAGTGGAGAACCTTTGCATTTGGCTATTTTTAGTCCTACTGAAAATTTTAATCTAGATGAAATAAGAGAAAAATACACCATCATTTTAATTAACAATGGTATTCATCCCGGGGAAAGCGATGGGATAGATGCTACCATGATGCTTTTTCGCGACTTAGCTCAAGACTCTATACCAATTCCAAAAAATACCATAATAGCTACTATTCCGGTTTATAATATTGGAGGCGCACTTATTAGAAATTCTACAACTAGAGCTAACCAAAATGGACCTGAAGAATATGGATTTAGAGGAAATGCTCGTAATTACGATCTTAATCGCGATTTTATAAAAGCTGACACCAAGAATACAAGAAGTTTTTCTGAAATTTTCCATAAAGTGAAACCTGATATTTTTGTAGATACCCACGTAAGCAATGGTGCAGATTACCAATACACCCTTACCCATCTTTTTACTCAGCATGATAAACTTGGTGGAGAATTAGGAGATTATCTTAATAATAAGATGATACCATCCTTGCTGGCCTCTTTATGGGAAAACGAATGGGATATTACGCCCTATGTGAATGTTCATAACGATGTTCCGGACAAAGGATTTACTCAGTTTATGGATACTCCAAGGTATTCAACCGGCTACACGGCATTATGGAATACTCTAGGCCTTATGATTGAAACCCATATGCTAAAACCTTACAAAAAAAGGGTTATGGGAACCTATAGAACATTAAGATCTGTTATAGATATTGCTGAAAGAGATCGAGAAAAAATTAAAGATTTAAGGGCCAGAGCACAGCGAAAGTATCTTACAGAACGCTTTTATCCTGTAAATTTTAAAGTTGATAGCACTAATATTACCAAGCTTCAATTTAAAGGATACGAAGGAGAAGAAGTTACAAGTGAAGTTACCGGAAGTTCAAGATTAAAATACGATAGAAAAAAACCATTTAAAAAGGAAATAGATTATTACAACAATTTCGTTTCTCAAGATCAAATTGAAATTCCACGGGCATACATCATTCCTCAAGGCTGGTGGAATGTAATAGATATTTTAAAGACAAATAATGTGGAAATGTCCGCAATTAAAAGAGACACTACCATGTTAGTGGAAATCTATAAAATTGAAGACTATAAAACATATGCAAATCCTTACGAAGGGCATTACCCTCACTACGAGACTACAGTAACTTCATCAAAAGATAGTATTAAATTTAGAAAAGGAGATTTCTATATTAAAAGCTTTCAACCTTCGGTTCGTTATTTATTGGAAACCTTGGAACCTACAACGCCGGATTCCTTTTTTAACTGGAATTTCTTCGACACAGTGCTTCAGCAAAAAGAAGGATTTTCGTCCTATGTTTTTGAAGATCTTGCGAAAGAAATCTTAGATAAAAGCCCTGCATTAAATAAAGAATTTCAGGAAAAGAAGAAGTCCAACATGGAATTTTCAAAAAGCTCGTTTGCCCAATTAAACTGGCTTTATAAAAAATCCGGGCATTTAGAAAAGGCCTATTTACAATACCCTGTCTTTAGGGTGAGTCGTTAAATATTCTTTTGAAAACAATAATTTAATATTCGCGTAAGATTTGGTAAGTGCTTTCTGAGATTTAGAAAAATTTTTCCATTTTGCCTTTTTAATGCCTTCGGAATGTTCTGGAACCAGCTCGCCTGTATAGGAAGTTTTCATCTCATACCAATGCGTCACCTTTAACCTGTACTTATCCTTACGCTTAAAAATATGGTAGGTTTTTCTTAAGAATCTAACAATTTCAAGATCCTGGACTCCCGTTTCTTCCATCACTTCTCTAATAGCAGATTCTTCTAAACTCTCAGATTTTTCGATTTTTCCTTTTGGTAAGTCCCAACGTTTATTGCGGTAGATAAATAAGATCTCATCATTATCATTAAAAACCATGCCTCCAGCAGCTGTAACCACGGGAAGTTTTTTGAGAAGATGCTTAAAAAGCTTTTCTTCATTTTTATGATAAAGATTTACATATAATAATTCCCCATCACTTATTTTCTGGATAATATGCTTAAGCTTAACCGTTTTAATAGGAAACGCACTGTAATTTTCACCTATTTCTTTTTTAGTTGAAAGAATAATAGGGATATCATTTACAAAAACTTTATACATTTGCAGTATGATTTTAAATAAAGAAACAGCTATCAAAACAGCTGAATTGCTTTTACAAATTAAAGCAATTAAATTAGAACCACAACAACCCTTTACATGGGCAAGCGGATGGAAGTCGCCAATATATTGCGATAATAGAATAATACTCTCCTACCCTCCTATTAGAAATTACATAAGGGAGCAATTTGCCAAGCAAATTGAAGAACTCTATGGAAAGCCGGATGCGATAGCCGGAGTTGCTACGGGAGCCATAGGCATTGGAATGTTGGTAGCAGATTATATGAACCTTCCATTTGTATATGTAAGGCCAGAAGCTAAAGGGCACGGAAGAAAAAATCAGATAGAAGGTCATCTTGATAGCGGCCAAAATGTGGTTGTTATAGAAGACCTAATTAGCACAGGTGGGAGCAGTATTAATGCGGTAAAAGCATTGAAAGAAGCTAAAATAAATATTAAAGGCTTGCTTGCAATCTTTACCTATGGTTTTGATATTGCTGAAGAAAATTTCAAAGTAGCCAATGTAGATTTGCATACTTTAGGAAATTATGAGCATTTAATTGAAACCGCTTTAAGAACGAATTACATTAATGCCGATGAGGCAGAAACATTAAAAACCTGGAGACAAGATCCCAGTAAATGGAACCAATAATATGAATTTAGAAAGTCCAAAGGTTACTACGCAAAAAAGTCAGCAAGAATTATATAATTTTTTAACTGAAGTTGAAAATTACAAACAATTGATGCCGGACAGTATAGAGAAATTTGAAGTTACTAAACCAAATACCTTTCTTTTTGGTTTAAAAGGAATGCCAGAAATAGAATTAGCTATAAAAGAAACTGTAGAACCAGAATTAGTTGTTTTAGGTTCTACCTCCGATAAATTCAATTTTTCATTGAGTATTATTATCGAGCCGAATGGAGCGCAAAGTGATGCACAATTAATGTTCGACGGAAAATTTAATGCAATGATGGCAATGATGGTTAAGAGTCCTTTAAAGAAATTTATCACTACACTTAGCGAAAACATGTCGACTCTTTAAAAGAGCAATTTTAACTCTTTAAGATCGAAAGTTCTTACTTCCTCGTCTTCAACTTTTAATTTAAGAAGACCGGATGGAGTTACTCCTAAGATAATCCCAATAATCAAGCTTCCATCTTTTAATTGAAAAGTGGAGGCTTTTTTTCTTCGGAATAAATTTTCTTCATACTCCTTCAGAATATTTTTAAAAAATGAGGAATCATTGGACACCATCATGTTTTCAAACTGCTCTAGAACTAGAGACAAAACCTCTTCCGTAGAATAAATAGTTCCTGTAAGATTTTTTAAGGAAGTTGCTTTAGGCAGATTTTGGAACTGCACTTGATTAATATTAAGTCCTACACCAATTATACTTGCGCTTATAATGTTGTTTTGTAAAATGTTTTCTATAAGTACGCCACCAATTTTATAACCATCTGCCATAATGTCGTTAGGCCATTTTAATTTTAAATTGTTAATTTTTAAGTGCTTTAGTGCCTTTATTATCTGCAACCCTACGGCAGCACTAATAAGAAATTGATTGCCAATTTCTACACCCGGTTTTGGGTAAATAACGCTAAATGTGAGGTTTTCTCCTGCATTAGAAACCCATGTTGCTCCACGTTGCCCTCTCCCGGAAGTTTGGTGGTGAGCTGTAATACAAATTGGGTAAACATTTTTATTAGTATTAAACCATTCTCTAGCCAAAGAATTAGTAGACTCGGTGGCATTAACTTTGATATTATGCATATATAGAAATGTAGTTAGGAATGGTGTTAAATGTTTGTAGTAACAGCGCACTAAAAAGACTAAAAAGTAATAACTTTGCGTAAAGAAATAAATTTAATGGCAAATAAAGAAACGAACAACGATCAACTTATTGCTCATATTATAAAAGGAATAGAAGAAGTTAAAGGAAATGATATTGATATTCTTGACTTAAGGGAAATTGAAAACACTGTTTGTGATTATTTCGTTATCTGTAATGGTACTTCGAATACACAGGTAAATGCCATTGTAAGCTCCGTACAAAAAACCGTAAGTAAGTCTTTAAAAGATAAACCTTGGCATATAGAAGGTAGTGATAATGCCGAGTGGATTTTAATGGATTATGTGAATGTAGTAGTTCATGTATTCCAGAAGCATATTAGAGAATATTACGATATAGAGAGCTTATGGGGAGATGCCAAAGTGACTTCAATCGAAACAAAGTATTAAAAACTAATTGAAAAAGAATGTCGAAGAAACAACCAAATAAAAAAAATAGAACCTAAGAAACCTAAATTCAGTGCTTATTGGATTTACGGGGCTATTATTATAATTTTTATAGGTATCAATTTTTTTGGTGGATCAGGGTTCAATGAACCAGCAAAAACAAATCCTGCAGAATTTGAAAGCTACTTGAAGAATGGTGACGTCAATAAAGTAGTAATTGTAAATAGAAATCAGGCAAAGGTTTATTTAACTGAAGAAGCTAAGGCTAAGGATATCCATAAAAAAACCGGTGATGGCGAATTATTTGCTACCGGCGATTCCCCAGATTATAGTTTTGAATTCGGAGATCTTCAGAATTTCGAAAACAAGATTCAAGAAATAAAATCTGAATATAACTTAGATACTTTTGTCACTTACAATACCGAGTCTAATGTGCTTGGTGAAATCATTTTAACGCTCTTACCATTTGTGTTAATTATAGGTATCTGGATCTTTATAATGCGTAAAATGAGCTCTGGTGGTGGAGGTGGTCCTGGGGGACAAATCTTTAATATTGGAAAATCCAAAGCAAAATTATTCGATCAGAACACAGATGTTAAGACTTCATTTAAAGATGTTGCAGGATTAGAAGGCGCTAAGGAAGAAGTTCAGGAAATAGTAGATTTTTTAAAGACTCCGGAAAAATACACCTCTTTAGGTGGTAAAATTCCAAAAGGTGCCTTATTAGTAGGTCCTCCGGGAACAGGAAAGACTTTATTAGCGAAGGCTGTGGCAGGAGAAGCAAAAGTGCCATTTTTCTCATTATCCGGATCAGATTTCGTGGAAATGTTTGTAGGTGTAGGTGCTTCCAGAGTACGTGACCTATTTAAGCAAGCAAAGGAAAAGTCACCTTCAATAATTTTTATAGATGAAATTGATGCGATTGGTAGAGCTAGAGGAAAGAGTAACATGTCTGGATCTAACGATGAACGTGAGAACACTTTAAATCAGTTATTAACTGAAATGGATGGTTTTGGAACTAATACAAACGTAATAGTTATCGCAGCCACTAACCGTGCAGATGTTTTGGATAAGGCATTAATGAGAGCAGGTCGTTTTGACCGTCAGATCTATGTAGATTTACCAGATGTAAGAGAACGTAAAGAAATATTTGAAGTTCACCTTCGTCCTATTAAAAAAGTAGCAGACGAGTTGGATATAGAGTTTCTTGCTAAGCAAACTCCAGGATTTTCTGGAGCAGACATTGCAAACGTATGTAACGAAGCAGCTTTAATTGCTGCAAGAAAAGGAAATAAAGCAGTAGGAAAACAAGATTTTCTTGATGCAGTAGATAGAATTGTAGGTGGTCTTGAAAAGAAAAACAAGATTATTACTCCAGATGAGAAAAAAGCAATTGCTTATCACGAAGCTGGACACGCCACCGCGAGTTGGATGCTGGAACATGCAGCTCCATTGGTAAAAGTTACTATTGTACCAAGAGGTCAATCCTTAGGTGCAGCATGGTACTTACCAGAGGAGAGATTGATTGTACATCCAGAGCAAATGCTAGATGAGATGTGTGCTGCCTTAGGTGGTAGAGCTGCGGAAAAAGTAATCTTTAATAGAATTTCTACAGGTGCCCTAAGTGATTTGGAAAAAGTTACCAAGCAAGCCAGAGCAATGGTTACTATTTATGGCTTAAATGATAAGATAGGGAACCTTACTTTTTATGATTCCTCTGGACAGAGTGAATATAACTTCACTAAACCTTACAGTGAGAAAACTGCTGAACTTATTGACAAAGAAGTTTCAAATTTAATTGAAGCTCAATACCAAAGAGCAATTAAATTGTTAGAGGATAATAAAGATAAGTTGTCTCAGTTAGCAGATATTTTGCTTGAAAAAGAGGTGATCTTTAAAGATGATCTTCAAAAAATATTTGGAAATAGACCTTTTCCAGAAAAAGAGGAAGTCCCTCTAATTGGAAAAACATTGAATTCTAAGGACTCTGCTTCCGAAGACAGTGAAATAGAGGAAGAATCCCCGGTTAATAAATAATTAAATTATACTTAGGAAAAAATCTTAATTTATCTTAGTTTAAATTAAGATTTTTTACCTTTGATTGAAAGGTGCCAAAAAACCCCGAATTCTCATATATGAGTCTATTTAGAAAATTTTTAAATCCAAAATCTAAATCAGACAAAGGTCAGGACGTTCCAGAAAACTCTGACCGTGGCAAATACATGCCAGATCTTAAGCTTCCAACCGATGAGCGATTCATGCTCAACTTCAAAAATAATGGTGGGAAATTTTTGTATTGTGAAAATGAAGATGAAGTTATAGATGCCTTTGATAATATTCTATTAGAAAATGATTGGTACGAAAAACCAACTTGTTGCTTCGATACGAATCTAAAAACTAAATTCGATAAATTCAATTTAGAATTCAATACCTCCGGAGATTCCGCGTTTTTTCTCTCTACTTGTGAATATTTAATTGCAAATGATGGTTCTATTTTAATTTCTTCCAATCAAATTAAGGAGAAGAGATTTAATGAACTGCCTCAAAATTTTATAATCTTAGCCTCTACAAGTCAGTTAGTTGATAATATTGGTGAAGGCTTAAGAGGTATTAAATTTAATAATAAGGAGAGAATCCCATCGAACATCACCACAATAAAAAGTTTCGAAACCCAAAAGGAAGGTAATTTTATGAGTTATGGAAGTAGCACAAAAAACCTATATTTGCTGCTTCTGGAAGATTTATAAAATATGAGGGAAACTATTATTAGGGCAATATCTGGATTACTATACGTAGCCATTTTAGTAGCATCAATTCTATCTTCAGAGCTGATCTTTATTGGCCTTTTCTTTCTTATTGGTTTTGTTTGCTTACTGGAACTCGAAAAATTATTAAGGTTAAAAAGCTACGCTTTATACGGAGTACACGCTGTTTTATTCTTTCTCTTCAGTTATCTGAAATTTAATTCCAATGCAACCGTACTTCTCTTAATTATCACCCTTTTCGTGAATTTATTTTTAGTTAAGGATCTCTTATTTATTAGGAAAATTCCGGTTTTTGAGAAGAAAAAGTATATTATTTTAATTTTCTATTTAATATCCTCCACCATATTTCTCACATTAATACCTACTTATTCAGGCACATTTAATCCTGATTTGATCGTTGGAGTTTTTGTGCTGATTTGGACAAATGACACTTTTGCCTATTTAGTAGGAAAGAATTTTGGTAAAACTAAGTTGTATGAAAAAATATCTCCAAACAAAACCATAGAAGGATTTTTAGGAGGAATGGTATTTAATTGTGTTGCCGGATACTTCCTATTTTACTTTACCCGTTATTTGAATGTCGAATTTTGGTTGGGATTAGCCATTTTATTGAGTATTTTTGGTACACTGGGAGATTTAATTCAATCGAAATTTAAACGACAAGCTGGAGTAAAAGATAGTGGAAAACTAATGCCGGGCCACGGTGATTATTTGACAGACTAGATAGTATTATATTTTCTAGTCCTTTTGTTTATGCTTATTTATTGATAATAAACTATGTTTCATAAAGAAGGTTATAAAATCATGACGCTTACTGCAATTATTTTAATTGCGGTAAATATATTGTCCTATTTGTATATAAATATCTACTGGGTAAAATTCTCTATCCTAGTAATTAGTATATTATTCTTTTTATTGATTATACAATTCTTTAGAAATCCTAAAAGACCTACCCAATTAAGTGATACCACTGTAGTATCTCCGGTAGATGGAAAAGTTGTGGTTATAGAGGAAGTAATGGAAAAAGAATACTTTAAGGATAAGCGCTTACAAGTTTCTATTTTTATGTCCCCAATTAATGTTCACGTAACTAGACACCCAATCGGTGGTTTGGTGAAATTTAGCAAATACCATCCTGGAAAATTTTTAGTTGCATGGCATCCAAAGTCTAGTGAAGAAAATGAGCGAACTACTGTTGTAGTAGAGAATAATGTAGCCGGAGAAGTGCTTTATAGACAAATTGCCGGAGCTTTAGCTAAACGAATCGTAAACTATGCTGTTGAAGGCCAAGAAGTGGTACAAGGAAGCGATAGTGGATTTATAAAATTTGGATCTCGTGTAGATGTCTTTTTACCTATTGGTACAAAAATCAACGTGAAATTGAATGATAAAGTTAAAGGTGGAGTAAGCGTAATTGCCAATCTAGACTAAGTAAAATTGAAATGATGGTTTCTTCAGATCAAAAATTTATAAAGGCATACGAAATGGCAAGTAGTACCAACTTGAAATTTCCACCGGACATTATGCTGCATTTTTACGCATATTATAAGCGAGCAACTACCTTAAATGGCTTTTACAAGGCTAAAGATGAAGAAGACTTAAGAAGTGGCTTCAAAGCCAATGCACTTATACAAGTAGAGCAACTTTCACAATCTGAAGCCAAACAGAAGTACATAGAAATGGTAGAAAAGCACATTGGGCAAATATAACAACTCGCCCAATGTAAATTTTATTCAAACTTATTTTCTTATTCCAATCCAGCCAAACTAGCTCTCAACATCTGAATTTTAGCCTCTGCATCCGCTTGCTTTGCTTTTTCCACAGCAACAACTGCCTCCGGAGCATTACCTACAAAACGTTCATTGGATAGTTTCTTTTGAACAGATTTTAAAAATCCTTCGGTATATTTTAATTCCTCTTCAATTTTATTTTTTTCAGCTTCTACATCGATCGCACCTTCAATTGGGATGAAATATTCATTCGATTTTACTCTATACGAAAGAGAACCTTCCACTTGGTGATTTACAGCCTCTAATTTAGAAACATTCCCAAGCTTCATAATAACGTCATTAAAAGTATTAGACGTGTTTTCATTGTTTAATACCTGAAGAGAAATTTGATCTTTAAAAGAAATATTTTTTGATTTTCTGATATTTCTTATGCCCGAGATCACTTCCGAAGCAAATGAAAATTCAGAAATAATTGTAGAATCAATAGACACTGCTTCCGGCCACTTGGATATTATTAACGCCTCTTCCTTACTGCGATCACCCAATTGTTGCCATATTTCTTCAGAAATAAATGGAACAAAAGGATGCAATATTTTTAAATTATCTTCTAAAATAGCTATCACCTCTTTATAGGTTTTTTCATCTATAGCTTCTCCAAAACTAGGTTTTACCATTTCCAAGAACCAAGAACAGTAATCGTCCCAAATTAATTTATAAGTGGACATTAATGCATCACTCATTCTATATTTAGAAAAATGATCTTCAATCTCCAATAACGTCTGCTGAAATTTAGCTTTGTACCACTCAATTGCAATGGCACAAGATTTTGGCTGGTCTATAGAATTATCTACCTCCCAACTTTTCACCAATTTAAATGAATTCCAGATTTTATTAATGAATCCGCTACCTTGCTTACAAAGATCTATATCGAACATCAAATCGTTCCCAGCCGGGGAACTAAGTAGCATACCAACGCGAACCCCATCTGCACCATATTCATGGATAAGTTTTATAGGATCTGGAGAATTCCCAAGCGATTTAGACATTTTTCGTCTTTGCTTATCTCTTACTATCCCGGTTAAATATACATTGGTAAAAGGTTTTTCACCTCTATATTCGTGCCCAGCGATCATCATTCTGGCAACCCAAAAGAATAAAATTTCCGGAGCTGTTACCAAATCGTTAGTTGGATAGTAGTAATTTATTTCCGGATTGTTTGGTTCCAAAATCCCGTTGAACACGCTCATTGGCCATAACCAGGACGAGAACCAAGTATCCAAAGCATCTGAATCCTGCTTAAGATCTTGAAGTGTTAGATCTGGATTATTTGTCTGAGTTTTTGCTTTTTCTAAAGCTTCTTGTTTAGTTTCTGAAATTACAAAATCAGTTTTACCGCTTCCGTAATAATAAGCAGGAATTTGTTGACCCCATAATAATTGCCTCGAGATATTCCAATCACGTACATTCTCCATCCAATGTCTGTATGTATTCACAAACTTATCCGGTACAAGATTTACATCTTTATTAAGCACCGCATCCAAAGCCGCTGCGCCAATTCTTTCATTTTCAAGAACCATTGATCGCTTAATTTTGGTTCGATCACTGCCCCGGTACGCTCACTTGTACCTATTTTATTGATATGGGTTTCAGTCTTGATTAAAATACCTAAACTCTCCAACTCCTTAACGATCTCTTTTCTGGCAACAAATCTATCTTTCCCTTGATAGTGAAGTCCAAATTCATTTAAAGTTGCATCATCGTTAAAAATATCTATCACTTCTAGATTGTGACGCTCCCCTATTTCCTTATCATTAATATCATGAGCCGGAGTTACTTTTAAACATCCTGTACCAAATTCCACATCTACATAATTATCCTCAATTATAGGAATCGCTCGATTAGCTAATGGCACGATCGCTTTTTTCCCCTTAAGATGACTAAAACGATCATCATTTGGGTTAATACAAATAGCAGTATCTCCTAAAATTGTCTCCGGGCGCGTTGTAGCAATTGTTACAGTCTCTTCGCTATTTTCAATTTTATAGGTTAGATAGTAAAGATTTCCTTGTTTTTCCTGATAAATAACTTCCTCATCTGAAAGGGTTGTTTTGGCTTCAGGATCCCAATTCACCATTCTGTAGCCTCTATAAATAAGGCCTTTTTCATATAGATCTACAAATACTTTTATAACCGAAGCAGACATATCCTCGTCCATGGTAAACTTAGTACGTTCCCAATCGCACGAAGCTCCTAACTTTTTAAGCTGCTCTAGAATAATTCCGCCATGTTTATGCGTCCAATCCCAAGCGTGTTCTAAAAACTCCTCTCGAGAAAGATCATTTTTATTGATGCCCTCTTCCTTAAGCTTAGCAACAACTTTAGCCTCTGTAGCTATAGAGGCATGATCTGTTCCCGGTACCCAACATGCATTAAAGCCCTTTAATCTGGCCCTTCTAATAAGAACATCCTGAATTGTATTGTTCAGCATATGACCCATATGAAGTACTCCCGTAACATTTGGTGGAGGAATAACAATGGTATATGGAGTTCTTTCATCTACTTCAGAGTGAAAATAACCTTGCTCCATCCAGTAGTTGTACCATTTATCTTCTACCTTTTGAGAATCATATTTTTGGGATGCTGACATAGTTGGTCTAGTTTTTGAAAATATCTGCAAAAGTACTTATAAGTTGAAGATTATAAAAGAAGTAGTTTTGCTTATATGTTTTTAGGTTTATTGAAAACAACTTACCTTTACTTAATTGAAAATTAGATATTATGAAAACAATCGTTTCAATATTAATACTGCTAGTGACCGGCTTTTCTACTATAAATGCCCAAAGCACTGCTAAGTTTGAGTTTAAGACGGAAGTTATAGACTATGGAGATATAGAAAAAGGAAGTGATGGAATTAAGACTTTTCAATTTAGAAATGTTGGTTCCGAACCCTTAATTATCGAAAATGTATATTCAAGTTGTGGCTGTACAGTACCTACTTGGACCAAGGCAGCAATTGCACCGGGGAAATCTGGAGAAATTCAGGTGAAATATGATACGAATCGCGTGGGTCCAATTAGAAGAACAATTACGATTTATTCTAATGCAGACGAACCAACTAAAGCGGTAAAAATTAAAGGACGAGTTCTAGATCCTGACGAAAAGTCTTAATAATTATGATTTAATTCCCGAAAATTTGACTGAAATCATACAACTCTCGAGAAATCGGGAGTTTTTTTATAATACTCGCTTCAGTTTAAATTGAATGTTAAGTGACACTCCATTTCTCTTGATCTTCAGCTTAACAGTTTTCCCCTCCTCAGAACTAAACATTTTATTTATTTGGGATAGATTATAATTGTAGGCAGGTTTTTTATTAATAGTTTCAACTAAATCTCCAATTTGTAAACCTGCAAGTGCTGCAGGCGAATTCGGCCTTATTTCAGCAATTACATATTGTGGTTCTAATTTAAACTTTACTTTAGAATAACTCTTATAAACAACTACCCCTTGAAATTCATCTTCTGTTTCGCTAAATACCGGAGAGCTATTATTTTCAAAATCCTTAACTACAGTGTATCCTTCATGCGCCAGCACAATTCCGCTCATATCATATTCGAAGGGATCGCTAAAGTTTTTATTAGGCTTTAACCTCAATATTTTATTCTTGTAATCGAATGTAGAAGTGAATCTTTTTAAAACCTGAGATCCTAGGCTTCCGTTTCTAGACTTATATGTTGTTACCCCTGCGAAATATAAAGTATCCGGAAAACTGGCAGTTACGCCATCTAATTTGAATTTTCCTAGTTTCAAATTATTAATTCTGGCTCTTTTACCATACACACTACCTCCCATCCCAAACCCTAGAAAATCATCAAAATTTTCATTAGGAATATTTATTCCTAAATCAGGATTTTCAAAAAACCAGAGGGCATCCCCAGATCCACTATCAATTAACAGGTCCATCGGAATGGATTCTTTGTTTTCTATACTCACCAAAACCTTTATAAATGGTTTGTTTTTGTAAAACACCAAATCAAAATCATCACAACGTTTACATTTGTCATACTTATAAGAATTTGAATTATAAGCAACTAAACGCTCTTTAGGGTAATTAAACTCCACCACAAAGTCTTTAAAAAAATCATACCCAATAATTCCATGAATAGGCAAGCCTAATCTATTGGATAGACTAATTTGATGGTCATAAACGATATAAACGGTGAAATTGGAATGAGATGCATTACCTAAACGCACACTGTTTCCGGTAGATTTAATAGCCGTTATGGCTTCTCCCTCTCCCCATCCTCTCAGTAATATATCTGAAGCGTTCTTAATATTAAGGGAGTCTTTTTCTTCTAAACTAAATATAATTGATGAATCTACACCCGTATCTAATAAAAATGAAAGTTCTACACCATTTATTTCTATTGGAACAACAACGAGATCATTTACAGATTGAAATGAAAGGTCAAATTTATCTTTTCCTTCATCTATTTTAAAAACTCCTTGAGCTTTAGAAATATTGAAAAAGCAAAGAAAAAATAACAATATGTAAATAGGGTGAGACATATTTTTAATTAATTTACGAAAAATATGCTAATGAATGGCAATCCTAAAGAAATGGATTCTGCATTAATTTCCTGGTTTTATATCAGGAAACTTAGAATTGGTAACTCTAAATTTCAAAATAAAATGTACTACTATATTAATGCCCTAAATATTATAGTTTCAATCATAATAATGATTCATGTGATAGTGCCTGAAATTCACTAATTTATTTAAATCTTGGGTGAAGTTATTTGCTACAGCATTACCTTGTAAAAATGATAGTATACACAACTTTCCTTATAAAAAGTCGCAATAAAATAGAGTTGTTACAACATTCTCTTCAACTTAAACTGAATATTTATATTGGCTAAATTTCTCTTAATTTTTAATTTAATAGTTCTGCCCTCTCTGGAACTAAAAATTTTATTTATTTCAAATAACTCATAATTATAAGTAGGTTTTTTATTAATTGTCTCAACCAAATCCCCAACTTTCAAACCCGCAATGGCTGCAGGAGAATTAGGTGTTATTTCCACTACTTCATATTGAGGCTCTAACTTAAATTTCACTTTTGAGTTACTTTTGAAAAATACCATTCCCGCATCTGTGTATTCATATTCCACCTCGTCAAATACCTCTGAGCCATTATTTTCAAAATCTTGAACAGTAGTGTACCCTTTATGTGCAAGCACAATTCCACTCATATCATATTCAAACGAATCGCTAAAATTTCTATTGCGTTTTAATCTCAGCCGCTTATTCTTATAATCGAAGGTTGAATGGAATCGTTTTAATATTTGTGAGCCCAAACTTCCATTACGAGGTTCATAAGTTTTAACACCTTTAATATATAAGTTATTTGGAAAGCTTGTGGTCACACTATCCAATTGAAATTTTCCAATTTTCAAATTATTAATTCTAGCTCTTTTACCATACACACTGCCACCCATTCCAAATCCTAGAAAATCTTTGAAGTTATCACTAGGAATTTCAATTCCCAATTCGGAATCTTCAAAAATCCACAAAGCGTCACCGGAGCCGCTATCTATTAGAAAATCCATAAGAAAAGTGTTATCCTTATCTACATTAACTAATACTTGTAGATATGGTTTATTCCTATATAGAATAAAATCCAAATCATCACAACGTCTACACTTATCAAAAACATAACTATCTGTATTATGCGCTATCAATTTTTTTTTGATATAATTAAATTCAACAACAAAATCTTTAAAAAAATCATATCCAATTATACCATGAATTGGTAGACCTAATCTATTAGAAATGTTTATTTGATGACCATAAACTATATGGATAGTAAAATCAGAATGAGATGCATTCCCAATTCTAACAGAATTACCAGTAGATTTAGTTGCTGGAAAGACCTTACCGTCTCCCCATCCACGAATAAAAATTTCAGTTGCATTTTGAATATTGAGAGAATCTTTTTTTTCTAAACTGAATATTATAGATGAATCTACACCTGTGTCTAGCAAAAAAGACAGTTCAACCCCATTTAATTCTATAGGAATTATTACAAAATTATAGATCGATTGAAATGGAAGTTCAAATTTATCTTTGCCATCATCAATTTCGAAAACCCCTTGTGCATAAGAAATATTAAAAAAAGAAAAGACAAGCTAAAAGCTTATATATAGGTTGAGTCATATTTAAATTAAATCTACAAAAAATATGGACGTAAATGACAATCTTAAAAAAAATTGAATTCTGCATTATATTTCGCATTTTTGCATTGAAAAATAAAAAATTGTTATGCCTAAAATTTCAGTTAAAGGTAATTCTATGCCGGAATCACCAATTAGAAAATTAGTTCCCTTCGCAGAAGCAGCCATTAAAAAAGGCCGAAAAATATATCAACTAAATATTGGACAGCCAGACATTAAAACTCCCTCGGTAGCATTAGATGCCGTTAGAAACCATACTATTGAAGTACTTTCCTATAGCCATTCTGCGGGTTTTGAAGGATACCGAAACAAATTAGCAGACTATTATAGGAAACATGATATACCTGTAAGCGGTGAAGAAATAATTATTAGCACAGGTGGTTCTGAAGCCTTGCTTTTCGCCATGGGGAGTATCGCCGATGCAGGAGACGAAATAATTATTCCAGAACCATTTTATGCCAATTATAACGGTTTTGCTACAGCTTCAGGAATAAAAATTATTCCTGTTGAGTCTAAAATTGAAACCAATTTCGCACTGCCTCCTATTGCAGATTTCGAGAAATTAATCACTCCAAATACCAAAGCAATTTTAATATGTAATCCGGGGAATCCCACAGGATATCTCTATACTAAGGAGGAAATAGATCAATTAGCCGATATGGCGATCAAACATGATATCTTTTTGGTAGCGGACGAAGTTTACAGAGAATTTGCTTACGACGGGGCAAAACATCACTCCGTAATGAGCATCGAAAAACTGAAGAATCATGCTATTATGATTGATTCTGTTTCAAAGAGATATAGTATGTGTGGAGCTAGAATTGGATGTATTGCATCCAAGAACAAAGAAGTTATAGCAACTGCAATGAAATTTGCTCAGGCTAGATTAAGTCCGCCAACTTTTGAACAAATTGCAAGTGAAGCCGCTCTGGACACCCCACAAAGTTATTTTGACGAGGTTATAGAAGAGTATACTTTAAGAAGAAATATTCTTATAGCAGGCTTGGAATCTATCGATGGAGTAAAGGTAGCAACTCCAAAAGGAGCTTTTTACTGTATTGCAGAACTACCTGTTAAAAATGCAGATGATTTCGCAAAATGGTTATTGGAAGAATATCAGTTAGATAACGAAACCATTATGGTTGCCCCTGCAGCTGGGTTTTATTCTACTCCAAATACCGGATTGAATCAAGTTAGGATTGCTTATGTTCTTAAAAGAGAAAATTTAGAAAGAGCAATTGTTATTTTAAAAGATGCATTAACAGTTTATAACAACTAATGAAGGTTTCCCAAAACGCTTCTTTAAAATCGTATAATACCTTTGGAATAGATGTTAAGGCTAAAACTCTAATTTCCATTACGAGCTTAGACGATCTAATCACAGTGCTTAAAAAAAAATTATGCTGAAGATCTCTTTATATTAGGAGGGGGCAGCAATATGCTACTTACTAAAAATATAGATGCTACCGTCGTCCATATAGATATTAAAGGGATTGAAGTTATTAGGGAAACTGAAGAATTTGTTTTTGTAAAGGCGAATGCCGGAGAAAATTGGCATGAGTTTGTCTTGCATACACTTGAGCAAAATTGGGGTGGGCTTGAAAACCTCTCGCTTATCCCTGGAAATGTAGGCACCTCTCCTATCCAAAACATCGGCGCTTATGGTGTAGAATTAAAGGATCACTTTGTATCCTGTGAGGCTGTTGATATTCAAACATTGGAAGTTGTAAATTTCACTTTAGGTGAGTGTGAATTTGATTATAGGAATTCTATATTTAAAAACAGAGCTAAGGGAAAGTATATATTAACCAGTGTGGTTTTTAAACTAAAAAAAACCAATCATAATTTGCTTACTAACTATGGAGCAATTAATGAAGCATTACAAGAACTAGGTGTAGATTCTCCAAGCATTCGTGATGTATCTAATGCTGTGATTAATATTAGACAACAAAAATTACCAGATCCAAAGGAATTAGGGAACAGTGGTAGTTTTTTCAAAAATCCTGTAATAACTGTTGGAGAATTTGAAGCTTTAAAAAACCAATTTCCGGAAATACCAAATTATCCTGTTGGGAAAACTAGTATTAAAATACCTGCGGGATGGTTAATAGACAAAGCCGGATTAAAAGGCTATCGGGAAGGAGACGCTGGCGTGCACAAGAATCAGGCGTTAGT
>NZ_AJLT01000018.1 GCF_000258765.1 Gillisia marina
ATATATTTTTTGGCCTTTTTTTTTGATACCATATCGAAAATATCGCAAATTCTTAACTAATTATTTAAATCCCCCCTTTTTATGAAAAAAATTCTACTATGTGCATCCTTTTTTATTGGATTTACTTCCTTTGCCCAAGAAACCACTAGCCAACTTTCATTAAATTTTTTAATACCTTCAGTAGAATATGAAACAGCGATTTCGAAAAATTCCACGATTGATCTCAACGTAGGTTTTGGATTTGCTTATCATGATTCTTCTTTTCTAGATGAAGCTGAATACGGTATTTATCCCGGTTTTGAGGCACAATACCGCCATTATTATAATTTAAAGAAAAGGTTAGAAAAAGGCAAAAAGATCTCTGAAAATAGCGGAAACTATATTGCACTTTCAGCGAGTGCTTCAAGTGGAGATCCTATTATTGGGGATATGCGACTTAATAATGATTACAGTGGTTTTGTAGGTCCGGTCTGGGGTTTCCAGCGAGTTTATAAAAGCAACTTTAAACTAAATTTAAATCTTGGTCTTGGGATGGGATTTAGTGATCGACAAGATCCTTATTTGGCCGCGAATATAGGATTGCAGCTTGGTTTTAAACTAGGAAAAGAAAAATAATTAGTAATTCTAACTGAATTTCATTGTTCTAATCAGGTCACTAGATAGTTGAATTGCTTCAAATTTATCCTCTAGTTCTTCCCTAAATTACCCTAAACTAGCTAAATCGTTATCGTAAATATTTGGCTTAATTCGTAATATTTGAAGCATACTATTTCTTGTATTTGTATATTGCGGCTTATAAAAATTTAACCCATATTATGAGTATAATAATAAACATTCACGCTCGTCAAATTTTTGATTCACGCGGAAATCCAACAGTAGAAGTAGATGTATTAACTGATAATGGAATGCTTGGTAGAGCAGCGGTTCCTTCTGGAGCCTCTACAGGTGAGCATGAAGCTGTAGAACTTCGTGATGGCGGGAAAGCATATATGGGAAAAGGCGTTTCCAAAGCGGTAGATAATGTGAATAAAATTATTGCTGAAGAACTTCTTGGGTTCTCAATTTTCGATCAGAATCTGATTGATCAGGTAATGATTGAAATTGATGGTACGCCAAATAAATCTAAATTAGGGGCGAATGCAATTTTGGGTGTCTCCTTAGCTGTGGCGAAAGCTGCTGCGGCAGAACTTGGTTTACCTTTATATAGATATATTGGAGGGGTTAGTGCGAATACGCTTCCCGTACCAATGATGAATATTATTAACGGTGGTTCTCATAGTGATGCTCCTATCGCATTTCAAGAATTCATGGTAATGCCTGTAAAAGCAAAGAGCTTTACGCATGCTATGCAAATGGGGTCAGAGATCTTTCACCATTTAAAAATGGTATTGCACGATAGAGGCTTAAGTACTGCTGTTGGGGATGAAGGTGGTTTTGCACCAACTTTAGATGGAACTGAAGATGCTTTAGAAACTATTTTACTTGCAATAAAAAATGCAGGTTATAAAGGTGGAGATGAAGTTATGATCGCTTTAGATTGTGCTGCAGCCGAATTCTATGTAAATGGAAAATACGATTATACAAAATTTGAAGGGAAGCAAGGAAAGGTTAGAACGAGCGAAGAACAAGCTTCTTATTTAGCGGAGCTTTCAGAAAAATATCCAATCATTTCTATTGAAGATGGAATGGATGAAAATGACTGGGAAGGATGGAAATCATTAACAGATAAAGTTGGAGATAAAGTACAGTTGGTTGGAGATGATCTTTTCGTGACCAACGTAGAAAGGCTCTCTAGAGGAATTAAAGAAGGAATCGCAAATTCAATTTTAATAAAAGTAAACCAAATTGGTACTTTAACTGAAACTATTGCAACTGTGAACATGGCTAAAAATGCAGGTTATACTTGCGTGATGTCACACAGATCTGGAGAAACTGAAGATAATACGATTGCAGATTTGGCGGTTGCTTTAAATACGGGTCAGATAAAAACGGGATCGGCTTCTAGAAGTGATAGAATGGCAAAATACAATCAACTATTAAGGATTGAAGAAGAGCTTGAAAGTGTAGCTTATTACCCACAAATGAATGCTTTTAAGATCTAAATTTTTTAGATATTATTTAATAAAAACTCTTTCTTTTATGGAAAGGGTTTTTTTATGGCTCTTTTTTCTTAAAAAGCTGCCAAAGTTATATTATAAATGAGAAATTCCCTTTGGAATAGACGCTCTTTTATGTGCATATTTCGTACTTTAGCAGTCCGAAAAAATAATCAGAAAAAGTTTTAGAATATATGTCAAAAGTCGCTACGTTAGAGATAGATGGAAAGAAATACGAATTCCCAATTACTATAGGAACTGAAAATGAGGTTGCTATAGATATCAAGAGTCTTAGAGGAGATTCTGGTGTTATCACTTTAGATCCGGGTTTTAAGAACACAGGGAGTTGTGAAAGTGCAATTACTTTTCTAGATGGAGAAAAAGGAATCTTAAGGTATAGAGGATATTCTATTGAGGAGTTAGCTGAAAAAGCTGACTTTTTAGAGGTTGTCTTTTTGTTGATTTTCGGAGAATTACCAAATAAAGAAGAATTAGATAAATTTAAAGAAGATATCAAGCACCAAAGTGAGGTGAATCTTGATATGAAAAAGGTGTTAAGAGGTTTTCCACCTACCGCACATCCAATGGGGATGTTGTCTTCTTTAACAAGTGCTCTTATTGCTTTTAATCCAAAGTCTGTAAATGTAGACTCAGAAGAGGATATGTATAAAGCCATCGTAAAGTTGTTGGCTAAATTCCCAACTCTAGCGGCGTGGACTTTAAGGAGAAAAAATGATACATCTCTAGAAAATAGAGATAATAACTTAGGTTATGTAGAGAGTTTCTTGAAAATGATGTTTCAAGAATCTGGGAAGGAGTATAAGGCAAATAAAAATGTAGTTGCAGCTTTAGATAGGTTGTTGATCTTACATGCAGATCATGAGCAAAACTGTTCTACTTCAACGGTAAGAATCGTTGGTTCTTCTCAAGCGGGATTATTTGCATCAATTTCTGCAGGAGTTTCTGCACTATGGGGGCCACTTCATGGTGGAGCTAACCAGGCAGTGATTGAAATGTTAGAAGCGATTAAAGCCGATGGTGGGGATACTTCAAAATTTATAGCGAAAGCAAAAGATAAAAATGATCCATTTAGATTAATGGGCTTTGGACACAGAGTTTACAAGAATTTTGATCCAAGAGCTAAGATCATAAAAAAGGCAGCAGATGAAGTTTTAGCTGAACTTGGTGTAGAAGATCCTATTTTGGATATTGCTAAAGGTCTTGAAAAAGCAGCCTTAGAAGATGAATATTTCGTAGAGCGTAAATTATATCCTAATGTAGATTTCTATTCAGGAATTATTTACCGTGCAATGGGAATCCCAACCGAAATGTTTACTGTAATGTTTGCAGTAGGAAGATTGCCGGGATGGATCGCTCAATGGAGAGAAATGAGATTAGGAAAAGAGCCAATTGGAAGACCTAGACAGGTTTATATTGGTGAAAACTTAAGATCTTTTAAAGAACTTGATAATAGATAATATTTTGAAATTCATAAATTTAAAAAGCTTCATTTTCCAATGAAGCTTTTTTTATATTTGCACAAAGCACCAAGAAATGTTAGAACTGAATATTAAAAGTGAAACCTCTCGTTTAAAAGCAGTAGTATTAGGTACAGCCAAAAGCAACGGAGGAACACCCGAATATAAAGATGCGTACGATCCCAAATCTGCGGAGCATATCAAAGCAGGAACCTATCCTGTGGAAGAGGACATGGTAAAGGAGATGGAAGCGGTTGCTGCTGTATTTGAAAAATATGATGTAAAGGTCTTTAGACCAAAGATTATAGAAGATTACAATCAGATTTTTACTAGGGATATCGCCTTTGTTATAGATGACAAATTTATAAAAGCAAATATTTTACCAGATAGAGACGAGGAAATTGAGGCGATTAAGCATGTTATAGATCAAATAGATCCTAGCAAAATTTTAACCATGCCTGAAGATGCTCATATGGAAGGCGGCGATGTGATGCCATATAAGGATTACATTTTGGTTGGAACTTACAAAGGCGAAGATTATAAAAACTATATCACCGCTAGAACTAACATGAAAGGGGTGAGGGCTTTACGGGATTTATTCCCGGAAAGAAAGGTTGTATCCTTTAGTTTGAGAAAATCTAATACAGAGGCAAGAGATAATGCGCTCCATTTGGATTGTTGTTTTCAGCCTGTTGGAAAGGATAAAGCGATTATCTATAAAGGAGGATTTTTGATTGAAGAAGAATATAATTGGTTGGTAAATCTTTTTGGGAAAGAGAATATTTTTGAGATTACCCGTGAGGAGATGTATAATATGAACTCCAATATTTTTTCTATTTCTGAAGATGTAGTGATCTCGGAAAAGAATTTTACCAGATTAAATACTTGGTTGAGAGAACAAGGAATTACTGTGGAGGAAGTTCCTTATGCTGAAATTTCTAAACAAGAAGGGCTTTTAAGATGCACCACCTTACCATTAATTAGAGAATAAAACCATGGAGCAAATAACAAATACAATTCTAATGGTTCGCCCGGTGAATTTTAGAATGAATGAAGAAACTTCTGTAAATAATTATTTTCAGGAAGAACTGCAGTTGAAGAATGAAGAGATCAATTCAAAAGCTCAAAATGAATTCGATGCATTTGTAAATAAGTTAAAGGCAGTTGGAGTAAATGTAGTTGTGGTAGACGATAAGAAAGAATTAGATACTCCAGACTCTATTTTTCCTAACAACTGGGTGTCCTTTCATCAAGATGGGAAAGCTGCGGTATATCCTATGTTTGCTGAAAATAGACGAAGAGAGCGAAGAATGGAATTTTTTGAAGCTTTAGAATCAAAAGGTTTCAAGATTTCAGAGGTGGTAGATTATACGGAAGCAGAAGACGAAAAAGTATATTTAGAAGGAACCGGAGTTTTAATTCTGGATAGAATAAATAGAAAAGCCTATTGTGCCCTTTCGGTAAGAGCAGATGAAGAATTGCTTATTGAATTTTGTGAAGATTTTGAATATACTCCTGTTATTTTCCATGCGTTTCAAGAGGTAGAAGGTAAAAGATTACCAATATATCATACAAACGTAATGATGTGTATTGCTGAAGAATTTGCTGTGATCTGTGCCGATTGTATAGATGACGCGAAAGAGAGAAAAAGTGTTTTAAAACATTTAAAGCAAGACGGGAAACAAGTAATCACTATTACCGAAGCTCAAATGCATCAGTTTGCAGGGAATATGTTACAGGTAAAAGGTGCAGACGATAAGAAATATTTGGTGATGAGTGCTACCGCTTATAAAAGTTTAACCGACTCTCAAATTAAAGCGATAGAAAAGCACTGCGAGATATTAAGTTCAGACTTAAACACTATAGAAACCTGCGGTGGCGGAAGCGCGCGCTGTATGATGGCGGAAGTGTTTTTGCCTAAGGCATAATATTATTTAGATAATAAAAAAAAGCAACCTAAAAGTTTAGTTCTTCAGGTTGCTTTTTTTTGCACTTTGAATAGAGTTAATAAAGATTTGAATTACAAGCCTAAATCAATAATTAGCCTTTAGCAATTTTATTCAGCATTCCTTCAAAGATAAAATAGTGAAATGGCAACATGGTGTACCAGTAAAGTCTTCCCCATAATCCTCGAGGTCTAAAAGTGGCTGTTTGGTGAAGGACATTCTCTTCATCGATTTCAAACTCTAACCAAGCTTCTCCAGGCACTTTCATTTCAGCAAATAATAATAATCTTCTTTTTTCCTTGTCAGCTAACAAAACTCGCCAGAAATCCAAAGAATCTCCTGAAGCTATTTCAGAAGCATGTGTTCTTCCTCGCCTTAAACCAACTCCACCAAAAAGCTTATCGAAATATCCACGGATTTTCCATAGCCAATTCCCATAATACCATCCTGTAGTCCCGCCAATAGCCCAAATTCGTTTTAATACTTCTTCTGGGTTTTCAACTTTTATGGACTGGGCATCTTTTAAACAACCAAATGTTGGAACTTGAATATATTTATTGAGATCTTTTCTAAATCTACCGCTGCTCATAGAATCTTTCCAGCTAGAGATCACCTGATTTTGCTCAATTTTATAAAAAGCTAATTCAATTGCTTCTTTATAGGAAATAGGTTCTATTTTTAAGAGTTCTTGTAGTCGTTTGTCATTAGTAATTACTTCAACCTTCATGCTATCTACCAAGTTTTGCGCAAGTTTGTAGGAAGTAGAGGTTACAAAATAAAGCCAATAAGAAGATATTTTTGGGGAAAGCACCGGAACATCGATTATTACAATTTTTAAACCACGAACTTCCGCATATTGCTGCATCATTTGTTTGTAGGAAATAATATCCGGGCCACCAATATCAAAGGATTCATTATATGCTTTTTCCAAACCGATCACTCCGGTTAAGAATTGAAGCACATCTCTAATAGCAATAGGTTGGCATTTTGTTTTCACCCAGCTAGGAGTTACCATTACGGGAAGTTTTTCGCAAAGATCTCTGATTATTTCAAAAGAGGAACTTCCTGAACCTACTATAATTGCTGCTCTTAAAACAGTAATATTAAAATTTCCATTATATAAAATTTCTTCAACCTTTTTCCTGGATTCTAAATGCTTAGAGAGTTCTTCGGTGTTAATTATTCCACTTAGATAAATGACTTGTTTCACACTGGTGTCAGCCATAATCTCATTAAATGTTGTAGCCGCCTGCGCTTCCTTACTGTCAAAATCTGTAGTGGAAGCAGACATAGAATGAATAAGATAATACGCAATATCTATATCTTTAATTTCTTCTGGAATTTTCGCAGGTTGTAGAAAATCTATTTCTACCACTTCTATTTTGTCCAGAAGCTCCTTGTTTTGGGAAAACCGCTTTTTATCTCTAACTGCACACACCACTTCGTGGCCAAGTTCTAATAGTTGTGGTAATAACCTAAGTCCTATATAACCATTAGCACCTGTAAGTAAAATCTTCATTTTCAATATTTAATTCGGTTATAATTTAGGAATTAATTGTTTACTTTCGGTTTAAACAAACCTTAATATAAAATGAATAATACTCTTAAGATTGTACTGTTAGTTGTTGGAGTTGTACTTGTTGGATATGGATTATATACTCTAATAACCCCTGAGGTCGCTTTTGAAGCGGGACCTCTTAAAGTTCAGGCACAAGGAGACCATACGCAGTCTTATGCAATGATTGGTTTAGGGATATTGTCTCTTATCGGGGGGATTGCTTTTAATAAAAGGTAAGCGTTAACTGAAAATCTGGCTTAATACGTTGATAGCAGAGGAACTTATATATTCAATTCCTATTGCGATTACTATAAAACCAATAATTCTTGATATTGCGTTTATTCCTGAAGCACCAAGGATCTTAACGATATAATGTGCGCTTTTTAAAACCGTGAATGTTGCTATACATACAGCCAAAATTGCGACTATGGTTATAATTCTTTGTTCAAAAAATTGATATTCCTCATGCATTCCAATTAATAAAGAGATCGTTCCTGGTCCGGCAAGCATTGGAATAGCTAGCGGAGTTAATGAAACCCCTTCCCGTTGATAGGCATCATCTTTTACGCGCTTATCCATTCCCTTGTGTTTAGAAAAAGAGCCTGTTAGCAGCGCAAAGCCGGAACTCACAATGATGAGCCCACCGGCAATTCTTAAAGAATCGATACTTATTCCAAAGAACTGAAGGATGTATTTGCCCGTAAAAAAGGAAATAATAAGGATTACTAAAATATTTATTGAGGTTAAAAGGGATGTTTTTGAGCGCTCAGCAGGAGAGTCTTCCTGAGTTAAGCCTACAAAAATAGGAACAGTTCCCAGCGGATTCATAACTGAAAATAAAGCAGCAAAAACATAAATAAATAATTCCATTTGTTTTTACAGCAAAATTGCTGCTAAACTGGGAATGGCCGGTTATGCCTTTATGATGCTTGTATTAAATTAAGTGCTGAAAAATTGATGAATTGTAAACAGAATGTTACCTAATGTCTTCTATCTGCGGAAGTGCATTATCTGCCTTATAATCTAAGATCTTTATCATGAATTTATGGATTGCAGGGCTGTCGGCTTTTACTTTTATAAAATAATGGTCTTTGTAAATGGAGTATTCTTGAGCCTTTCCTTTGTAAAGATTAAGTTTATAATAAGGGATTATTAAACCATATGTTTCCAATAAAGATTTAAACATGACAATAATACCTTTTGGGCGCAATTCAATATTGCATGTGTTAGTTTTGGAATCTAAAATTAATAAGTTGTGGATTTCTATACTGGTAGAAGTTATATGTAATTTGGGAGAGCCGCTACCCTTCAATTTTATTCGTTCCATTAAAGTGAAGGGAGTCCCAACTTCTTTATTGATCTTTTCCTTAATTTCTTTATTGTTATAGCTTATATTCAGCAGCATTTTTCGCTTTTTCATAAAGATAGGGATTTGCTCTTAAAGCACTATAGCTTGCAGGTATTTTCTATTATCTTTGCTGCTTGTATTTTCAGCATTAAAAGACAATAAATTTTCCAGAATGAATATTCAGAATAAAATTGAGCAAAAAGTTAAGGAAGCAGTTAAGCATCTACATCAAGTAGAGCTCGCGCAAGTAGAATTTCAACCTACTCGTAAGGATTTTGAAGGAGATATCACCTTGGTAACTTTTCCTATGCTACGCCAGATTAAAACGAATCCGGTTCAGCTTGGAAGCGCTATTGGGGAGTATTTAGTTGAAAATGTTGAAGAAGTACTGCGCTTTAATGTGGTTCAAGGGTTTTTGAATATCGTTTTAAGCAACGAATTCTATTTAAGCTCTTTTGAAGGAATTGCAAATAATGCAGATTTTGGGAAGGCTGAGGTAACTGATGCCTCAGACACTATTATGGTGGAATATTCTTCCCCAAATACTAATAAGCCTTTACACTTAGGACATATTAGAAATAATTTATTAGGATTTTCTGTTGCTGAAATATTAAAGGCGAGCGGAAATAAAGTGTATAAAACACAAATCATCAACGATCGTGGAATCCACATCTGTAAATCTATGTTGGCGTGGGAACGATGGGGGAACGGAGAAACACCGGAGTCTACAGGATTAAAAGGCGATAAATTGGTAGGGAACTACTATGTGTTGTTTGATAAGGAATATAAAAAGGAAATCGCTGCACTTATTGCTGAAGGGAAGACCGAAGAAGAAGCCAAAGCACAAGCACCTATTTTAATTGCTGCCCAAGAAATGCTTATAAAATGGGAAGCTGGGGACGAAGATGTAAAAGGCCTTTGGGAGAAAATGAATCAGTGGGTGTATGACGGTTTCGAAAAAACCTATAATACACTAGGAGTAGATTTTGACAAGAATTACTACGAAAGCAATACCTATTTATTAGGAAAAGACGTGGTTGCCGAAGGTCTTGAAAAAGGGATCTTTTTTAGAAAAGATGATGGTAGTGTTTGGATAGATCTTACTGAAGACGGCTTGGATGAAAAAAATCGTGCTCAGAAGTGATGGTACAGCGGTATATATGACTCAAGATATAGGTACGGCGATCCAGCGTGTAAAGGATTTCGATATTGATGGAATGGTATATACTGTTGGAAACGAGCAGGATTACCATTTTAAAGTGTTGTTTTTGATCTTAAGTAAATTGGGTTACGAATGGGCAAATAACTTATATCACTTAAGTTATGGAATGGTAGATCTTCCTTCAGGAAAAATGAAGAGTAGAGAGGGAACGGTGGTAGATGCAGATGATTTGATAGCTCAAATGACACAAACCGCTAAAACTATTTCAGAAGAATTAGGAAAGCTTGGGGAGTATTCTTCAGAAGAAAAAGATGAATTATATAAGATTATTGGACTGGGAGCCTTAAAATATTACATTTTGAAGGTAGATCCTAGAAAACGAATTTTATTTAACCCTGAAGAATCTGTAGATTTTCAAGGAAATACAGGGCCTTTTATTCAATATACCTATGCAAGAATTCAGTCTATCTTAAGAAAAGCTGATGTAGAAGAAGATAAATTGAATATTCCTGAAGGCTACGAATTGCATGAAAAGGAAAAGGAATTGATTAAGCAGTTGCAAACGTATCCAGACACAATTCAGTTAGCTGCAGAGAATCATAGTCCGGCTTTAATTGCCAATTATACGTATGATTTGGTGAAGGAATTCAATTCTTTCTACCAGAATGTTACGATTCTTGGAACTTCAGATGAGGTAGAAAAGAATTTTAGAGTGCAATTGTCAAAAGCAGTCGGGAATACTATTAAATCGGCATTTGGTTTGTTGGGAATTCAGGTTCCGGAAAGAATGTAGGCTTTCAATTAACAGTTTACAATAAACAATTAGCAATTTTCGAAGAGAAAGTTCAATGTAAAAGTAGGAGGCTCATTTAGTAACCTATTGTTTCCAAATAAAACTTTTCACTTCAGCATCAAATCATTAAATTTGCAATCCGCTGATAGGCGCAGGAATAATAAATTACAGGAAGAATTATGTTTGATAATTTAAGCGATAAGTTAGATAATGCCTTACACATCCTAAAGGGACACGGGCAGATTACAGAGGTAAACGTTGCGGAAACCTTAAAGGAAGTGCGAAGAGCATTGGTGGAAGCCGATGTTAACTATAAAATAGCGAAGGAATTTACAAGCACTGTAAAAGAAAAAGCTTTAGGACAAGATGTATTAACAGCATTGAAGCCAGGGCAATTAATGGTGAAGTTGGTTAAGGATGAACTTACCCAATTAATGGGAGGGGAAGTAGAAGAAATAGATCTTTCCGGCAACCCTTCTGTGATCTTGATGTCTGGTTTACAAGGTAGTGGTAAAACTACTTTTTCCGGAAAACTGGCGAATTTTTTAAAGACAAAAAAGAATAAGAATCCACTTTTAGTGGCTTGTGATATTTACCGTCCTGCAGCGATCAATCAATTGCAAATTGTTGGAGAGCAAATAGGAGTTGAGGTTTTTAGTGACGTAGGAAATCAAGATCCTGTTGCTATTTCCAAAGCTGCGATTGCTCATGCTAAGCAAAACGGATTTAATGTTGTAATTATAGATACCGCCGGTCGTCTTGCTGTAGATGAGGCGATGATGACGGAAATCGCAAATATTCATACTGCAATAAAACCTGAAGAAACCTTATTCGTAGTAGATTCTATGACAGGTCAGGATGCGGTGAATACTGCAAAAGCCTTTAACGATCGTTTAAATTTTGATGGGGTGATCCTTACAAAATTAGATGGTGATACCCGTGGTGGTGCGGCAATTTCGATTAAATCTGTTGTAAATAAACCTATTAAGTTTATTGGTACCGGAGAGAAAATGGATGCTATAGATGTGTTCTATCCTTCTCGTATGGCCGATAGGATTTTGGGAATGGGAGATGTTGTTTCCTTGGTGGAAAGAGCTCAGGAGCAATATGATGAAGAGGAAGCTAGAAAACTTCAAAAGAAAATCGCCAAGAATCAGTTTGGATTCGATGATTTCTTAAAGCAATTGCACCAGATCAAGAAAATGGGTTCTATGAAGGATCTTTTAGGAATGATCCCTGGAGCTGGAAAAATGTTGAAGGATATAGATATTGATGATGATGCATTTAAGCATGTAGAAGCTATTATTTATTCTATGACTCCTGCGGAAAGAAGTACGCCAACTATTATTAATGCGGTTAGAAAGAAAAGAATCGCGGGTGGATCCGGAACTTCAGTTCAGCAAGTAAACCAATTGTTGAAGCAATTCAACCAAATGGGTAAAATGATGAAGATGATGCAAGGTGGTGGAGGTCAAAAAATGATGCAGATGATGAAGGGGATGAAATAGACCAGTATGCAGTCTCTGTTGGCAGTAAAATAGCAGTTATATTTTTCAGTAAATATTCAAATATGGATTTTAAATCTTTGAAGTCTTACCATATTGCTTTTGAGTTGGCCATGAGAATTTTTGAAATTTCAAAAAGATTTCCAAAAGAAGAGACATATAGCTTAACCGACCAGATTAGAAGAAGTTCGAGATCGGTTTGTTCTAATATAGCCGAAGCTTACAGGAAAAGAAGTTATCCCAATCACTTTAGAAGCAAATTAAGTGATAGTGATTCTGAGAATGCAGAAACACAAAGTTGGCTGCACTTTGCCAATGAGTGTGGATATATTACGAAGTTAGAATTTGAAGATTTCAATGCAAAAAGTGAAGAAGTAGGAAAGCTTCTAAATTTTATGATTAATAATCCTGGTAAATTTGGAGTCAAGGTATAATAACTGCCAACTGCAACTGCCAACTGAATACTAAACATATGACTCTACTCGACGGTAAAAAGGTTAGCAATGAAATAAAGGATGAAATTGCTGCTGAAGTTCAGCAAATGAAGAATCGAGGAGAGAAAGTGCCACATCTTGCGGCAATAATTGTTGGGAATGATGGGGCGAGTTTAACTTATGTTAACAGCAAAGTTAGAGCCTGTGAAAGAGTAGGTTTTGAATCTACACTTGTAAAGTTATCTAGTAGCATAAGCGAAACAGAGCTTTTAAAAAAAATTAAAGAATTAAATGAAAATCCGGATATCGACGGATTTATCGTTCAGTTACCGCTTCCAAAACAAATAGATACTCAAAAAGTATTACTTACCGTAAATCCGGATAAAGATGTAGATGGTTTTCACCCTACGAACTTTGGAAAAATGGCTTTGGATATGAGTAGTTTTATTCCCGCCACTCCATACGGAATTTTGGAATTATTGGAACGCTACAATGTAGAGACAAAAGGAAAACATACAGTAGTAATTGGTCGGAGCCATATAGTGGGAAGACCAATGAGTATTTTAATGGGAAGAAAAGGCTTTCCGGGGAATTCTACGGTGACGGTTACTCATAGCTACACTAAAAATATTACCCAGATTACCTCTCAAGCAGATATTATTATCACTGCTCTTGGGAATCCTGAGTTTTTGAAAGCCGAGATGGTAAAGGATGATGTTGTTATTGTAGATGTTGGAATTACTAGAGTGCCAGATGAAGATGCTCCAAGAGGCTATAGAATTACCGGGGATGTAGATTTTGAAAATGTTAGTAAAAAGGCTTCTTTTATTACTCCGGTTCCTGGTGGGGTTGGACCAATGACCATTGCTATGTTGCTTAAAAACACTTTATTGGCAAGAGAAAATCATAGGTTGAATTCATAAAATTAAATTAAGCTATACAAAAAAAGGCTGTCTTGAATAAGACAGCCTTTTTTGTGAAACATTATTAAATATATCGTTCGCCCGTAAAGTATCCTAGACTATAAAAGGACGTCATTCTGAACTTGTTTCAGAATCTCATTACATTCCAATGTAAATAAAAACATTATAAAGACCCTGAAATAAATTCAAGGTGACGAGAAAATTATTAGGACAGAAAATGGATATATATATTAATTACGCATCAGATTCTAACTTCCAATCTAAATAATTGTGGAGATCTGTTTCAATAAAACGAAGACCAAAACTAAGTACAGCCAGATCATCAATGTACCCTAATCCCGGAATGAAATCTGGAATTATATCCAACGGATTTAATACATACAGAAATCCAAAAGCAATAGATGCAATGGTAAACCATGGCACTTCAGTATAAATCCCCTTGCGGTAATCCTTAAGCATCCCAAACATGATTTTTGCCAATTCAGTATACTTTTCCAGCATATTGGAACTGGTAATCTTTTTGTTAATGGCTTCTTCTTTGTCCATCACTACTTCTACATCGTCTTCTTCGATCTTTACGATCTCGTCTTTCATGTATTCTTTATCTATTTCCTCTGTTTTTTTGCTGAATATATTTTTCATAATTAGTTTTTATAAATTGTCGTTAATATTTCCGTATTCTGTTTTGTATATTTTTAATATAAGTAAAAATAAGGAGATAAGTAAAGGCCCGAATATTAGCCCTATAAATCCGAAAAGTGGAACTCCCACAACCACTCCAAATAAGGTGATTAAAGGGTGGACACTGGATAATTTTTCCAGGATATACAACCTAACCAAATTATCTGTAGACCCCACAACTACTACTCCATAAATAAACATTGCCACTGCCTGCCATTCCATGCCTTGAGAAAACAAGAGTATAGTGACTGGTATAATTCCAATTGCGGTTCCAATAAATGGGATCATAGATCCTATTGCGGTAATTACAAACCAGAATAAAGGATCTGGAACTCCGAAAATAAGAAACCCAATTAATGCTATAATTCCTTGAATTAATGCTACTAATGGAATTCCCAATGCATTTGAACGTACAGAAAGGTCACTTTCGTTTCCTATTAATATTATATTTTCCGGAGCCAATGGGATATAAGAGCTTAAAATTCCATTTAATTTTTGCCTGGCTGTAAGCATATAATACAACATGAAATACATGATTCCAATAGCGATAAATGCATTAAAAGTTCCTCCCGCAAAACTTTGCAAATTTGTAGATACCCAATTAGTGATCGAATTACTATCTATATTACTACTAAAGTCGTAACCTAAAACCTCTTCATATCTGTTTACTTGTTCTTTAAAGGCAATTACTACTCTTTCTGAATTTGCAACCGCTTTTCCTATTTTTGAGGTAAGCATGATTACAATAAGAATAACAGGAATTAAAATTCCGATAAATGATGCCAACATAAGAACCCCGGCTGCGATAGATTTTCTCCAGCCTTTATCTACCAATTTTATCATCCACTTGCGCATTAATACATATAATGTAATTGCGCCAAGAACTCCCGATAGGTAGGGAACAATCTCTTTGAAAATTAAGATCGCCAAGAAAACAATAAGCAAAAGAACAAACAGTTGCCTTACTAGCGAGGGACTTAATTTTTTCATAAATGATATTTATTTAGCAAAAAGCTGATCTATGTTTTTGAATGCTTTGAATTCCAATGCATTTCCTGAGGGATCTTTAAAAAACATTGTTGCTTGTTCTCCTGTTTTTCCTTCAAATCGAATGTAAGGTTCAATAACAAATTGGATATTATTACTTTTTAATTTTTTAGAAAAATCTTGAAAAACGTCCCATTCCAAGACAACTCCGAAATGAGGAATTGGCACCTCTTTTCCATCCACCGGATTTCCTTTTCCTTTCGGTTTGGGTTGCGGTTCTTGAACATGAAGAACCAATTGATGCCCAAAGAAGTTAAAATCTACCCAATGATCGCTACTTCTTCCTTCTTCACAACCTAAAACTTCTCTGTAAAAAACCCTGTTTTCTTCTAAATTAGAAACAGGAATTGCTAAATGAAACGGTTGAATTTTCCCCATATTTTAATTATTTCTTAGTGCGTGAATTAACTCCGATTTAGACATTTTAGATCTTCCTGAAATACCTACTTTTTTAGCCATGGCGTATATTTCGGCTTTGGTGCGATCTTCATAATCCTTCGCTTTTCCACCTTTTACTCCGGCATCTGGAGTATTGGCAATTCTAGCAGATTTCTCTTTACTATATCCTTTGTCTAGTAGGGCTTCATATTGAGCCTCATTTTTTATTCGACTTCTTGAAGTTCCCATTTTTCTTTTAAAAATAGAAAGTTCTATTTAAATAATAGCTTCAGTTCCGCTAATTATGTGTTAAGATTTATTTCTACGAGATTTCGATCTACCTGAGAATTTTGGAGTTTCTTTAGGCTTGGTGTTCTTAGAGTGAAATTTCTCTGCCTTTTCTTCGTCGTACTTTGGATCTCTCTTATTTGGTTCTGGAGCTTTATATGTCTTTATAGAATTGGCAACCATTTCATTAATAGTGTTTAATTCCTCTTCAGTAATATCTCTCCATTCCCCAACTGGAACATCCAGTAAAACATTCATAATTCTAACGCGCTTAAGGCTGGTAACTTCATAATCCAGAGCTTCACACATTCTTCTAATCTGCCTGTTCAAGCCCTGGGTAAGAACAATTCTAAAATCGTAATTACCTAATAGTTCTACTTCACATTTTTTGGTAACGGTGTCTAAAATAGAAATTCCCATGCCCATTCTGTCTATAAATGTTGAAGAGATAGGTTTGTTTACGGTAACTACATATTCTTTTTCGTGATTATTACTGGCGCGTAATATTTTATTCACAATATCGCCATCGTTGGTGAGGAAGATCAAACCTTCACTGGCCTTATCTAGTCTACCGATAGGAAAAATTCTTTTAGGATAATTTATGAAGTCAATGATATTGTCTTTTTCTACACCGGAATCGGTGGTGCAAACAATACCTACAGGTTTATTAAAAGCTATATAAACCGGTTTTTCATCTTTATTGGTGATTGTTTTGCCGTTTACACGAACAATATCGCCGGGGGCGATCTTGGTTCCCATTTCAGGAACTTCACCATTTACTGTAACTCTGCCTTGGTCAATTAATTTATCGGCTTCTCTTCGGGAGCAGTATCCCGCTTCGCTTAAATATTTATTGATTCGGGTAAGTTGCATATTAAAAAAAGGATTAGGGTAGCAAAGATAAAGATTCAGCAATTATTATGTTGCTCAATTCAGTATTAATCTATGCTACCCTAAAATTATTTATTCTGCTTTTTTGTTTTCCACAGCAACCTCATCTGTATCCTTGCGATATTTCAGCATTGAGATTCCAGCAATAAAAAACACAAAGCCTAAAATTGCCAAAGCCCATGGATTCATCATTAAAGCTACACTTCCAAAAATTCCCAAAACTCCCATTACTAGGGAAATGGCGCCTCCTATTAACATAATAACGGCTATAATCTTGATCATAATAATAAGTATTGGTTAAGTAGTAAAGGTACTTAAAGAATTGAAAAATGATGAATTATTAACATTTCCTAAAGGTTTTAACATTAAACACTTGTTAATTCTAGCTGTTCATTCATATACGTCATGCTGTCCAGATGCATCGGGGGTTTCAGCATCTCAGTAAGTAATGAAAAAACCCTGAAACGAGTTCAGGGTGTCTATATTCCTATATCAAATGACAAACAAATAATCGATATAATATTAATCCTAAAATCAACCCTTACCAACTTACCATCAGATATTTAATTTTTGCATCATCGGGTATTTGCGATGCAGAGATTCTGGAGTCTGTGTCGTAGCGCAGGCTAGCCGGAAGGTCTTTTTTATCTATAGTGAGGTATAAATTCAGTTCGTCTATAAATACAACAGCAGAATTTAAAGTGTTTTCAATTCTTGAGATTTCATAATTTTTAACTACCTCTCCAAATGTGCTTGCGTTGTTTAGGCCTTTAGCGGTTTGAAACCTGGAATCCATGATTTGAATATATCCTACGGTGCTTGTAGAATCAAATTGTTGGATGGGTTCTAGAATTAATAAGGGTTTTCCATCTTTGTCGAATATCTCTATTTCACTGGTAGAATTGAAGAACTGATTCCCGGAGTTTTTCCGAACTATGGAATCTCCCTTGAAAACAGAATCTAATTGATTAATTTGTATTTCTTTTGTAAGTGAACCTACTCTGGTAGTGTCTATTAAAAATGGATCGGAATCCCGATCGCATGATAGTAAACTAATTGTAAGGCATGCTAATAAACTTAATCTTTTCATATGTTATTCTTGTCTTCTATTTAAATGCTTTGTTCAAAATGCTCATAACTCCTCTAATAAAAGTAGCACTCGTTAAAACTTTAATAACGGCACTTTGAGTTTTATTTGAATTTCTTGTAGTTCTTGAACTTGTTCGAGAAACTTTCTCTCGATCTTCTTTTGCTTTTTCTCTTGCTTCTTCTTGATCTGCCTGAGCGATCTTTTTATTCAATAATTCATATGCACTCTCCCGATCGATCTCTTTATTATATTTAGAAACCAACTTAGAAGAACCTATTAAATCCTTTAATTCTGCTGAAGTTAAAACATCCATTCTGCTCATAGGAGCTCTCATCATGGTGGCTGCTAAGGGTGATGGTCTTCCTTTCTCGTCCAAAGCTGAAATAAAGGCTTCTCCAATACCTAACGAGGTTAAAACTTCTTTGGTATCGTAGTACTCAGAAATCGGATAATTTTCAGCAGTTAATTTGATGGCTTTTCGATCGTTAGCTGTAAATGCTCGCAAAGAATGCTGAATTTTTAAACCTAACTGACTTAATATTTCCTTTGGAACATCTGTTGGATTTTGAGTTACAAAATAAATTCCAACCCCTTTAGAGCGAATCAATTTTATAATACTTTCTATTTGATCCAATAATGCATCGGAAGCTTCTTTAAAAATTAAGTGCGCTTCGTCTATAAAAAGAATTAATTCCGGTCTGTCGCTGTCTCCTTTTTCTGGTAATGTTGAATAAATTTCAGCTAACAAACTCAGCATAAAAGTGGAAAACAATTTCGGTTTATCTTGGATGTCATCCAATCTAATAATATTAACCATTCCACGACCATCTATGTTCGTTCTCATAAGATCTTCTACTTCAAATGAAGGCTCTCCAAAAAATAGATCGGCATCCTGTTGTTCCAAAGCAACGATCTTTCTTAAAATAGAACCGGTAGAAGATTTAGACATTCTACCATAATCCTTTTCAAACTCCTCTCTTCCTTCATCTGTTGCGTAATGAATTATTTTTTTAAGATCCTTTAAATCTAAAAGTGGTAATTGATTATCATCACAATATTTAAAAACAATAGCTAAAATCCCGGTTTGGGTATCTGTAAGATCTAGAATTCTCGATAAAAGAATAGGGCCAAATTCACTCACGGTAGCTTTTAATCTAACTCCTGCTTGATCTGAAAGACTCAAAATCTCTACAGGTGAAGCTTGAGGAGTGAATTCAAAATTTAAAAGTTGGTGGCGAGCATCAATTTTTTCATGTCCGGGAGAAGGTTTTGCAATTCCGCTAAGATCTCCTTTTATATCCATCATCAATACAGGAACGCCTTTTTCTGAAAGGATTTCCGCAATAATTTGTAGTGTTTTAGTTTTCCCGGTTCCTGTTGCTCCTGCAATAAGTCCATGCCGATTCATGGTTTTTAATGGAATCTTCACTTGCGCTTCCGGAATAGGTTTACCATCCAGCATAGCAGCGCCCATATAGATGAAATCTCCTTTTGGAGCATAGCCTTGCTGTATGTGTTCTATGAACTTGTAGGGATCTTTCATTTTAGGTATTCATTTTATAAGTTGAAAATTAAGATATTTAATATACTGCAGGCGATAGCATAGTAATAGTGCCATTATCTGCATCTATAGCAGCATTTATTCCATTTGGAATGGTAGAATTATCATCCACATGTCCAAACATGGCACCGGAATATGCCGGAATCTCTAAAGGTTTAATATAATGATCTATTACTTCTTCCAAAGTTAGAGAGCCATAACCACTTCCGCCGGGATCACAATCGGTGCATTTTCCAAAGACAAATCCGGAAATTTTATCTAGAACTCCTGCCAATTTAAGCTGAGACATCATCCTGTCTATCGCATAAATTTTTTCACCAACTTCTTCCAGATATAGGATCTTATTCTCCCAATTTGGCAGATAATCAGATCCCATAATACCAGATAAAACCGATAAATTTCCGCCTAATAAAATTCCTTCAGCTTTTCCTGAAGTAATGGTGCGAATTCGGTTTTTTACTTGTACTAGATTATCCCCGGTTTCTTTTGTGTTTTCAAAAGTGAAAGTATTTTTATTGAAAAGGATTTCTTTGAAAATGCTATAGCTGAAGTTATTCCAAGTAGAAGTCGCCATTGGCCCGTGAAAAGTTACGAGTCCGGTTTTGGCATAAATCGCCATATGAAGAGCTGTAATATCACTATATCCTATAAATACTTTTGGGTTTTTAGCGATAGCTTCGTAGTCTATTTTATCTAAAATCCTTGCTGCACCGGAGCCTCCCCGTAATGCAATGATAGCATCCACTTCCGGGTCTTTAAACATATTGTTCAAATCTTCAGCCCGCTCTTCATCTGTGCCTGCTAAATGTCCGTAATGTGAGTTGATATATTTCCCGAGTTTCACTTTTAAACCCATTGCTTGAAACGTCTCAACCGCTATCTCGTAAGGTTCCGATTCAAATTTATTTGAAGCAGGACTAATAATCCCGATTGTATCTCCTTCAGAAAGATGTTTCGGAATTAATTCTTTTGTGCTTGTTGTATTTAATTCAGAAGAAAAAGCCACAGGAGCAATAAATGAAGATAATCCTATGGCTAAACTGCCTGTTCCTATGTTTCTTAAAAAATTTCTTCTCTCCATTATATTTTGGTGCTAAATAAATTCTGCTCTAAAATAAATAATTATTGATTGGTTCACTTAGAATTGTGCAGTTTAATAGGAATTTCTAATCTCTAAAAGGATTTTTTCCATTTGTTTTTTAATTACTGAAGAAGGAAGTACATAATTGTTATTCATGAAACTAAAGATCATCAGCTTGCCAGAATTAGTTTCTAAATATCCGCTTAGTGAGTAATTATTCCGAAGAGATCCCGATTTTGCGTAGATGTATGGCTCTGCTGAAGCATCCCAGTTTTTAAGAGTTCCTGTTTTCCCATTAGCTGGGAAGAGCTCAAAAAGTTGCTTTTTTGGCACTTCCTTGAATATCCTTTCAAGAATGGCTATTAAAGTTCTTGGTGTAATTAAATTATAACGGGATAAGCCCGAGCCATCTACCCATTTAATTTCGTCTGGTAGATCATTAAAATAAGCAGATTGTATATAATCTATTGCCGAATTAGTATTTAAGCTGTCACTTATCTTTTCGGAAATAAGTAAAAGTAGCTGTTCTGCTATAAAATTGTCACTTTCTACTAGCATCTCCTTATAAAGGCTGTCTGATGCTACAGAATATATAGTTTGAGTTTTTTTATTAGTAAGTTTCAAATTCTTTGAAATAACAGTAACAGGCTTGCTTAAGGTATCGCTTAATAATTTAACACTCAATTCGGGTGAGGTTTTAAAAGGAATGTTTTTATCTAGAATTTCATTCTTCGGGATGTTGTATTTAAAAGTATTAGAATCTACATCCCTTCGAATTGAATTGGAAGCCTGCATATCCTTGACTAAGAATTCAGAAAAATAGGGTGGAGAACTTATTGGAAGAGTATCAGAAGATCTCCACTTAAAATTTACGAGGTTTCCATAAATTGGAAATTGAGACCGCTCTGCAGAATAGGCATCGTTATAGTCGTCCCAAGCCCAGCCAGAGCCAAGAGAAGGGTTAGTACCAATTGAGGTTGCGAGATATAGCTTTTTAGAGGAATTCTTCAGAAAGTCGAAAACCTTAGAATGGGAAAATTTTGGATTCAAAAAACTTGGATCCCCGGTGCCCCAAAAAACTAAGGAATCTTGAGTGCTATAATATCTAATTCCCGGAATAGTATCTCCTAATTCTTTTAGTGAAGCATAAAAAGTGAGCAGCTTAGTATTGGAGGCGGGCGTAAAGTACTTATTGGAATTCTGTTCTATAACAAATTCTTTCTTTTCTAGATCGTATAATGCAAATCCGGTAAAACTTTGGTTGAATATTTCTGAAGTTAATTCTCGAGAGAGCTCCTTCTTTAATTGTTGCGTGCTAGAGCAAGAAAATAGCGATGAGATTATTGCCAGAAGTAAGAAGAAGTGCAGGATCTTTGATTTCAAACTGAAAGGTTTTACTGTTTAAAAAATTTTAAAAAATTAATTTATAACATTTCTTTTTAGCAGCTCCTTGAAAACCTGTAATTTTTAAAGATTAGATTAAGGTTTTTATCATCTAAAGCGAGGTGCAAAGCGCATTTAAAATATTAAAAGAGAAGAGTAGGCTTGGCCAAAAACATACTTTAGAACTTTAATACTAAGCTATGTTAGGTCTTAAAGAATAGTTATCTTTGCACGCTATGATTACAGGAGATACAAAAGTGTTGGTGGATAAGGGTATTATGCTTCCGTTAATGGAAGAGTTTTATACCATTCAAGGTGAAGGTTTCCATAAAGGAACTGCTGCTTATTTCATTAGAATAGGTGGTTGCGATGTTGGATGTCACTGGTGTGATGTTAAAGAAAGTTGGGACGCATCCTTGCATCCTCCAACTCATATTGGGAAAATTGTAGAAAATGCCGTTTCTTATAGTGATACCATTGTGATCACCGGGGGCGAACCCTTGACTTGGGATATGGGTCCTATCACTAGTCTTTTAAAAGATAAAGAATGCCAGGTTCATATAGAAACATCTGGAGCGTATAAATTAAGCGGGCAATGGGATTGGATTTGTTTGTCTCCTAAAAAAATAAAGCTGCCAACAGAAGAAATCTACGCAGTAGCAAACGAATTGAAGGTAATCGTTTATAATCTCCATGATCTAAAGTTTGCTGAAGAGCAAGCCGCAAAAGTTAATAAGGATTGTATCCTATATCTTCAACCAGAATGGAGTAAGCGGGATTCTGTTATTCCAATAATTGTAGATTATGTGATGAAAAATCCAAAATGGAAAGTATCATTGCAAACCCATAAATATTTAAATATACCTTAATAAAAAACGTTTCAATTCTTAAGGATTGAAACCGTTTTAAGTTTTTAGGTGTTTTTTTTAAAGCTTATTGAACTGCTTTAAAAGGAACTTCAACATACTTGTTATCCCAACCCATTAAAAGATCGGCTCCATCAGCTTTAGTTACAAAAGCCATGGAAAAAGATTCAATAGTGGAAGGTGCATTTCGCACAGGAACTTTAATTCTCACTCTATCTTCTTGATCGGTATACTCATAGGCTCCCCAAGTGTTTGTTCTGTTATTTAAAATTACAGTCCATTCTTTTTCTCCAGGAATTGTATAAATAGTGTACGTTCCAGCTTCCACCATCGCATCAGCTACTTTCATGTCTTTATATAAAGTAAGCTCTGTTGCTTCATTTGCGCCAGTTCTCCAAACTTCATTATAAGGCACAAGTTTTCCAAAAATCTCTCGATCTCTTTTTTGAGGTCTACTATAGATAACTCTAGCTACAACTTCTTCATCCTGATTTTTGTAAACAACTAAATCCATTGGGCTTACATCAACTTTTGCAAAATTGATAGCATCTTTGGTTTTTTCTTGGGCATTTACAGAATTGCTTTGAAGCGTAAAGATTGCTATTGCTGCTAATAAGAATATTCTTTTCATAATATTTAAATTAATTTAATTAAGATATAAAGGTACTATTTCAATAAAATGAGGAATGTTAATGAAGTCTTATAATTTTTTAAAACCCTAAGCTTCTTATTTGATAGTGATATACACAAAATTGATTAGATAAAGTTTCAGTAAAATACTAATTAAATAATTTTAGTTATTAAATGTAATCAATATTTGCTCAAATGTTTTTAATTGAAAATGAATGCTGCAAATTTGTTTATAATTAAAACTGAAAATTATGTGTGGTATATTAGCTGTAATAGGAAAAAAAGAAGATAAGGAGTTGGTTTCTCAGCTTTCTAAAAGAATTAGTCATCGTGGGCCAGATGAAAGTGATGTACATGTTACTGAAACTGGAGCGATCTTATGTCATGAGAGATTGGCTATCATGGATGTAACAACCGGGAAGCAACCTATACAAGGAACTTCTTCGGCATGGATGATTCATAACGGCGAAATATACAATTACAAAGCGCTTAAGGAAAATGAACTAAAAGATCATGAGTATCGTACCACAGGTGATTCCGAAGTGATCGTACACTTATATGAAAAATATGGATATGGTTTTTTAAACAAATTAGACGGAGATTTTGCCTTTGTTGTGGTAGATGGAAAAGAATTTATTGCTGCAAGAGATCCAATAGGTGTAAAGCCACTTTATTATGGTAGGGATGCTGAAGGTGCGCTGTGGTTTGCGAGTGAAATGAAAGTGCTGGCAGATCAATGTGTGGAATTTCAAGCGTTTCCTCCTGGATATTATTATACGCCAACTACCGGATTTGTTCAATATTATAAACCGGAGTGGTATTCTTTGGAGAAGTGTCATGAAGAAGCAGACTTAAAAAGACTTCGAGAATCTTTAATTGCAGCAACCAAAAAACGCTTGATGTCTGATGTGCCTTTAGGTGTATTGCTAAGTGGAGGATTAGATTCGTCTTTAACTTCTTCAATCGCGGCAAGACTACTCAAAGAAAAAGGTAAAAAATTACATTCATTTTCTATCGGCTTAAATGAAGACGCACCCGATTTAATAGCTGCTCGAAAAGTGGCAGAATTTTTAGAGACTGAACATCATGAAATTCATTTTACGGTGGAAGAAGGAATCGGAATTATAAAAAAATTGATCTGGCATTTAGAAACTTATGATGTGACCTCAATTAGAGCAAGTACTCCAATGTATTTCCTTTCAAAAGCAATTACTGAAAAAGGGATTAAAGTAGTGCTTTCCGGAGAAGGTGCCGATGAGATTTTTGGAGGGTACCTATATTTTAAAAATGCACCTTCTGCTGAAGAATTTCAGAAAGAAACAATAAGCCGAGTTAAAAGATTGTCTACTGCAGACTGTTTGCGAGCAGATAAATCTACAATGGCGCATGGATTAGAAGCGAGAGTGCCATTTTTAGACAAAGCCTTTTTGCAAACTGCCATGGGAATTGCTCCTGAGCATAAAATGCCAAAATCTCATGGAGGCGTGGAAAAGTATATTCTTAGAAAAGCATTCGATACGCCAGAACAGGCTTTTCTTCCAGATGAAGTGCTATGGAGACAAAAAGAGCAATTTAGCGATGGAGTTGGTTACAGTTGGATAGATACGCTTATTGAATACACAAAATCTCAGGTAACCGATTTGGAAATGGAAATGGCTTCAGAAAAATACCCGATAAACACCCCTTCCACTAAAGAAGCCTATTTTTATAGAGAGATCTTCAGCGAATATTTCCCACAGGAATCTGCAGCAAAATCAGTAAAAAAATGGATTCCAAAATGGCAAAAAGATCTAGATCCAAGCGGTAGAGCAAGTTCTACTCACGTGGCACAAACCAGTTTTATGGAGGCTCAAAAAGTTTAAGTTCTTTATCAACTAAAAAGCAGGGTTTTTCACAAAAATTGTTAATAACTTAAAGGTATTGAGGTGCGCTCCAAGCTAATAGGAGTAAGGCTTTTGTTATATTTGTCTGTTACATAAAAAGACAAATTTTAACAGAATCATATATGAGCGAAGAAGTTAAGAAAAACAGTTATTCGGCAGATAGTATTCAGGCGCTTGAGGGAATGGAGCATGTGCGCATGCGTCCTTCCATGTATATTGGTGATACTGGAGTTAGAGGATTGCATCATTTGGTGTATGAGGTTGTGGATAACTCTATAGATGAAGCAATGGCTGGCCATTGTGATACTATAAAAGTAACTATTACAAAAGAAGGATCAATCACCACCGAAGATAACGGGCGTGGTATTCCTATAGATTTACATAAAAAAGAAGGAGTTTCTGCCCTAGAGGTGGTAATGACGAAAATCGGAGCCGGAGGTAAATTCGATAAGGATTCTTATAAGGTTTCCGGTGGTTTGCATGGAGTTGGGGTGAGTTGTGTGAATGCACTCTCTAATCATTTAAGCGCTACTGTTTATAGAGAAGGAGTTATTTGGCAGCAGGAATATGAAAAAGGGAAGCCAATGTATCCTGTTAAATCTATTGGTGAGACAGAGCTTAGAGGTACGGTGGTTACTTTTACTCCAGACCCAACTATTTTTCAGCAAACTACAGAATATAGTTACGATACTCTGGCAAGTAGAATGCGCGAGCTTTCTTTTTTAAATAAAGGGCTTAAAATTGTATTAACAGATGAGCGTCAATTAAATGAAGATGGGTCTTTTGTTTCAGAAACGTTTTTTTCTGAAGAAGGTTTGAAAGAATTTATAAAATTCTTAGATCAAAACAGGGATCCTATTATTTCTCATGTAATTTCTATGGAAGGTGAGAAAAATGACATTCCTGTTGAGGTTGCTATGATTTACAACACCTCTTTTAATGAAAATTTACATTCTTATGTAAACAATATTAATACGCACGAAGGTGGTACTCACTTATCTGGTTTTAGAAGGGGTTTAACTACAACGCTTAAGAAGTATGCAGATGCTTCTGGAATGTTGGATAAACTGAAGTTCGAAATTGCTGGTGATGATTTCCGTGAAGGATTAACCGCTATTATTTCTGTAAAAGTTGGGGAGCCTCAATTTGAAGGACAAACCAAGACTAAATTAGGGAACAGAGAAGTGACTTCTGCTGTATCTCAGGCGGTTTCAGAAATGTTAGAGAATTACTTAGAAGAAAATCCTAGTGATGCTAAAACTATTGTTGAAAAAGTAATTCTTGCCGCTCAGGCACGTCACGCTGCTAAAAAAGCACGTGAAATGGTGCAGCGTAAAACAGTAATGAGCATAGGTGGATTGCCTGGAAAATTATCTGATTGTTCTGAGCAAGATCCTACAAAATGTGAAGTATATCTTGTAGAGGGAGATTCTGCAGGTGGAACAGCAAAGCAGGGTAGAGATAGAGCTTTTCAAGCTATTTTACCACTTAGGGGTAAGATCTTAAATGTCGAAAAAGCGATGAGACATCGTGTTTTTGATAATGAAGAGATCAAGAACATCTACACCGCTTTAGGAGTTACCATTGGTACCGAAGAGGATAGTAAAGCCTTAAACCTTTCAAAATTAAGATACCACAAGATAGTGATCATGTGTGATGCCGATGTAGATGGTAGCCACATTGAAACCTTAATTCTTACATTTTTCTTCAGATATATGAAGGAACTAATTGAAAATGGACATATTTACATTGCAACTCCGCCTTTATATTTAGTTAAAAAAGGTCAGAAAAAGCAATACGCTTGGAACGATAAAGAACGAGATGCTATTGCTGAGAGTTACAACGGAAGTGTTCAAATTCAGCGATATAAAGGTTTGGGGGAGATGAATGCTGAACAATTGTGGGATACCACAATGAATCCGGAATTTAGAACGCTTCGTCAGGTTAATATAGATAATAGTAGTGAAGCCGATAGGATTTTTTCTATGTTAATGGGAGATGAGGTGCCGCCACGTCGAGAGTTTATTGAAAAGAACGCCGTCTATGCGAATGTAGATATATAAAGATTTGAAGCCTGCTTTTTTAGCGGGCTTTTTTTTGTTACTGTTAAGTTAAAATGGATTATCTATAATTTAACATACTGTATTTCATTATTTTTACGTTAATACTAAAAACACTATACTGTGAAAAAGCTACTAAAATCTACCTTATTACTATCCCTACTTCTTATTTCTAACCTATCATTCGCTCAAGGAGATGTGGATGCATTAATTGATGACATGCTATTGATTGCAGAGAATTTTGCTGCGCCTGGAGCAGAAGGAGCCACTTTACAATCTAGTGCAGGCTGGTTCTCTTCCGCATCAACATTGGAGAAATGGCAGGTGGAAGTTTCGGTTCATGGGAATGCCTTATTTGTTCCCAGTTCTAAAAAAAATAAGTTAATTAGAGACAATCAATTTAATAATCTATCTATAAGCGGCGCTAGCAATGCGTTATTACCGACTGTTTATGGTGGCGATACAGATGCTGTTTATCAAGGATCTATTTTTGGGCAAGATTTTGAATTTGATGCGATCGACGGGTTGGATAAAGGAGTTGTATTGCACGCCTTCCCACAGATAACCGTTGGCTTACCATTTAAAACGGAAATCGCTGTAAGATATTTACCGGAAGTATTTATTAATGACGTAGGGATTAGTACTTATGGAGTTGGACTTAAACATAATTTCTCTCAGTATATATACAAGAGATTTAAGCCTGAAGATTTTCAATTTGCGTTAATGGCAAATTACAGCAATTTTAAAGCAGATTATAAATTCCTTCCGATAGATATAGAGATTGCAAATCTAAATAGGATCGAGGTAGATGCTAATATGTATAATGTGCAGCTAATAGGTTCTAAGCTTTATGAGAATTTTGAAGTAATGGGAGGTGTTGGTTATACCAATTCGAATTTTGATTATGCCTTTGGAGGAACCGGAGCATCATTATCTGCACTAAATGATCAATTAGGTGCTTTGGGAAATAGCGAAGGGAAGTTTAAAGGAAATATTGGATTTAACTACTATTTCAATAAATTTAAATTTAGCACCGTATTTTCAGCAAGTGGATTATTTAATGCCAATGTTGGGCTTCATTACCGTCTCAACTAGAATACATTTAACCATTCCTTATTATTTAACTAATACATAATTTGTACTTTCGTACAAAATCAATAATTAATATTTAAAATCATATAAAATGAAAGTTACTATCGTTGGAGCAGGTGCTGTTGGGGCAAGTTGTGCTGAATATATTGCCATAAAGAATTTTGCTTCAGAAATTGTTTTAGTAGATATAAAAGAGGGTGTTGCTGAAGGAAAGGCAATGGATCTAATGCAAACTGCAACCCTTAACGGATTCGATTCTAAGATTGTAGGTTCTACAAATGATTATACCAAAACTGCCGGTAGTGATGTAGTTGTTATTACAAGTGGAATTCCAAGAAAACCGGGAATGACAAGAGAGGAATTAATTGGGATTAATGCCGGGATAGTCAAAGAAGTTTCTGGAAATTTAATTAAGCATTCTCCAAATACAGTAATTATTGTGGTGAGTAACCCAATGGATACCATGACATATTTAGTGCATAAAACTACAGGCCTCCCTAAAAATAGAATTATTGGAATGGGTGGAGCTTTAGATAGTGCACGTTTCAAATTTAGATTAAGTGAAGCTTTGGAATGCCCTCCGTCTGATGTAGATGGAATGGTAATAGGTGGGCATAGTGATACCGGAATGGTGCCTTTAACAAGATTGGCAACAAGAAATAGTATTCCTGTAACTGCTTTTCTTTCTGAAGACAGATTGAATCAGGTTTCTGAAGATACTAAAGTTGGTGGTGCTACACTAACAAAATTGTTAGGGACTAGTGCTTGGTATGCACCGGGTGCAGCTGTTTCATCAATGGTTCAAGCGATTGCTTGCGATCAGAAAAAAATGTTTCCATGTTCTGCTTTATTAGAAGGAGAATATGGGTTAAATGATCTTTGCATTGGGGTTCCTGCAATTTTAGGAAAAGATGGTTTGGAGAAAATCGTTGAAATAGAATTGACCGATGCTGAAAAAACTAAGATTAAAGAAAGTGCTGAAGGCGTTAAAAAAACGAATGATTTATTGACGTTTTAAGCATTATTCCTATCATATTTCAGTAAAAACTGAAACTCAAAAAAGACCACTTTTTAAGTGGTCTTTTTTATTGCTAAAAAGTTAAATTTTTCAAAAAAAAATAATTGGCATTTGAATAATGAAGTCCTATATTTGTCCGTTTTAAAAAATGACATTAAATAATAAAGAATAATGCAGAATAAAGGACTGATCAGGATTTTTGCGGTTTTATTTGGTCTGGTATGTATTTACCAGCTATCATTTACATTTATTGCCAGCGGAGTAGAGAGTGATGCAGAGGCATTTGCTAAGCAAAAAATAGGAACTAACGTAGAAGGATATTCTGTCCTGCGAGATGTTGAGGAAAGCAGATATTTAGATTCTATTGGTAATGATGAAATTATTGCTGGGATTACTTACAATTCGGCAAAAGATAAAGAGCTTAATAAAGGACTCGATCTTAAAGGAGGAATCAACGTAATCCTTCAAATTTCCGTAAAAGATATCTTAAAGGGATTGGCTAATAATAGTAACGATCCAGCTTTTAATAGGGCGCTAGCTCAAGCTGATGCTGCTCAAAAAGATAGTCAGGAAAGTTATTTAGACCTTTTTTTCGAGGCTTTCGAGCAAAATGAGGGGGCTAAATTAGCATCTCCAGATATTTTTGCTAATAAAACGCTTAGTGATCAGGTTAATTTTGAAATGACCAATGAGGTTGTTAAGCCTATTATAAGACAAAAAGTAGACGAATCGATCACTTCAGCTTTTGAAGTGTTGCGTAAACGTATCGATAAGTTTGGGGTTGCACAACCAAACATTCAGCGTTTAGGAAACTCTGGTAGAATATTGGTAGAGCTTCCTGGAGCAAAAGATATTGCTCGTGTACAGAAATTACTTCAAAGTACTGCTCAGTTAGAATTCTGGTATGTACATAAAAATACAGATTTCGGAAATTTCTTGATCAACGCAAACAACACTCTTGCGCAAATGGTTAAGAAGGACGATAAATCTGCAGAGGAAAAAGATACGCTTGCCGCTTCAGAAGAAGAGGAAGAGATCGAAGCATTACTTGCAAGTGCAGAGGATTCTTCCGAAGTTCAAACAGCAGACAATCCTTTATTGGATCTAATGGTTTCTCCAGGTTTTCAAGGAAGCCCGGTTATAGCTTCATTTTCTTCAAAAGATACCGCACAGGTTAGAGAGTATTTAAACAAACCTCAAGTGAGATCTCTTTTACCTTCAGAACTTCGTTTTGCAGAATTTGTATGGGGAGTTTCTAAAGACAATGTTTCAGATCTTTATGCTTTAAAAGGAGATCGTGAAATGCTTCCTGCGTTAACAGGAGATGTTATAACAGATGCATCACAAACCTACGATCAGTTAGGAAGAGTGGCAGTATCTATGCAAATGAATGGGAAAGGAGCTAAGATCTGGGAAGAAATGACCGGAAGAGCTTATAATGAAAAAAGCAACATTGCAATTGTTTTAGATAACGTTGTGTATTCTGCACCAGGAGTTTCTACAGGACCAATTAGTGGTGGTAGAAGTGAAATTACGGGAGATTTTGATATCACTGAAGGGCAGGATTTAGCAAACGTACTAAGAGCCGGTAAATTACCTGCTTCTGCAGATATTATTCAGAGTGAGATCGTTGGTCCATCTCTTGGTCAAGAAGCTATAGATAGTGGTGTGAATTCATTTCTTATCGCTTTGTCTATCGTATTGCTTTGGATGATTTTCTATTACGGAAAAGCTGGACTTTTTGCTGATATTGCTCTTGTAGTAAACATCGTCTTTATCTTCGGAATTTTAGCTGGTCTTGGAGCTGTACTTACCTTACCTGGAATTGCAGGTATCGTGTTAACAATTGGTATGTCGGTAGATGCAAACGTGCTTATTTTCGAGCGTATTAAAGAAGAATTAGCAAAGGGAAAATCACAAAAAGATGCGATTAAAGATGGTTTCAACAATGCCCTTTCTTCCATTTTAGATGCCAACATTACAACCGGTCTTACTGGTTTAATATTATTGATATTAGGAACAGGGCCAATTAAAGGTTTCGCGACTACCTTATTAATAGGTATTGCAACTTCATTATTTACTGCAATTTTCATCACAAGATTATTTATAGATGGATATGGGAAAAATGGAAAGTCATTAGCTTTTAGCACTTCTATTACTAAGAACTTATTCACCAACATGAATATTGATTTCTTAAGCAAAAGAAAAATAGCATATACGATCTCTGGAATCTTTATTCTGGTAAGTATTGGATCTTTCTTTTTAAATGGATTGAATCAAGGTGTAGATTTCGTTGGTGGTAGAACTTATACAGTGAGATTTGCAGATGATGTAAATTCATCTGAAGTTGAAAAAGATCTTATTGCTACGTTTGAAAGTGCTGAAGCAAAAACGTATGGTGCAAACAATCAGTTAAAGATCACTACAAAATATAAAGTTGATGATGAGGGAGAGGCTGTAGATACGGAAATTCAAAGAATGATGTATGATGCTTTACAACCTCATTTACCGGAAGATGTATCTTTCGAAGATTTCACAGTGGGTTCTAACGAGCGGGAAATCGGAATCATGGAATCTATGAAAGTAGGACCTACGATCGCCGATGATATTAAAAATGACTCATTCTGGGCAGTTTTAGGATCTCTAATCGTGGTATTCCTTTATATTTTATTGAGGTTTAGAAAATGGCAATACAGTTTAGGTGCTGTAGCTGCAGTATTTCATGATGTACTAATCGTGTTAGGTATTTTCTCTTTAGCTTATAATATCATGCCATTTAGTATGGAGATCAACCAAGCATTCATTGCGGCTATATTAACCGTAATTGGTTACTCTCTGAATGATACAGTGGTGGTGTTCGATAGAATTCGTGAATTTGCGAACGAGCACACAACATGGCCAAGGATGAAGGTGATTAATAGCGCCTTAAATAGTACTTTAGGTAGAACCTTGAATACTTCGTTAACTACTTTATTAGTATTGTTATCAATCTTTATCTTCGGTGGAGAAAGCCTTAGAGGATTTATGTTCGCAATGATCGTAGGGGTTATAGTAGGTACATATTCGTCTCTATTCATAGCAACTCCTGTAATGTTCGATAGTGATAAAAAGAAAGCTGCTAGAGATAGCAGAAAACAAAAAGAAGTTGTTGCTTAATAAATAGCAATCATTTAATATAAAAAAGCTGTTCAGTAATGAGCAGCTTTTTTTTTATTTGATTTATCTGGGAGATGACTCCTAGTTTCGGGATGATAGTATAGTAGAATTGTCACCCAGAATGGAGCGCAGCGAATAAAAGGATCTCACAATACAAGAGGAATAATTTAGCTAGAGATCCCTCCCGGTGGCGGGATGACAAATGTATAAAAATGTTATGCCTTCGTGAGGACTTTCGTGTAGAAGGGTCTTCTAAACTTTGGAGATATATCAATTGTAACTTGTTCTAAGATTTCGTAAAATAATATAACAGATGCTGAAATAAATTCAGCCTTACGCGATTTTAAAGTGTTGACGTCACCCTGTACGAAGGCTTTCGGGATTGTTTAAGGGTCTAAATAAGTAAGATTTTACAGAGAACTAGATGAGATTAGTTTCTGGAAATAATCATTTTATCTCCTTCTGCAAGATTCCATTGCTTTACTTTTCCGGCATTTACTTCTAAGATGAATTGAGCCGGAACTTTAGAGGGAAGCGAAGTTTCATCCAAAGGTTTCGCATTTTCTTGAAAACTGACTATGCTACTATCTTTTCCGAAGAAAATAAGGTCTAAGGGAATATAGGTATTCTTCATATAGAAGCTGTGCATAGCTTCTTCAGAATACACGAATAACATCCCTTGGTTTGCTTCCATTGATCTTCTGTACATCAAACCAGTTTGTTGCTCGTAAGCGGTTTCAGCAAACTCTATATCTAATTGTTGTATGGTGTCTTCAGCTTTTAAAAGAAACAATTCTCCTTCTTTTGTAAACTGAATTTCATCGGTCTCTATCGAAGTGTTCTTTGCTTCATCGGCACAAGAAAAAAATATTCCGAAGATAGCTCCGGCAATAACAATTCTCTTTAACCTTTTCATGCTGCAACTCTTTTTGAAGGTCTCAACATAAAATATAAACCGGCAAGAATAAATGGAATACTAAGCCATTGTCCAGTGTTTATAAGCCAAATTGCTCGTTCTTCTACTTGTGGTTCTTTAAGAAATTCTACAAAGAATCTTACCGTCCATAACAAGACTAGAAATAAACCAAAAAGAAATCCAATCTTTTGTTTTTTATCGGTTTTCCAATACACAAACCAAAGCATTAAAAAGATTAATAAATAGCAGAAAGATTCATATAATTGTGCCGGGTGCCTTGGGAAGGTTTCTCCTAAATTTTCAAATATCACCCCATAGTCACTATTGGTTGGTTTTCCTATGATTTCAGAATTCATAAAATTCCCAATTCTAATAAAAATTGCACCACTGGCAACGGGAATTACCACTCTGTCCAAGATCCATAAAATAGGTTTGTCCAATATATTCTTTCGATAAAGGTACATGGCCACAATAATTCCAATTGCTGCACCGTGACTTGCTAGTCCGCGAAAACCTGTAAATTCAAATTCTGGTTCAAAACGAACCGGAAGAAAAATTTCTAATAGGTGATGCTGGAAATAATCCCAATCATAAAAAAATACATGCCCTAATCTTGCTCCAATTAACGTTGCTAAAACGGTGTATATAAATAGCGGATCTAATTTTTCTTCTGAAACGCCTTCATTCTTATAAATACTTTTCATAATATACCACCCAAGTCCAAAGGCGATAAGGAACATTAAACTGTAATAATGAAGGGTGAAAAATCCTAAATCTAATCCTTCAGAAGGACTCCAGGTTATTGCGTTAAAAAGCATGTATTATTTTTTATAAGTGTATGGTAAAGATACATTTTTGCGCGGTTTGGCAATAATTCTTTAAAATAAATAGCATTATGATTATGGAACGGGATTGTGACCGGAGCCGCCCCAAGGATTACAACTTGCAATTCTTTTTAGACTCATCCATCCTCCTTTAAAAATCCCATATTTTTGAAGCGCAATAAGCGTATATTGCGAACACGTGGGTGTATATCTACAAGTAGCAGGAGTTAAGGGCGAGATCGCTTTCTGATAGAATTTTACCAGTAAAATAAAAGGATATGCCAGCCATCTTTTTAGCACGAGCTATGTTTTAATCTTCAAGAGTGAAAACAGTACCTTCTTTCCCGTCTTTTAATTGAATTCCCAAAGCCATCAATTGATCTCTAATTTGATCACTGGTTGCAAAATCTTTATTATTTCGTGCCTCGGCTCTAAGTTTAATAAGCAATTCTACAGTTCCTGAAAGTTTTTCAGAATTATCCTGATTGCTTACCGTAGTGTCTAACAAGCCTAGCACATCAAATATAAAATCGTGCATGCTCGTATGCAACAGCTCCTTGTCTTTTGCGGTAATTTGTTCGGTACCTTCTTTAATTCCTGTAATGAATTTTACAGCTTCAAATAATGTAGCGATTAAGATCGGACTATTAAAGTCATCATTCATCGCATCATAACAGCGCTGCCTCCATTCAGAAACAGAAAAAGATGAAGTTGATGAAACTGGTAGCTGAGAACTATATCTATATGCGTCCATCATCCTATTGAAACCTTTCTCACTTGCCAACAAGGCGGTGTTAGAAAAATCGAGAATGCTTCTGTAATTAGCCTGAAGCATAAAAAATCTTGCTACAGATGGACTAAAGCCTTTACTTAGATTATCATTATCCCCGGAAAATATTTCATTTGGAAGAATATTATTACCCGTGCTTTTTGCCATTTTTTGCCCGTTAAGGTCAGCATATTGGCATGCATCCAGTAATTTACAGGATTTTTCCCTGTAGAAGCTTCTCCTTGAGCGATTTCACATTCGTGGTGTGGGAATTTTAGATCCATTCCGCCTCCATGAATATCAAATTGTTCACCTAGATATTTGGTGCTCATCACTGTACATTCTAAATGCCAACCGGGAAAACCATCACTCCATGGAGATGGCCAACGCATAATGTGCTGTGTCTCAGCTTTTTTCCAAAGCGCAAAATCTTGTGGATTCTTCTTGTCGCTTTGAGCTGTAAGCTCACGAGTATTGGCAATCATGTCTTCAATAGATCTACCACTAAGTTTTCCGTAGTTATGATCCTTATTGAATTTGATGACATCAAAATAAACAGACCCATTTACTTCATAAGCAAAACCTTTTTCTAGAATAGTTTTAATAGTTTCGATTTGTTCAACAATATGCCCGGTAGCAGTCGGCTCGATGCTTGGCGGTAAATTATTGAATTTTTGAAGAGTATTATGGAAATCTACGGTATAACGTTGAACCACTTCCATAGGTTCTATCTGCTCTAATCTTGCTTTTTTTGCAATTCTATCTTCTCCGCTATCTGCATCATTTTCTAAATGTCCGGCATCGGTGATATTTCTCACGTAGCGGACTTTATATCCCAAATGTTTGAGATATCTAAAAATAAGATCGAAAGATATAAAAGTACGGCAGTTTCCTAAATGAACATTGCTATAAACTGTTGGTCCGCAAACATACATGCCTACATGACCTTCGTTTATTGGTTTAAAAATTTGCTTTTCTCCAGTGATGGAGTTGTAAAGTTTTAAGCTTTGTTCCTTATAAAGAGCCATAAATTATTGCTTCTTAAAATTTGTATTTTTTAACTTAAAATGAAGTGTCTAGCTTAATGTAATCTAGAAATTCTCTTCTTACAGAAGTTTCCTTAAAAGCACCACCAAATTCACTTGTCACTGTGCTGCTTTCTATATCGCGAATCCCCCTACTGTTAACACAAAGGTGTTTAGCATCAATTACACAAGCTACATCTTTTGTTCCTAAAGCTTTTTGTAGTTCTTGAACAATTTGCATGGTCATTCGCTCCTGAACTTGAGGTCTTTTAGCGAAGTAGTCTACAATTCTATTCATTTTGGAAAGCCCTATTACACTTCCACTGGAAATATATGCCACATGTGCTCTTCCAACAATAGGTAATAAATGGTGTTCACAGGTAGAATAAATGGTAATATTTTTCTCTACCAACATCTCTCCGTACTTATATTTATTTTCGAAAGTTGAAGCCTTGGGTTTTCTTTTTGGGTCTAAGCCGCCAAAAATTTCATTAACAAACATTTTAGCAACCCTTTGCGGAGTTCCTTTAAGACTATCGTCTGTAAGATCCATCCCTAAAGTTTGTAAAATATTTTTTACATCTTTATTTATCAAAGCAATTTTTTCTTCATTGCTTAAATCAAAAGCGTCTTCTCTTAAAGGATTATTTGCACTTGTAGAAACATGAGCATCGCCCATTTCATCTATTTTATTTTCCATATGGTCTATCTTCATAGCACTTTATTCAAAACTTGTAGTAATCTATATATTTGGCTTGCAAAGATACATATTTTATGACTCTCGAGGGCAAAGATTCTAAAAAGCCAAGTGTGGTAGTTGCTGTAAAATGTGTAATTTGCAATTGTTTGGTAATCATGATATATGAAGTTTCTAATACATTCTATACTGTTTGTCATTATCTCTCTGATGGGAGTGAGCCAAATTTATGCCCAAGGAGATCGTTGTTCTAGTATTCGGGCATTTTGCGCTGGGGAATCTCAATTTGTATTTCCAAATTCCAATGCTTTTAATGGGGATTTAGCCGTGGCAGAAAGTGGTCCAGACTATAGGTGTCTGGATTTTCAGCCCTATCCGGCATGGTTTTTTTTAAAGGTTAAAGATCCGGGTAGTCTCAATTTTAGAATTAGTCAGACTGTGAATTCTGATGGCACAGGTGAAACTTTAGATGTTGATTTTATTGCATGGGGTCCTTTTAATGAAGGCGACCCACTTTGCGGTTCAAGCGCGCTATCGGCTTCTAGAATAGTCGGGTGTAGTTACTCACCATCGGCTTCAGAAAATTTTATAATTAATAATGCTTCGAGAGGTCAGATTTACGTCGTTCTTATAAATAATTATTCCGAATTGCCAGGTTTCATAAGTTTAGAACAAACAAATTTAGGTTTAGCAAATGCTGGTACAACCGATTGTTCTATAATTAATATTCTAGGCGATGATCGGGCTTTATGTGAAGATATTCCAGTTCAGCTTACGGCTTCCAATGTGGAAGCAACTCGATATGAATATTATATTTTTGATGATAATGCTGATGATTTTGTGCTTTTGTCTAATCAGATTAGTCCTATTTTAACTGTGACCTCATCGGGACGTTTTAAAGTTATTGCAATAAATGATAATACAGGATTAGCGCTTGATGATGAAGTTTTAGTTGAATTTTTTGAAAATCCTATTGCTACAACACCAAATGATCTTTTGGGATGTAGCAATGAAGCAACAGCACTTTTTGACCTATCTCAGGTTTATGGGGAAATAACCGAGGATTCTCAAAATTCAATTTCATCTTTTGTTCTGAATTTTTATAGTGATGAAACAAATTTTGCTAACGATATTGCCATAGAAAATCCGACATCTTTTGAAGGGGAAGATGAGCAAAAAATTATCGCAACTATTACTAATGAAAGATCTGGCTGTGTGTCTAATGCCGTAGCATTTAAATTAAAAATTGCTTCGATCCCTGTGATGGAATTAGAAGCGGAGACAATATTTTGTATAGATGCTGATGGTAACCTGTTAAATACCGAGACAATAGGAAAAGATCTTGGTTCAGAATACATCTATAATTGGAATGTGGCTAATGATCCTGATGGAGATGGGGTGCAAAACCCTGTTTTATCGTTCACTGAAATTCCGGAGAATTCTGATATCTCATTGGAAATTATAAATAAACAAACCGGTTGTTCTAATAATTTTAATACTAAAATCACGTATTATTCGGCACCTAAAAATATTACTTTCGGGATCTCAGGAAACGATTTTGAAGATGGTTATGTGGTTACTGTAAATGCAAATGCCGCTTCAGGCACGACACCTGTTTATGAATATCAATTAGATAATGGTTCTTGGCAAATACAATCTAATTTCAATAATGTAAAACCGGGGCTACATACAGTTTCGGCTAGGGATATATTTGGTTGTGGGATGGCTACTTCTTCAGCATTCAGGCTCATTGGATATGCAAGATTTTTTACGCCTAATGGGGATGGTTTTAATGACACTTGGAATGTGATAAATGACCCTCAAGTTTCTATATCAAAAGTTTTAATTTACGATAGATACGGGAAACTGCTAAAACAACTAGATCCGCAAGGCAGGGGTTGGGATGGCACGTACAATGGAGAGATAATGCCGGCAGACGATTACTGGTTTGTAGTAGATTTAAGAGATCAAAACTCGGGAATAGTTTCAGAATTTACAGGACATTTTACCTTAAAAATGTAATTATTGAAAAATAAAAAAGCTCGGATCTTTTGTAATAGAGACCCGAGCATTTTTTATGAAATTATACTTTACTTAAATCCCGAAACTTAAGGATAGCACTACGCTTGAGAAATCCCTTTGAATATTTGCGGTATTAATAAGTCCTACCTGGTACAATTGAGGATTGTCTGTTCTGGAAGAGTGATCATAAGATAAATCTGCCTTTATAGCTCCAAAATCATATCCAACTCCAGCAGAATACCCATTTAAATCGCCTAAAGTGTTTTCATTTTTATAAGGACTTTCTTCAAATCTATAACCTCCTCTTAAACTCCAATTTTCAATTCTGTATTCTCCACCAATTTTGTAAGTGGATGCAGCTTTAAGGTTCTCTGATATCAAATTATTCTGAAAAATAAACTCAGGATCACTGGAAGGTCTTAATTCAGTGTTTGAAAAATCCTTGTAAGAATAATCAAAACTTACCAATCCATTGTCGCCAAAAAGTACAGCTAAACTTCCTGTTAATTTACCTGGTGTTTTTAAACGGTAGTCCGGGTATACATTTATAACGTTAGGATCTACGATAACCTGATCATTAAATTCGTCACTAAAAGTTTCTAAACGCTGAGTGGTTTGTTCTTCTATTAAATACCATGTTGGCGTATCATAAGTCAAACCTACTCTAACATTATCTGTAACATTAGCAATTGTTCCTAATTGAAGTGAAAATCCGTTCCCATTCGTGCTTAGATTGTTTGAAAAAACAATCTCATTCGTTTCGCTGCCGGCATTAGAATTCTCTTCAAATAATCGAGTTGCTCTATCATAATTTAAAAAATGAGCATTCAAATTGATTCCAAGATGCAGAAAATCTTGATACTTTGTAGCAAAATTGAAAGCGAATTTGCCATTTAAACCAGTCGCTATGTATGAATAGCGCTGATCAAAACTTCCAGATGCTACATTGGAGGTATATGAAGTGTTGCTTGGATCACTGCTAACAGGATCTATTATAAAACCTTGAAATCCTAAAAATGCTTGTTGCGCACCAAAACCTTCACTTTCCCCTAAGAATAAATAAAGATCTGTGATAGTTTCATTATCTATGGTTTCCAAAAGTTCCAACGGCACACCATTGGCAAATTCCAAAAAATAATTATCTATGGAAGTAGAGCTTGTTCCTAGAGCCAAAAAACTATCATCAAACGTGTTATTCTGTGAGTAGTTAACACCTAAAGTAAACCTTTTCCAAGGTGTATTTTCATTCGTACTATTAAAAACTAAAACAGCTCCGGCCTGATCGAAATATACATCAGAATCATCATTAGTAGTTACTCCATTAAAATAACGAGTGTCATTTTGCCTGTTATTATAGCTTAAAGTAACGGTTGCTGCACTGCTTAAAAATACCGCAGATCCGGCAGGGTTAATTGATATGGCTGAAAGGTCTCCCCCGAGTGCACCGAAGGCACCACTCATCGCTCTATACCTGGCAGTTCCCGATAATTGATCTGATGAATATCTCACAGCATCCGTAATATCTTGGGCTTGAGAAAAAGTCATAACCACTAGGGCTATGACTGTAGAATATAGCTTTTTCATAAAATTAAATATGTTTTTTTATTAATTACCTCTTCCTCTGTTGCTAGTTGATCTTGGAGTGGAGGATGAACTAGAACTTCTTCCGGAGCTTGAACTTCTAACTGCGCTAGAACTTCTTCCGGAGCTTGAACTTCTAACTGCGCTAGAACTTCTTCCTGAATTAGAACTTCTAACCGTGGAACTTCTGTTGGAATTTGAATTAGATGATCTTGAGTAGTTTCTACTACTTCTTCTCGGCGTAGAATTAACAGATGAACTCCTACTTCTAGAATACGTACCATCAGAATTGGATCTTGTATTATAGGTTCTAGTAGAAGTACTTCTTCTGGTAATACCATAATCGTCATTAGAACTTCTAATGTTTCGTATAGATCTAGAATATGTGGAAGTTCTTCCTCTGTTTTCTAAGTTAGATGCATTTCTTATAGCAGAATTCCTATTGCTACTTGCGCCTCTACGACCATAATTGTAAGCGACATTTCTTCTAAAATTATGTTGTCTTGAATTATAACTATGATATGGATTATAGTATCCACCACCTCCATAAATAAATGGATGTACAGAAAAACTATCCCATAGCCAAACCCATGACCATAACCGTACCCGTGACCATAGCCAAATCCATAGCTATAAGGATAGTAGAAGCCTGGACCATAAAATGGGCCATAGAAAAATGGGTTGTAAGCATAATATCCTCTCCTCCAAAATGGATAAGGATAGAAACCACCATAAAATCCGTCATTATAGATATTTATGGAATAGCTGTCTGGAGCGTTGCCCCAAGGCGCGTTTCCACCTTGATAAGTGGTGTTTTCGTTATTATAATCGTAGTTTCCAGTAGAGGAATAAGCATCAACATCAGTAAAAATAGCGTCTTCAGCTAAAACTTCTCCGTAAAGAGCAGCTTCTTCTTCAAACATTTTTTTATAATAATCGCCATTTTCTTCTCTCGTACCGTATTCTATTTCAGAAGAAACAACTTCTTCAATTTCATTATCTCCATAAATTCCGTCATTAGAATTTCCGGCGTATTGGTAAGAACCACAAGATGTCAACAAAAGGGTAGACACAGCGGCCATGAAGAAGTATATGGATTTTGGTATATAATTATAAAGTTTCATTAGCAGTTGTTTTAATTGTTGAACATTACAAAATTAGTTAGTTTTGCGCTAACTAGTTGCAACTTGAGTAAAATAGCTACAACGCTATTAAAAGTGCAACATTTATGCCAAATAACAGGAATGGGTAAGAAATTAACTGCTAGGAAAGAAGATTATTCGAAATGGTATAACGAATTGGTAGTCAGTGCCGATTTAGCCGAAAACTCCGCTGTGAGAGGTTGCATGGTAATTAAACCTTATGGTTATGCTATTTGGGAAAAAATGCAAGCTGAATTAGATAGAATGTTTAAGGAAACGGGGCATCAGAATGCTTATTTTCCATTGTTTGTGCCGAAAAGCCTTTTTGAAGCTGAAGAAAAAAATGCGGAAGGATTTGCAAAGGAATGTGCCGTAGTTACTCATTATAGGTTGAAAACAGATCCAGAAAACAGTTCGAAATTAATAGTAGATCCAGAGGCTAAATTGGAAGAGGAGCTTATTGTAAGGCCAACTTCTGAAGCAATTATCTGGAACACTTATAAGGGTTGGATTCAATCTTACAGAGATTTACCTATTTTAATAAATCAATGGGCTAATGTTGTGCGTTGGGAAATGCGTACCAGATTGTTCCTTAGAACTGCTGAATTTTTATGGCAAGAGGGGCATACTGCTCATGCAACAAAACAGGAGGCAATTGAAGAAGCGGAGCAAATGAATAATGTATATGCTGAATTCGCTGAAAATTTTATGGCTATTCCTGTAATTCAAGGAACCAAAACAGCAAACGAACGTTTTGCAGGAGCAGAAGAAACTTATTGTATAGAAGCTTTAATGCAAGATGGAAAAGCCTTGCAAGCAGGGACATCTCACTTCTTAGGACAGAATTTTGCTAAGGCTTTCGATGTGAAATTTGCATCAAAGGAAGGTAAATTAGAGCATGTTTGGGCTACTTCTTGGGGTGTTTCTACCCGATTAATGGGAGCCTTAATTATGACGCATAGTGATGATCAAGGATTGGTTTTACCTCCAAATTTAGCGCCTATACAGGTTGTAATTGTTCCTATATATAAAGGAGAGGAGCAATTAGATCAAATTTCTGAGGTTGCAAATCAGTTAGTTGCAGATCTAAAAAAAGTAGGAGTGAGTGTTAAATATGATAACAGAGACACTTATAAACCGGGTTGGAAGTTCGCACAGTATGAATTGCAGGGAGTGCCGGTTAGAATTGCTATAGGACCTAAAGATCTTGAAAAGGGAAGTGTTGAGCTGGCAAGAAGAGATACTTTGACCAAGGAATACGTATCTCAGGAAAATGTTGTAGAGAAGGTTAAAGGCCTAATGATTGAAATTCAGGAAAACCTACATAATAGAGCGAGAGAGTATCGAGATTCTCATATTACAGAAGTGAATACTTTTGAAGAATTTAAAGAGGTATTAAAATCTAAAGGGGGATTTGTTTCGGCTCATTGGGATGGAACTTCAGAGACAGAATTGAGAATAAAAGATAAAACTAAGGCTACAATTCGTTGTATCCCTATGGATCAAAAACAAGAAGATGGGAAGTGTGTTTTTACAGGGAATCCGTCTTCGCAGCGTGTTCTTTTTGCTAAAGCATACTAAGGAAAATTTAATTGTTGCTTTCTTAAAAGTTTTATAGTTGTTTTTTGAAAACAAAAAACAGGATAAAATTATATATTTTTGTAAGCTGAAGCTCTAAATAACTAGGTTATAGTAGCATTGTTGATATTTTGAGAGTATAAGTTTTTCGATGAAAAAGAAAGCTTTAAATATTTTCAGAAAAATATACATCAACATTTGCGTCATTAAAAAATAGTTGTATTTTTGCATCCGCATTAAAGCAAAAGCTGGTCCGTTCGTCTAGGGGTTAGGACGCATGGTTTTCATCCATGTAACAGGGGTTCGATTCCCCTACGGACTACAAAGCAATCTTAAGATTGCAAAACTTATAGAAATATAAGTTGGCCTGTCGAAAAACAGGTGTTTTTTGAAACAATAATGGTCCGTTCGTCTAGGGGTTAGGACGCATGGTTTTCATCCATGTAACAGGGGTTCGATTCCCCTACGGACTACTTTAAAAATAATTAAATACATTAGTAATGGCAAATCATAAGTCAGCGTTAAAAAGAATTCGTAGCAATGAGACCAAACGTCTTAGAAATCGCTACCAACATAAAACTACCAGAAACGCTATCAAGAAGTTGCGTGAGGCAGACAAAAAGGATGCTGAAACATTATATCCTTCTGTTGCTTCAATGATTGACAAATTAGCGAAGAATAACATCATACACGATAATAAAGCTGCTAACTTAAAGTCTAAATTGGCTAAGCACGTAGCTGCACTATAGTTTATAATTAGTGTTTAATATTTTTGGAACTGTTGAAAATGAAAATTTTCAGCAGTTTTTTTGTTGCTTGATTTTCTGGAAAGTTTTTAAATTTTAACTCGTCACCCTGAACTTGTTCCAGGGTCTCTACATAAGTATCTGGGATGCTGAAACAATTCTGAAGCTATCGGAACAGCATGACGATAACCTTGAATAATTCTATAAAAGCGAGATTTCTGAAATAGGGAAAAGCTAGATCTTCAGGAAAAAACTTAAACTTAATTGGAGATAAACTGATTGTTTAAGTTCTCGATATACTTAAGCACTTCTTCTCTTCCAAGATCATTTGTAGAACTGGTAACAAAATATACCGGCATTTCTACCCAGATTTCCAGCATTTTCTCTTTATATACTTCAATATTTCTCGTTAAAGCATTCGGCTTAAGCTTATCTGCTTTGGTAAAGATGATGCAAAATGGAATTCCGTGCTCTCCTAACCACTGCATGAACTCAAGATCTATGGGTTGTGGATTGTGCCTGCTATCTATAAGAACAAAAGCACACAGCATTTGCTCTCTATGCTCAAAATATTGGGTGATAAATTTTTGAAAAGTCTTCTTGATGGATTTTGAAACTCGAGCGTAACCATATCCCGGTAAATCCACTAAATGCCATTCTTTATTGATCAAAAAATGATTTATCAGCTGAGTTTTTCCTGGTCTTCCCGATGTTTTGGCGAGACTTTTTCTGGCCGTAAGCATATTGATGAGAGAAGATTTCCCCACATTACTTCTGCCTATAAAAGCATATTCCGGTAATTTACTGTTTGGGCATTTTGCAACATCGCTGTTGCTTACTACGAATTCAGAAGATTTTATAATCATTACTTAAATCTTAGAAAGATCTCTTTTGAAGCCACTCGAATAATAGCTCATTAAATGTATCTGGATGTTCCATCATTGCTGCATGTCCACATTCGTCTATCCAATAAAGATCTGAATCTGGTAGCAATTTATTAAAATCTTCAGCAACATCCGGTGGCGTAACATTGTCATTTCTACCCCAAATTATACAGGTTGGAGTTTGCATGTTCGGAAGATCATTTGCCATGTTATGACGAATGGCACTTTTGGCAATGGCTAAGGTTTTTACCAACTTGTTTCTGTCGCCAATAGTGTAGTAGACTTCATCTACAATTTCCTTAGTGGCAACCGCAGGATCGTAAAAAACATTTTGTGCTTTCTTCTTTATAAACTCATAATCACCACGTCTTGGGTAGCTTTCGCCCATTGCATTCTCATATAAGCCTGAACTTCCAGTAATCACCAAACCTTTTACTAATTCGGGATACATTTTTGTGCAAAGAAGGGCAATATGACCACCTAAGGAATTCCCTAGAAGAATCACTTCAGAAAAGCCTTTGGACTCAATAAAATCTTTGAGATATTTCGCAAAAGTTCCTACACTCGTTTTGAGTAAAGACATATTATAAAGTGGTAATTCTGGGATTAAAACTTTATAACCTCTTTCCGGGAAATAATTTACAACGCCATCAAAGTTACTTAGGCCACCCATGAGTCCATGTAAAATAACTATCGGTGTTCCTTCCCCTTTTTCCAGGTAAGTAAATTTTCCTTCTTGCTGTAAATCGTGTTCCATGAATGCCATTTGCAATTAGCAATCGCAAATATAGCGATTTCAGTACAAGTATAATCATTTTTACTTAATACACAGCTTTATTGAGGAACGCATTTACTCATTAAAAACACAAATTTTTCCTATTAAAATTTGCTTAAAATTTTCAATGAAAACCAAGAGTCTGAAACATAATGAACTAGCTCTATTTAGAAGTGTTTCAGCACAATAGGTGGAAAAACTTATCAACAAAGTGGTAAAATGTGGTAAAATGTGGTAATAATTTCAATATATTTGACTCTATAAAGTTATTGAGTGGTAAATCTAATTGGAACATACGAATGTAAAGTAGACGCTAAAGGGCGTCTTATGGTTCCGGCTGCCTTAAAAAAGCAGCTGACTCCGGTTTTACAGGAAGGTTTTGTTTTAAAAAGATCTGTTTTTCAGCCTTGTCTAGAATTATACCCTATGCAGGAATGGAATGAGATGATGAAAAAAATAAATGGATTAAACCGATTTGTAAAGAAGAATAATGACTTTATACGAAGATTTACAGCTGGTGTTAAAACAGTAGAAGTAGATGCTAACGGACGTTTGTTAATTCCGAAAGACCTTTTTGGCTTTGCTGAAATGGATAAGGAGATCGTTCTTTCTTCTGCGATTAACATTATTGAGATCTGGGATAAAAATAAATATGAAAATACCATAGATGCTTCTGCGGATGACTTTGCAGATCTGGCTGAAGAAGTTATGGGTAACGATGATTTTAATGGAATATCATAATCCTGTCTTATTAAAAGAATCTGTAGATGGTTTAAACATTAAGCCGGATGGAGTATATGTAGATGTGACTTTTGGAGGTGGTGGACATTCCGCTGAAATTTTGAGCAGGCTAAGTAAAAAAGGGAAATTATTTGCGTTCGATCAAGATGAAGATGCTTTAGATAATGCCATGGATGATCCTCGCTTTACGCTAATTAATGAAAACTTCAGATTTATAAAGCGTTTTTTGAGATTCCACGGAATAAAAAAAAGTTGACGGAATTCTTGGAGATTTTGGAGTTTCCTCTCATCAATTCAATGTAGCAGAGCGCGGTTTTTCAACCAGATTTGAGGCGAAATTGGATATGAGGATGAGCAAGAAAAGTAGTTTGAGCGCTTACGAGGTGATTAATGAGTACGATCATGAGCAGCTTAAAAAATTGTTTTACGAGTATGCTGATTTGAGAAACGCGGGAAAAATTGCTTCAGAAATAATTAAAGCTAGAGAAGTTGCTCCAATAGAGAGTAGCGATCAATTAAAAGAAGTTTTGAAGCCTTTTCTTTTTAAGGAAAAGGAACATAAAATATTAGCCCAGATCTATCAGGCAATTCGGATAGAGGTAAATCAGGAAATAGAAGTTTTAAAAGAGTTTTTGCTGCAAACTGAAGAATTACTGGATAAAGGTGGGAGATTAAGTCTTATTTCTTATCACTCTTTAGAAGATAGGTTGGTAAAACGATATATAAGAAGTGGTCTTTTTGAAGGAGAGCCTGAAAAGGACTTTTATGGAAATATATCGGTACCATTTAAAAAAGTAAAAGGCTTAATAGTTCCTTCAGCAGAAGAAATTTATAAAAACAATAGAGCTCGAAGCGCAAAATTAAGAATAGCTGTAAAGTTATAGTTCTGATTAGTTTCAGAAATAATTCATAGCAAGGCGGAAATGAAAAAAGGAATATATAACATTTTAAAAGCCGATTTCTTAATAAGCAACGATGCTATTAAGAACTGGCGATTTATTGTGTTCTGTACATTTCTAGCTATTATCATGATTGCCTGCTCACATAGTGCCGAGCGCAAGGTTCACAATATTGCTAAGTTAAATACTGAAGTGCGCGAATTGCGAAGTGAATTTGTAGATATGAGATCTGCTCTTATGAAACTTAAAATGGAATCTACCATTACCAATAAAATGGCTGCAAGAGGAGTAAAACCTTCGGAAACGCCACCATATAAAATAAAAATTAATATAACAGACTAAGGAAACCTTTGGCAACCAACGAAAAGCACATATTAAACCGATTGTACTTTGTAGCCGGATGTATGTTCATCTTTGCGGTGGCGGTAGCTGTGCAGTTGCTAAATATTCAGTTTGTAGAAGGTGAAAAATACAAGCAGCTTTCAGAAGAAAGAACTTTAAAAAACTTCACCATTCCTGCTAATCGTGGAAATCTATACGACTCCAATGGTAATTTATTGGCTACTTCCATACCCAACTACGACATAAGGTTTGATGCGGTAACAGTATCCGATAAAAATTTCGAGGAAAATATAGTGCCTCTTTCCAAAGAGCTTCATAAAATGTTTGGTAAGAGCGTCGCTTATTGGTCTTTGTCTTTAAGAACGGCAAGGGTTAATAAGCACAGATACTTTTTGATTGCAAGAAATTTAGGTTATTCAGATTATATGAAGGTAAAGAGTTTTCCTCTTTTTAATCTTGGAGCTTATAAAGGTGGAATTATCGTTGAACAAAGGACTGTTCGGGAGCATCCCCTTGGAGAAATTGCTGCGAGAACTGTTGGGTATGAACGTAAAGATAAACAAGGCTATTATACAAGAGTAGGTTTGGAAGGTGCTTTCGGTCCATTTTTAGAAGGAACAGATGGGCATAGATTGAAACAAAAAAATCGCAAAAGGACAGTGGAAGCCGATAAGCGATAATAACGAAGTAGAGCCAAAAGATGGGTATGATGTGATTTCTACTATAGATGTGAATATCCAAGATATCGCGCATCATGCATTGTTGGCTCAGTTAGAGAAATATGAAGCTGATCATGGAACAGTAGTGGTGATGGAAACCAAAACGGGTGAGATTAAAGCAATTTCTAATCTAGGAAGAACTTCTGAGGGTACTTATTACGAAAAGTTAAACTACGCGGTTGGCGAAACACATGAGCCGGGTTCTACGTTTAAATTAATGGCAATGGTTGTTGCTTTAGAAGATAAAGTGATAGATACCAGTACCGTTGTAGATACTGAAAATGGAATCATGAGTGTGCGAGGTTATAAGGTTAGAGATTCTCGCCGTGGAGGTTACGGTAAAATATCGGCAGCTAAATCTTTTGAGGTTTCTTCAAACGTAGGAGTGGTTAAGTTGATCTACGATAATTATAAGGACAATCCTCAAAAATTTATTGATGGCTTACAGAGAATGAATCTGAACCAGAAATTAGGGATTTCTATTAAGGGTGAAGGCGAACCATATATTCCGAAGCCGGATGATAAAAAATGGTCTGCACTTTCGTTGCCCTGGATGGCATACGGCTATGGAGTAGAAATAACTCCATTACAAACCTTATCCTTTTATAATGCAATAGCCAACAATGGAGTTTTGCTAAAACCTCGTTTTATCAAAGAAGTTCGAGAGTGGGATAAAGTAATAGAAAAGAATGAACTGACTGTTTTAAACCCTTCAATCTGTTCTCAGGAAACAGTAGATAAGGTAAAGGCAATGATGGAGAATGTATTAGTGCGCGGAACTGCAAAAAGTTTATACTCTCCTAATTTCTCTATGGCCGGAAAAACTGGTACTGCGCAAACCGAATATTGGATGGAAGGGTGGAATTCTAACCCTCGATATATTTCATCTTTTGTGGGATATTTTCCTGCCGATAACCCAAAGTACACAAGCATTGTAATTATTCATAAACCAAATAATAAAGTGGGGTATTATGGAGCAGATGTAAGCGGACCTGTATTCAAAAGAATTGCTCAGAAAATATATACAGACACTCCTATAGAAGATGCAATAGAATCTTTGGAGGTGAAGAATGATGCTAGTTCTAAAGACTTCGAAAAATATTATGCGGCCGCGCAGAGCGCTAAAAAGTTAATGCCTAATGTAGTAGGAATGCCCGCGATGGATGCACTCTCTTTACTAGAAAACCTAGGTTTATCTGTGCGCATAAACGGGAAAGGAAAAGTGAAAAATCAATCTATTCCTGCGGGACAAAAAATTAAGAATAATCAACAAGTAGCACTTAGTTTAAGTTGAAGATATTAAAAGACATATTATACAAAGTTCCTATGGATACCGTAATCGGTAACACCGGAATCACTGTTAATTCAATTCATTTCGATTCCAGAAAAGTCGAATTGAATGATGTATTTGTGGCTATAAAAGGAACTTTATCAGATGGACATAAATTTATAACCACGGCTGTTAACCAAGGTGCATTAGCGGTGATTTGTCAGGAAATTCCGGAGCAAATTATAAATGGCGTTACTTATATAAAAGTTGCAAATTCTCAAAAAGCTTGGCAATTATGGCGGCAAATTATTACGATTCGCCTTCAGAAAACTTAAAATTAGTTGGAGTTACAGGAACTAATGGGAAAACAACCGTAGCTACTCTATTATATCATTTGTTCAATAAAGCGGGCTTTAAAGTTGGGTTGCTTTCTACTGTAAATATTATGGTGGGAGAAAAAACGTATTCAGCTTCTCATACAACCCCAGATTCGTTAACCATTAATTCGTATTTGAAGTTGATGAATGACGAGGGAGTTGAATATTGTTTTATGGAAGTGAGTTCTCATGGGATCGCACAGGATAGAACTACAGGATTAAAATTTGCCGGTGGAATTTTTACCAATCTATCACATGACCATTTAGATTATCATAAAACCTTTGCAGAATACCGCGACGTGAAAAAGCTATTTTTCGATCAGCTGCCGGCATCTGCCTTTGCCTTGGTGAATGGAGATGACAAAAACGGAGCAGTGATGCTTCAGAATACAAAAGCTGAAAAGAAAACTTATGCATTAAAGTCTTTCGCAGATTTCAACGCAAAGATTTTAGAAAACCAATTTGGCGGATTGTTGCTGAAAATAAATGGAGATGAGGTTTGGACCAAACTGATTGGAAATTTTAACGCTTATAATATTCTTGCAATCTATGCTGCGGGAGAATTATTAGGACTTGAAAAGCAAGAAAACTTAAGGCTCATAAGTGAATTGGATTCCGTGAGTGGAAGATTTCAGTATTTGGTTTCTAATAAAAAGATCACCGCCATTGTAGATTATGCGCATACTCCAGATGCATTAAAAAATGTGTTGGAAACCATTAATGCAATTCGCACCAAAAACGAAGAATTAATCACTGTAGTTGGTTGTGGTGGAGATCGGGATAAAACTAAAAGACCAAAAATGGGAAATATCGCTGCGGCTTTAAGTACCAAAGTAATTTTTACCAGTGATAATCCAAGAACTGAAGATCCCGAAGCAATTTTAAAAAATGTTGAAGCAGGTGTAGATCCAACAGATTTTAAAAAGACCATGACTGTTGTAAGCAGAAATCAAGCGATTAAAACTGCTTGCCAATTGGCTAACCCAAATGATATCATTTTAATTGCCGGGAAAGGCCATGAAACTTATCAGGAAGTTAATGGAGTACGATCAGATTTTGATGATTATAAAATTGTAAGTGAATATTTAAGACAACTGGAAAAATAGAATTCCCAACTAATAGTAAGGGATTAGAGGAAAAGATATGTTATACTATTTGTTTGATTTTTTAGATAGAGAATACCAAGTTCCCGGTGCGGGTCTGTTCGAATTTATTTCGTTCCGGTCGGCCATGGCTATTATTTTATCCTTGGCGATATCTACCATTTATGGAAAGAAAATCATCAACTATCTTTTAAGAAAACAAGTAGGAGAAAGTGTTCGAGATCTTGGTTTAAAAGGACAAAGCGAAAAGGCTGGAACTCCAACCATGGGTGGTCTTATTATCATTATATCTACCCTTATTCCGGTATTATTGTTCGCCAAATTAGATAACATTTATGTTATTTTATTAATAGTTACCACCCTTTGGATGGGAACTATTGGATTTATAGACGATTATATTAAAACCTTCAAAAAAGACAAGGAAGGTTTAAAAGGAGTTTTTAAAGTACTTGGACAAGTTGGTCTTGGTCTTATTGTGGGTGGTACTATGTATCTGCATCCGGGGATTACAATTAAGGAAGATGTTAATATACCCGCTTTTAATATTGAAAAAGTTGAAAATAGCGGACAGGAAATTAGTACAGGGGTTGAAGAGAAGTCAACTAAAACAACAATTCCGTTCGTAAAAAATAATGAATTCGATTATGCAAGTTTGATTAGCTGGATCAATCCATCTCTAGTGAACTATGCGTGGTTAATTTTTATTCCGATTGTAATTTTCATTGTCACAGCTGTATCTAATGGAGCAAATTTAACCGATGGAATAGACGGGCTTGCGGCAGGCTCTTCAGCAATTATAGTGCTTACTCTGGGAATCTTTGCATGGGTTTCTGGTAACATCATATTTTCAGATTATCTCAATATTATGTATATCCCACGCTCTGGGGAGATGACCATATTTATTACAGCCTTCGCGGGAGCTTTGGTTGGATTCTTATGGTACAATACCTTTCCCGCGCAAGTTTTTATGGGCGATACAGGGAGTTTGACTATTGGGGGAATTATCGCTGTAATCGCTATTGCAACCAGAAAGGAGTTACTGATTCCAATTCTATGTGGAATTTTTCTCTTGGAAAATCTATCAGTTGTAATGCAAGTTGGATGGTTTAAGATCACCAAGCGAAAATATGGCGAAGGCCGAAGAATATTTTTGATGTCTCCACTGCATCACCATTATCAGAAAAAAGGTTTGCACGAAAGCAAGATCGTAGTTCGGTTTTGGATTGTGGGGATTTTTCTTGCAATCGTAACCATTATTACTTTGAAAGTTAGATAAAATGAGCAAAAACAAAAAAATAGCAATTCTTGGAGGTGGAGAAAGCGGTGTTGGTACTGCTATTCTTGCGCTTAAGCAGGGCTATGATGTTTTTGTTTCAGATTTTGGAAAGATAAAAGATAAATATAAGGCTGAGCTTGAAAAATTAGGAGTAGCCTGGGAAGAATCGGGACATACTGAAGCTAAGATCATGGATGCTTCGGTAGTGATGAAAAGCCCCGGAATTCCGGATACCGCGCCTTTGGTTAAAAAGATCAAGGAACATGGAATTCCTGTGATTTCTGAAATTGAATTTGCTGCAGAATATACTTCAGCAAAAATTATAGGAATAACTGGAAGTAACGGAAAAACCACTACTACTAAATGGATACATCATATCCTGAAAAATGCTGGATTAAAGGTGGCTATGGCTGGAAATGTAGGAGATAGTTTTGCAAAACAAGTGGCTGGAGATCCTGTAGATTGTTTCGTTTTGGAGTTAAGTAGTTTTCAGTTAGATGGTATCGTGAATTTTAGACCGGATATCGCCTTGCTTATGAACATCACTCCAGATCATTTGGATAGATATAATTATAACATTGAAGAATACATCGCATCTAAATTTAGAATTACAATGAATCAGAAAGAAGGAGACTTCTTTATTTATGATGCCGACGACGAATTAATTTCAAAATGGCTTGAATCTAATTCAGTAAATGCCGAAAAATTGCCTTTTTCACTTCAGAAAAAACTAGAAAAAGGCGCATATGTAGAAGATAACAATATTAAAATAAACCTCAACAACACCCAATTTATTATGCCAACATCATCCTTAGCACTCGAAGGTAAACACAACACTAAAAATGCAATGGCAGCCTCTACGGTTTCCCAATTATTAAGAATTAGAAAAGAAACCATCCGTGCGAGCATGGAGAATTTTCAAGGAGTAGAACACCGATTGGAAAAAGTGCTTAAAATTAACAACGTGATGTACGTGAACGATTCTAAGGCAACCAATACTAATGCAACTTACTATGCTTTGGAAAGTATGGAAACTGAAACGGTTTGGATCGTTGGGGGTGTAGATAAGGGAAATGTGTATTCAGAACTGTTGCCTTTGGTGAATGAAAAAGTGAAGGCCATTATTTGTTTAGGGGTAGATAATTCCAAGATTTTTGAGGCTTTTGGAAATTGTGTAGATACCATTGTAGAAACACATTCTATGAAGGAAGCTGTTGGGATGGCATATAAATTAGCTGAAAGAGGAAATACCGTATTGCTTTCTCCGGCCTGTGCGAGTTTCGATTTATTCGAAAACTACGAGGATAGAGGAAGACAGTTTAAAGAAAGTGTAAGAAACTTATAATAAAAGTAAGAGTAAAACTGAATGAACGACTTTTTTTCAAATATAAAAGGGGATAAGGTTATTTGGGCTACCACGGCATTGCTGGCGATTTTTTCGTTTTTGCCGGTGTATAGCGCAAGTAGTAACCTTGCCTATTTATATGGAGATGGAAGTACAAGCAGCTATTTAGTTGTGCATTTTTTTCATTTAGTTTTAGGATTCTGTGTATTGTTTGCAATCCACAAGATTCCATATCATTATTTTAAAGGGCTTTCCATTTTAATGCTACCCATTGTCTTTTTGTTGCTTATTTATACAGTTGCGCAAGGAACTACGATAGATGGGGCTTATGCGAGTAGATGGATTCAGATTCCTGTGGTGGGAGTCACTTTTCAGACTTCAACATTGGCGGCAGTAGTATTAATGGTTTATGTTGCGAGATATCTTTCTAGAATAACTGAAAAAACAGTCACATTTAAGGAAACAATTTTGCCATTATGGATGCCGGTTTTTGTTTTTCTGATACTGATTTTACCTGCAAACTTTTCTACCACCGCTATCATTTTTACAATGGTAATTATGTTGGTTTTTCTTGGGGGCTACCCTTTGAAATATTTAGGGGTTATTGTTGGAGCTGGTTTATTATTGCTAACCATGTTCATATTAACAGCTAAAGCATTTCCGGGTTTGATGCCGAATAGGGTGGATACTTGGGCTAGCAGAATTGAGAATTTTACAAATGACGAAGATACCGAAGCCGATTACCAAATAGAAAAGGCAAAGATCGCAATTGCTAGAGGAGGTGTTGCAGGAGCTGGAATAGGGAAAAGTATCCAACGAAATTTTTTACCACAATCATCTTCAGATTTCATTTATGCGATCATCGTTGAAGAAATGGGATTAATTGGTGGCTTTGCGGTAATGGCGGCTTATTTAATGTTGTTATTCAGGATTGTTATTGTGGCAACAAAAGCAAATACAATCTTTGGGAAATTATTGGTTATTGGAGTTGGATTGCCTATTGTGTTCCAAGCTCTGGTAAATATGGCGGTAGCGGTAGAATTATTTCCGGTAACAGGACAAACCTTGCCATTAGTTAGTAGTGGAGGTACATCTATTTGGATGACATGTTTGGCGCTAGGAATAGTATTGAGTGTAAGTGCTAAAAGAGAAGAAGAAATAAAGTTATCTGAGGAATCTGATAGAGAACGAGAGGAAGAAAATCCTTTGGATATTTTAAGCGAAGCGATATGATGGAACAGTTAAAAGTAATAATATCTGGTGGAGGAACAGGAGGACATATTTATCCTGCGATCTCCATTGCCGATGAAATTATAAGACGCTATCCCTCTGCTGAGATTCTTTTTGTTGGTGCGAAAGATAGAATGGAAATGGATAAAGTGCCACAAGCTGGTTATAAAATCGAAGGGCTTTGGATCTCTGGGATAGACAGAAGTTTAACCAAAAGGAATCTAAGTTTTCCTTTTAAGGTAATTAGCAGTCTTTGGGAGTCTAGAAAGATTATCAAAAAGTTTAAGCCAGATGTGGTAATAGGAACCGGTGGTTTTGCAAGTGGACCTTTGCTGAAAGTTGCAAATACCATGAATATTCCAACCTTAATTCAGGAGCAGAATTCTTATCCGGGAATTACAAATAGATTGTTAGGGAAAAATGCTGATGCTATCTGTACGGCCTACGATAATTTAGAAAATTATTTTCCTTTAGCCAAAACTGTAAAAACAGGAAATCCTGTAAGACAGGATATTTTAGATGTTGCAAGTAAAAGGGAGGAAGCGCAGGAATTTTTTAAGCTGAAAAAGGAGCGAAAAACATTATTGGTATTAGGTGGAAGCTTAGGGGCAAGAAGAATAAATCAGCTAATGGAAGCTTTTGTGGATATTTTTGAAAAAGAGGATATACAGCTTATTTGGCAAACAGGTTCTTTGTATTACGAGGAATATAAAAAGTTTGATAACGAGTTTGTGCAAACCCATGCATTTTTGAGCAGAATGGATCTTGCCTATGCAGCAGCCGATGTTATTGTATCTCGTGCAGGAGCAATTAGTGTTTCAGAATTGTGCATAGTAGGAAAACCGGTAATATTTATTCCGTCTCCCAATGTTGCTGAAAATCATCAGGCAAAAAATGCCTTAACGGTTGCCAATGAAGATGCTGCTTATGTTTTGAATGAAAAGGACTTAGCGAAGGAATTTTCAGAAACCATATTATTGGTTTTAAAATCTGAAAAGGTGCAGAAAAATCTTTCAGAAAACATTAAAAAATTGGCACTACCGGGAGCAACAGCTGCTATTGTAAATACTATGGAAAAAATTATAAAGAAGGAGAAGTTAAATTAATGAATCATTTTAAAAATATAGAAAACCTTTATTTTATCGGCATTGGCGGAATAGGAATGAGTGCGTTAGCGCGATATTTCAATTCTCTTGGAAAACAGGTTGCCGGCTACGATAAAACTCCAACTTCTTTAACGAGATCTTTGGAAGAGGAAGGGGTTCAAGTTTTTTATAAGGATGAAATTGAGGTAATTCCGGAAAGCTTCAGCAATACTGAAAACACATTAATTATTTATACTCCTGCAATCCCAAAGGACAGTAAGCAATATAACTATTTTATTCAGCAGGAATTTCAGCTTAAAAAGCGGGCAGTAGTTTTAGGGATGATTACTGAAGGTGTATTTACACTGGCTGTGGCGGGAACGCATGGTAAAACTACTACTACAGCTATTTTGGGTCATTTGTTGAAAGAAACAGGAGCGAAGGTGACTGCTTTTCTTGGTGGGATAAGCGAAGATATCCAGAGCAATCTTATTCTTAATGGCAATGAGGTGATGGTTGTGGAGGCAGATGAGTTTGACAGATCTTTTTTGAATTTATCGCCAAATATTGCCGCGATCACTTCTATGGATGCCGATCACTTAGATATTTATGGCGCTCCCGAAGAATTGATTAAATCTTTTAAAGATTTTGCCGCCTTAATACCGGAGAATGGTACCCTTTTTGTAAAGAATGGACTACCACTTAAAGGTGGAACTATTGGAATTGAAGACAACGCAGATTATTCTGCTCAAAATATTACAGTAAAGAACGGAACTTATCATTTCGATCTGATCACCCCGACAATTACTATTGCAAATTTAAAGTTTAGCCTCCCAGGCAAACACAATTTATTAAATGCTATAACTGCCCTGGCGATTGCCATTCATTATGGATCCCCAACCAATGAACTCGCCAGGGCATTATATAGCTTTAAAGGTGTAAAACGCAGGTTTACATATCGATTGAAAACAGCAGATAGAGTTTTAATAGATGATTATGCGCATCATCCGGCAGAAATTGCCGCGGTGCATCAAGCTGTTCGTGAGATGCACCACGGAAAAAAGGCGATTGCAGTTTTTCAGCCACACTTATTTAGCAGAACTAAGGATTTTGCTGATGAATTTGCTGAAAGTTTAAGCAAGTTCGATGAGGTGTTGTTGTTGGATATTTATCCGGCGAGAGAACTTCCTATGGAAGGAATTACTTCTGAATGGTTATTACATAAAATTAAGAATCAGCATAAGAAATTAATACAAAAAGAAGAGATTATAAATGAGTTGAATCTTTCAGAATGCCCTGTTATTGTTATGATGGGCGCTGGAGATATTGGAGAAGAGATCATTAAAGTTGAAAAAAATTTTAAGGATGAAAATTAACTTCAATTACATAAAAGGATTTTTGTTATTGGCTGTAATTGTCTTCTTTTATGGCTTTGCGGAAAAGCGAAATAACGATAGAAAATTGGAAAAAATTGAAGTACAATTTACCCAATTTGAAAACCTGTATGTGTCTGAAGAATCGGTTAATAAATTGTTAATACAAAATAACATTGAGGTCTCAAGTATAGCTAAAGAAACTTTAGATTTGAATAGGGTAGAATCACTGTTGAACAAACACGAGATGATAGAAAATGCAGAAGTGTTTCTTACGCTGGATGGAATTCTAAAAACCAAAATAAGTCAACGCCGCCCTATCGGTAGAGTTTTGGGGAATAACGCCTTTTATTTAGATAGGTCAGGCAGGAAGATGCCACTTTCTAAAAGCTATTCGGCTAGAGTTCCGGTTTTGGTTAATATGAAAGAAATGGATCTTGAAGAAGCCTTTCCATTAGTAGACTATATTAACAAAGACGAATTTTTGACTCAACATATTACAGCTATCACTCGTTTGAATGGTGGTTATTATCAATTAGAACTAAGACAAACAGATTTCAATATTTTCTTCGGAAAAGTGAACCGGATAGATGAGAAATTCAACAATTTTAAAGCTTTTTATAAAAAAGCACTTAAAGACGATTTAATAAATACTTACAAAAAGGTGGATTTACAATTTGGGAACCAAGTTGTTTGCACTAAAAAATAAGGGATGGAACACAACGAAATTGCAGTAGGGCTGGATATTGGAACCACGAAGATCGTGGCCATGATAGGGCGGAAGAATGAGTACGGAAAAATGGAGATTATAGGGATTGGAAAATCTAAAAGTTTAGGTGTCCACCGTGGGGTTGTGAATAATATTACCCAAACTATTCAATCTATTCAGCAAGCCATACAAGAAGCAGAGGCAGATTCAGGGTTAAAAATTGAAGAAGTGGTTGTTGGGATTGCGGGACAACATATTCGCAGTTTGCAACATAGCGATTATATCACCCGACCAAATCCAGATGAGGTGATAGATAGCGACGATATTTATACGCTTTGTAACCAAGTTCATAAACTAGTAATGTTACCGGGAGAAGAGATCATTCATGTGTTGCCACAGGAATTTAAGGTAGATGGGCAAGCAGAGATCAAGGAGCCAATCGGGATGTATGGCGGAAGATTAGAAGCTAATTTTCACGTTGTAGTTGGTCAGGTTTCTTCTATTAGAAATATTGGTAGATGTGTGAAAAGTGCCGGTTTGGAACTTTCAGCAGTAACTTTGGAGCCATTGGCATCTGCGAATGCAGTGTTAAGTCAGGAAGAAAAAGAAGCAGGAGTTGCACTTATCGATATAGGAGGAGGAACAACAGATCTTGCCATTTTTAAAGATGGTATTATTCGCCATACGGCGGTGATCCCATTTGGAGGAAATGTAATTACAGAGGATATCAAAGAAGGCTGTTCTATTATAGAAAAGCAGGCAGAGTTATTAAAGATCAAGTTTGGATCTGCATGGCCGGGAGAAAATAAGGATAACGAGATCGTTTCTATTCCTGGATTACGCGGAAGAGAACCAAAGGAGATCACCCTTAAAAACCTTTCCAAGATCATCCATGCACGTGTAGTAGAAATTATTGAGCAAGTGTATCTTGAAATTAAGAACTACGGCCACGAAGAGCAAAAGAAAAAATTAATAGCCGGGATGGTAATTACCGGTGGTGGTGCCCAGTTGAAGCATTTAAAGCAACTGGCAGAATATATTACCGGAATGGATACCAGAATTGGATATCCTAATGAACATCTAGCAGGAGATAGCGACACCGAAACAACGAGTCCGTTGTATGCAACCGCTGTAGGTTTGGTCTTGAATAGCTTAGAGCAACAAGGCGCTAAGTTCCAAAATAAGGCAGGTACAGAAGAGAAAGAAGTAATTGTAGAAGAGGGAACACATTCCTTTCATACAGAAGAGGAAGAGCAGGAAACTACCTCGCCTTCATCAAAAACCCCTAAAAAGAGTGTTTTTGATAAATGGGCAGAAAAGTTCAAAGATTTTTTAGACAACGCAGAATAACAATATAGAACCAGTAAAAAAGGATTTATGAGCAGTACAGAATTCGAAAATATTTCATTCGATTTACCCAAAAACCAATCCAATGTGATTAAGGTTATTGGAGTAGGAGGTGGTGGTAGCAATGCCATTAACCACATGTTCCAACAAGGAATCAAGGGAGTTGATTTTATTATTTGTAATACAGATTCCCAAGCCTTGGAAAACAGCACAGTTCCAAATAAAATTCAGTTAGGTGTACACTTAACAGAAGGTTTAGGAGCGGGAGCTGACCCAAAAGTGGGGGAAAACGCCGCGATAGAAAGTAGCGAGGAAATCAAGCGCATGCTCGGAGCTAATACCAAAATGGTATTTATTACTGCCGGTATGGGTGGAGGAACTGGAACGGGAGCTGCGCCTGTAATTGCCAGACAAGCAAAAGAAATGGATATCCTTACTGTAGGGATCGTGACTATTCCTTTTCAGTTTGAAGGGAAAATGCGAAATGAACAGGCTCAACTGGGAGTAGAAAATCTACGAAGACATGTAGATTCACTTATTGTTATCAATAATAATAAATTAAGAGAGGTTTATGGGAACCTTGGCTTTAAAGCTGGCTTCTCTAAGGCAGATGAAGTATTAGCAACTGCTTCCAGAGGGATTGCAGAAGTTATAACTCATCACTATACACAAAACATCGATTTACGTGATGCAAAAACAGTTCTAAGTAATAGTGGTACTGCTATTATGGGATCTGCATCTGCATCTGGAGCAAGTAGAGCCAACGATGCTATTATCAAAGCTTTGGATTCTCCATTGTTGAATGATAACAAAATTAAGGGAGCTCAAAATGTGTTGTTGTTAATCGTTTCGGGATCTGAAGAGATTACCATTGACGAAATTGGAGAAATCAACGATCATATTCAAAATGAAGCCGGACATAGCGCCAACATCATTATGGGAGTTGGGGAAGATGAAACTTTAGAAGATGCAATCGCTGTAACAATTATTGCTACGGGTTTTAATGTAGAGCAGCAAAATGAAATTGTAAATACTGAAACCAAAAAGATTATTCATACGCTAGAAGATGAACAAAAGGCGGTACATAATTTTGGTATGAACAAACTTCAGAAACCTGCTTTTACTGAAGAAGCACCGGAAGAAGTAAAGGAGCAAAAGATTGTTCACACCTTAGAGGAAGAAGATACTGAGATCCATGAAGTAAAGGAAGATCTACGAACACCTCCAAGCGCTAGAAACATGGAAGTGGAATATGAAGAAGTTTCCTATAAAGAAGATGACTTTATAATTACTGATACTTCAGCAAAAATAAATAAGCTAGAGAAGCAGAAAGAAGAGTTGGAAGATGATTCAGAAGATCAGTTTATGTTCACATTTGATTTCCCAATTAATCAGCAGCAAGAACAGGCTGAAGATGAGGTTAAAAGTTCACAAGCTAAAGAGTCTTTAGAGGTTGAAAAGCCAAAGTACAACAGAATTATTCATGATCTTAATGATGAGACCATGGAAATGGAAGTGAACGAGCCAATAGAGATCATTCCGGTGACTGAAAATTCTTCAACAGGAGAAAAGCGTTACAGTCTGGATGACTACATGGAAGTTGAGCAAATGCTTAAAAAATCGAAACCTGTTCAGAAAAAAGAAGAGGAAGAAGAAGCAATTGTTTTTGAAAAGAAAACGGTGGCTCCAGAACCATCAAGAAAAGCTACAGAAGATCAAGATAACGACCCTTTTGATAATCCTATTTCTGAAGGCTTAATAGAAAGAGCTGCAGAAAGAAGAGCTAAGATGAAGGAATTTAATTATAAGTTTCGAAACAATGCAGCTCAAATAGATGAAATTGAAAAGCAACCCGCATATAAAAGGGCAGGTATAGATCTTGACAATTCTAGAAAAGCAGAAGAAAAACTTTCCAGAACCACTTTAGGTGGAGATAATGACGATCTTAAGTTTAGAAGTAACAATTCGTTTCTACACGATAACGTAGACTAAGCTTAAATTTACCCCAACATAAACCTGGAATTCCCCCACGAATTTCAGGTTTTATTTTTATATTCGCAGTCTTAATTAATACACTTAATATGAGTTTACAAGACCAAGTAATGGCCGAAATGAAAGCGGCAATGCGCGCAAAAGATGCGGTTAAATTAGAGGCTCTTCGTGCCATTAAAAGTGGAATATTATTGGCGCAAACCGAAACAGGTTCTAAAGAAGAGATATCTGAGGAGGAGGAATTAAAGTTGCTTCAGAAATTAGTGAAACAACGCAAGGATAGTGCGACTATTTATAAGGAACAAAACAGAGAAGATCTGGCACAACCAGAATTGGATCAGGCTGCAGTGATTGAGCAGTTTTTACCGGCTCAGTTAAGCGAAGCAGAAATAGAAAAAACAGTAAAAGATATTATCGCTAAATCCGGAGCTTCAGGCATGAAGGATATGGGGAAAGTAATGGGAATGGCTTCCGGGGAATTGGCAGGAAAAGCAGATGGGAAGACAATTTCAATGATTGTAAAAAGAGAGTTAAGCAATTAGCAATAATCAATTACCAATAATCAATGATCATTGTTAATTGGTTATTGAATTGGCCGCGTGGCGCAACTGAATAGCGCATCAGATTTCGGCTCTGAGGGTTGGGGGTTTGAATCCCTTCGCGGTCACGAATAAATGGTTCAAAAGAAAAAAACGCTCAAGCAAGCTTGGCGTTTTTTTTTTGTTTGGACTATTTTCATAGCGGAGCTTTGAGGGATCACCGTAGGTAACCCTGGGGAGGTCGCGAAAAAAGAAAAGCTCACCGAAAGGTGTGCTTTTTGTTTTGAATGGCAGTAAAATTTTTGTTCTTATTCTAGACGTCTAAAATGGAACTTTTGCTATTTTATAAGATTTTATTATGTTGGAAATTTTTTTGAATTTCATCTTGAGTTATATTACTTGCTATACAATTAAGCAAATTGCGATTTAATTTATTTTGCTTTAAAGCTGTCTTAATTTTAGGAGAAATTAATGCGTCTGCTAGCAATACGTAAACCGGCCCAAGTGAAAAATGGTTTTAATATCAATAGCAAATATGCTACCTGCTATCTTCGTTGTATCAGGTGCATTTAAAATATGAATTGATATGGAGCTTGTGATCTCAGGAAGGAAAGCTACTTATGCCGGTACTGGTACTGTAAACTGAACAGGTAATCATAAATTTAGAGTAGTAGCAATTGATAGAGATTTTCAGAATGAAACAGGGCCTGATATTTTCAGAATTAAAATTTCGGAAAATGGCTCAGACAGCCAGATTTTATATGGTAACCAAAGAGGCCTGTCAGAGGCTGGAGAAGACGCTACTATTTTAGGCGGAGGTTCAATCGTAATCCACAAACCAAAAGGAAACTCCAAAGCTCTGGAAATTTTAACTGAGGAAACTCCAATTATAATGGAAGACCTAAGACCGGAAATTTTGGAAACTGTATCTTTATCTCCAAATCCGGTAGTTTCAACATCAACTGTTAGATTTAGTGTAATTAAAGATACTAATATAACTCTGCGAGTATATGACTATTCCGGAAGAATGATTGAAACCTTATTTACTGGAGCTGTCAAAGCCTTTGAAAATACTGATGTGGAATTTCAAAGAAGAAATTTAATGAGCGGTATTTATATCGTAAAATTAACCACCGCGAATGGGCATTCTTATGATAAACGAATAATAAGAGAGTAATTAAATAACCAATCAATGTGTGGATCAACGGCTTTAGATGAGAGCTAAAGCCGTTGATTTTTTACAAAATTTTTATAAAAGAAGTTAAAGCTATTATAAAAGAAAGCTGACATTTAATGGTTTAGAGTAAATTTAACTACCAAATCTAAAGTTTAATATATGACTACTTATTTTAATAAATTTGAAATTGAGAATTCAATTAAGATTATAGCTTCTGATTATTTAAAGGATTGTATTCATTGTGATAAGATTTCGGAGGATTTCGTAGATCTTATAAAATATAATTTTTCTGCCAAATATGTGTCTTTTAATAATATTAACAAACAGATTGAAATAGGAGTGGAGGATACTTCCGGGACTTACTCACTTTATCCTTCAATTAATGTTGTCTCTTTTCCAGTCACAGATAAAAATAATGCTTGGTTAGAAAAATCATTTAAAAATCAGATGAGCGATCTGGTTTTTT